>NZ_CP023344.1:3697500-4041815 GCF_002310495.1 Nibricoccus aquaticus | reverse complement strand
CCTCGAACGAAAGAACCTCCGCCCCGCGTCCGCTCCGCTCCCGCCCGACGCCAGCCGCGTCCTCGGTCGCCTTCGCGTCCACAAAGCCCACACCGACCTCCTCGCCTGCGACGCCACCGGCCTTCACGACCTGAAACTCTTCAAGCGCACTGACCCCGCGCTGCACAAACAGCTCGACCGCAACCCGCCGACTCCCCTCTACCGCTTCGCGCGCGAAGAAGAAAAAATCACCGCCGCCCAGCCGCTGTTTCCTTAAACAGCTTTCGCACGCTTCGTGTGACTCCATCTCCACGTCTCCAGCACCGGCCACTTCTCGACCTTCAGAGTGACCTCGATCACGTCACCCACCACGAAGTCATCGCGATCCGTCCTGAGGATACGAAACCCCCAATGCGGCGCGCGCTGCGGATCGAGCGGCGACGAACTCAGGCTCAAATCCTCGTCCACCATCGCGCGGAAAAACACCACATAGCCATCGAGCCGCCCGGCGTTCACGACCGTGCGTGAAAAACGAATCTCCTGCGGCAGCTCCGCTTCATTCACTGTGTGCAGATCGAACGACAACACCGGCTCCGGTTTCCCCAGATAGTGATCGATGATCCCGAGATCGGTGCTCACGAGCCGGTAGTAAGCAGGCTCCTGCGGCCGACTCCGCTCCATGCAACCGTAGTCATAACCCTTCACCGTCATCTCCCAAATAAACGGCACCAGCCGTTCATCGCGCACTTTGATCGGCTCGCAAAAAAGCTCGAACCGGCTCGGCACGATCAGCCCGCCCGGTTTCAACAACCGCTCCCGCAGATCGCTGATGTTTGCCACCATCGCCTCGTCGAAAAGACAGTCGCCCATCTGCTCGTGCAGGATCACGTCCACCTTCTCCGTCAGGGAAAACTCTTTGCTGTGCTTCGCGACGAACTCGACGTTCTCCAGCCGGTTGTGCGCCGCGATCTCCTTCGCGTGATCGAGAATCTTCGAGTGATCGATCGCATAAACCTTCGCCGCGCCCGCCCGCGATGCGAACGCCGCCAGGATTCCCGTGCCCGTCCCCAGATCGATCACCCGCGCCCCCGGCTTGATATGCCGCGAGATCGCCGCGTGGTAGAAATTCATTCGCTGCCGGTCCGCCAGCATCCGCTCCTGCTCGTGCAAACTCGCGAAGTACCGATGATTGAAATCCCGATACCGCGCCTCCGGCGAAAGCTCATCCTTCGGATAAATCCACGCCGCGCGCTCCGGCGCCCCATCCGCCCACTCGCGCCCCCACGCCAGCCCGCGACGGATAAGAGAAAGACAGCGGGAGGTGAGAAATTGGAGACATGAAAGGAGCATCGTTTGCCGGGCCTAAAAAAGACCCAAGCCCCCAGACCGTGCGCCCCGCTTCCCTCAAGCGCAATGCCTCCCTTCACACAAACACACCCCGGCTTTTCCATGGGCTCATCGCGCCTCCGGGCAATTTTGGCAGACGAATCAAGAACTCAGGAACACGGGAACGAACCTCCTGACACGGTCGCACAAAAACCGAAACCTTCGCTGCGTCTTTGCGCCTTCGCGATTCAACTCCGCCGCTGCCTTTTCCAGCCTTCCTGAGTTCCAGATTCAATCCTCCGAATGAAACCGATGCCTGAACGGCTTCGCGCCTTCGTTCTTCTTATTCCACCCCGGCTTGCTCGCCAGCGCGCTCGGTTTCTTCAGCGCCGGTTTACTCGCCACTTTTTCCGCCTTTAACTTCCGATAACTCTCGAAGCGCTGCGCCATCAACTCCCCGCTCTTCAACGCCGCCAGCACCGCGCAGCCCGGCTCGTTCGTGTGCCCGCAATCCGTGAACCGACACCGCAACGCCAGCGCCTTGATATCCGCAAACGCATCCTCGACGCCGTCATCCACTTTCCACAACTGCAGCTCGCGCATTCCCGGCGTGTCGATCACCAGCGCTCCCGACGGTGTGATCACGAGCTCCCGCCGCGTCGTCGTGTGCCGCCCCTTGCTGTCCTTCTCGCGCACCTCGCCTGTCGGTAGCGCTTCATCCTTCACGAGCGCATTGATGAGCGACGACTTCCCCACGCCCGATGATCCGATAAACGCCAGCGTGCGCCCCGGCTGCACATAAGTCGTCCCGAGCGCCTTCAATCCCTTCCGCGTCACCGTGCTCGTCACGTGTATCGGCACTCCGGGCACAAGCTCCGCGATCTCTTCGCGCACCTCGTCCGCGTCGTCGCATACATCCGACTTGTTCAATAAAATCACCGCCTCCGCCCCGCTTTCCTTCGCCGCCACCAAGAAACGCTGAATGCGCTTCGGGTTAAAATTTTGGTCCAGCCCGCTCACGAGAAACACCGTGTCGATATTCGCCGCCACGATCTGCTCGATCTCCTCCGAACCCGATGCCCGCCGCGAAAACTTCGTCTTCCTCGGCAGCACCACATGCAAATCCGCCCGCAGCTCGCCCGCCCGCTGCTTCACGCCCACCCAGTCGCCCACCGCCGGAAACTGATCGGCCTTCTTCGCCACATGGAAAAATCCCCCGCCGCACTCGGCGAGCACTTCGCCCGACTCCAGCTGCACCGCATAAAAATTCCGCCGCAGCTCGCACACCACCCGCGCCGGCTCCAGCCCCGCCGCGGCATGCGGAGCAAATGAGAGCGCAAGCGCCTCGGTCCAGCCGTAGTCGGCAAGAGTCATGACGCGCACTCTATGCGACACCTCCCGCTAAAATCCAGAGCAGAGGCATCCATCATGCCCCCACCCGCATTTCACACCTTCCTTTCCAGCGAGTGCCGACGTCCCGCCAGCTCCGTGATCGCCCCCACCCCGCGCAAGCTGCACCACTGCCCTCGCTCCCAAGCAAAGTCTGGCGTTGGTCTCCCAGCTCCGAAAGTCTCGCCCCGTCTCGCAACCCCCAACCCCTGTACATCACATGGCTCACATCGTTCTGGCTATCTACCTCATCCTCGTCGGTCTCACCACCCTCGCCAACCTGTCGATTCCGCCTATCGTCATGGGAATCCTGGCCCTCGTCGCAGGCATTCTCCTGCTCATCCCGCTCTTCGGCGGAAAAAAATAACCAGCCTCTGCCAATCGCCACCGCCCTCATTCGCCTCATCGCGGATGGGGGCTTTTTATTCCACGCCTCCCCTTTTCCGCCTCCGCCGCATTATCTAAAAAGCCGTTTGAGGGCACTCTTGACTCTCGCCGCGCCCTTCCCGCACTCTCTCGCCTCTCAACACCTCATCCATGGGCAAACAATACAACAAGACCATCAAGAAGAAGCGCCGCATCGCTTACAACAAACGCAAGAAGGCCGCCGCCAACGCTACCAAGAAGAAGTCGGCCAAGAAGTAAGCCCGCAGCACACTTTCGACACTTTTAACCGCGGCCCCTGAGCCGCGGTTTTTCGTTTCAGCCCATCGCCCTCGCGACCGTTCCATTCTTTCAGCCTCCGCCCGCTTCACGCCAAAGCCCGCCCGCTATGATCAAAGTCAGTCTCATCTCCCTCGGTTGCGCCAAAAACCTCGTCGATAGCGAGATCATGGTCGGTCACCTCCACCAAGCCGGCATGACGGTTATCCCAGAAGCGGACAAAGCCGATGTCGTCATCGTCAACACCTGCTCCTTCCTCAACGCCTCCAAGGAAGAGTCCATCAACACCATCCTCGAGCAGCACGAAAACCGCGGCATGAGGAAGCGCCGCAAAGAACAAAAGCTCATCGTCGCTGGCTGCATGTCGCAGCGTTTCTCCAAAGAACTTCCCGGCGCCATGCCGGAAGTCGACGCCTTCATCGGCCTCGATCAGGTCACCAAAGTCGCCCCGATCATCGAGGGTCTCTTCGAAAAAGAACGCGGCAAAAAAGACCTCCCCGAAAATTTCGTCACCGGTCGCTCCACGTACATTCCGGACTACGACACGCCGCGCTTCCGCCTCACCCCAAAACATTTCGCGTACATCAAGATCGCCGAAGGCTGCAACCACCCGTGCGCCTTCTGCATCATCCCGCAGATCCGCGGCCGCCACCGCTCCCGCACCGTCGAGAGCGTCGTGGCCGAGGCCCGCCAGCTCGTCAAAGAGGGCGTGAAGGAAATCAACCTGATCTCCCAAGATACGACCTACTTCGGCATGGACACCTGGGAACAGCGCCCCAATCCCCGCACGCCCGTCGATTCTTCCCGCGGCACCGCGCTCACCACGCTCCTCCGCCAGCTCAACGCCATCGAAGGCGATTTCTGGATACGCCTCCTCTACACGCACCCGGCCCACTGGTCCGACGAACTCATCAAGACCATCGCTGAGTGCCCCAAGGTCGCCCGCTACGTGGACATGCCGCTGCAACACATCAGCGACCACATGCTCACCGAGATGCAGCGTGAAACCTCCTCCGCCTACATCCGCGATCTCGTGAAACGCATCCGCGCCGGCATCCCCGGCATCGCCCTGCGCACCACCTTCATCGTCGGCTTCCCCGGCGAAACCGACGCCGACATCGACGAACTCTGCGAATTCATGCGCACCGTCCAGTTCGAGCGCCTCGGCGTCTTCCGCTACTCGCAGGAAGAAGGCACCAAAGCCTCCAAGCGCACCGATCAGCTCTCCGCCAAAGTCAAAGAAGCCCGCTGGCACCGCACCATGTCCCTTCAGAAGGAAATCGCCGGTAACGTCAGCAAACGCTACGTCGGCCGCACCATCCGCGTCCTCGTCGAAGAACCCGGCGTCGCCCGCGGCGAAGCCGACGCCCCCGACATCGACGGCCGCGTGTACGTCCCTCGCGAACTCCCCGTCGGCGCCTTCATCGATGTCGAGATCACCGGCTATCAGGATTACGATCTCCTCGCCCTCCCTCCCGGCGAAAAACCCGTCGAATTCAAAGTCGCCAAACAGGCGCAGTGAAAAAACAAAACGCCGTCCTCACCAGGACGGCGTTTTATTTTTCCAGAATCGGACTTTTCTCCGCGCACCCCGCCACTCAACGTCCGCCTCATGGCGCGACTCCCCCTGCTCTGGCTTTCCCTGCTCGTCCTCCTCTGCGGCTGCGCGCCGAAAGACCCGCTCGACCGCAAAGTCAAAGCCACCACCCCCGAGGAATTCGCCCGCTGGTGGGATCGCACCCAGGAAAAATTCCCCGACGCACAGCGCGCCGAAGTCTATAAACTCGCCCGCTACCTCCAAGACTCCACTCCCCGCACCCGCTCCATGCGGGCCGACGATCACACCGACCCTCTCTGCAAACGCATCAACGGCCTCACCGTCCGTCAGCTCATGGTCCTCGGCTACGAAGAAAGCAGCCACAACACCCGCGCCCGCCTCATCCTCGAAACCGGTAAACTCCCTCCCCTCGTCACCGCCGTCTCCGAATCCGAAGACGCCTCCACCCGCGATTACGCCCAGCGCATGCTCGACTTCACCCGCGAACAAATCGCCCGCTGGAACGAAACCATCGCCACTAACGACCGCCGCATTGCCGAGCTGACCGCAGCCGCCACGCCGCCCCCATGAACTTCCCCGCCTTCAAAGAATGGTCCGTCATCGTCAGCGCCCTCGGCACCGGCGAACAGCTCCTCATCCTCCGCAAAGGCGGCATCTCCGAAGGCCCCGCCGGTTTCCAGATCGGGGCCACCCGCTTCTGGCTCTTCCCGACCCGCTTCCACCAGCAGTTCGAAAAAACCAAACCCGCCGCCGCCCGCTTCGCCCCGCCAGCCAACACTCCCGCCGCCCTCGCCAGTTCCGCGCCCGCTCACATCGAGCTCCGCTACTTCGCCGACCTCGCCCACACCGCCTTTCTCACCGACTGGCCCGCCGTCGCCCGCCTCGACCCTCATCACCTCTGGACCGAGTCCACCGTCCGCGAACGCTTCGACTGGTCCCGCCCCGCCGGCCTCCACGTCCTGGTCGTCCGCATCCATAAACTAGCGACGCCCCTCTCTCTCCCGCTCACCCCCGATATGGCCGGCTGCAAATCCTGGATCGATCTCCCCATTCCCTTCGACGCGCATCCCTCCGCTCCCGTCCTCTCCGACGCCGCCTTCGCCACGCGCCTCTCCGCCTTATCGCTTTAAGACGGCGGCGTTTGCGCCGATAAACCGCTAGACTACCGACACCCGTTCAGTGTGCCGCTCGCCACCGAGCCTCACCTGCGCGGCTGACAGGCCCATGAGCGTGCTCATTCCCATCCTCACCTACCGGTTCGACACCCTCCTCTTCGCAGGCCTGTCGCTCTTCGCCCTGCTCCTGTGCCGCAGCGCCATCCACCACCGCCGCCCCGGCTGCCAGCTCGCACCCGCCACTTGGTGGTTCCTCGCCGCCGCCATCCTCCTCGGTGCCGCCCTCGCCGAATGGGCCGGTAACGCCCGCCACCGCTCCCTCGAAAAAATCTACAGCAGCCTCGGCCCCACCTACGCCCTCGAACTCCAAAAACTCGGCCACGCCCGCGTCACCACCAGCACTCCACCCAACGATCCCGCCTACCTCGCCCTCATCGAAGCCCAGAAAAACTGGCTCCGCGTCAACCCCTTCATCGCCGACATCTACACCTTCCGCCGCCACGACCCCGCCCGCGTCGCCTTCATCGTGGATTCAGAAACCGACTACAACCGCGACGGCATGTTCGACGGCACCCGCGAACAACGCACCCTCATCGGCGAGATCTACGAAGAAACCACCCCCGACTTCCTCGCCGTCTTCGACGGCCAGTCCACCTTTGACACCACTTTCAAGGCCGATCGCTGGGGCCTCTGGGTCTCCTCCCTCACCCCCATCTACGACGAAAACGGCCGCGTTGAAGCCGGCGTCGGCATCGACTTCCCCGCCGCCGACTGGGTCACCACCATCGCCATCTCCCGCGCCCTCACCCTCGGCGCCATGCTCGCCCTCGTCGCCGCATTCCTCTTCCGCGAAATCCTCTTCACCCTCATCCGCGCCGAGGCCCACCAGCGCAAAAACACCGAGCACGAACTCCACTCCGCCGTCACCGCCGCCGAACACGCCAACCACGCCCGCGGCGAATTCCTCGCCGTCATGAGCCACGAAATCCGCACGCCCCTCACCGCCGTGCTCGGCTTCGCCAGCGTCCTCTCCGAAACCCGCCTCGACCCCACCCAGCGCCGCTACGTCGACACCATCATCAGCGCCGGCGACCGCCTCGTCGCCATGCTCAACGACGTCCTCGACCTCAGCAAAATGGAGGAAGGCAAACTCACCCTCGACTCCATCGCCTGGTCCCCCGCCCTCCTCCTCAACGAAGTCGTCGATCTCCTCACGCCCTCCGCCATGGAGAAAGGCCTCCGCCTCCGCTGCGACCAGCAGTTCTCCGACGCCCTCGCCGTCGAAGGCGACCCCGCCCGCGTCCGCCAGATCCTCGTCAACCTCGTCAACAACGCCGTCAAATTCACCGACCACGGCGAGATCACCGTCCGCGGCCGCTGGATACCACCCGACCTCGGCGCCCCGCGCGGCAAACTCATCTTCGAAGTCCAGGACTCCGGCATCGGCATCCCCTCCGATAAACTCCCCGGCCTCTTCAAACAATTCACCCCGCAACCCGGCCGCCCCCGTCGCGCCAACGGCTCCGGCCTCGGCCTCACCCTCAGCAAACGCCTCCTCGATCTCATGGGCGGCACCATCGCCGTCGACAGCATCTTCGGCCACGGCTCCACCTTCACCGTCACGCTTCCCACCTCCCCCGCCCAGCTCGCCCGCCCCATCGATCTCCCCGGCTCCAGCCGCCCGCCCGTCAGCACCTCCACTCCGCCCATGCGCGGCCGCGCCCTCGTCGTGGACGACCACTCCGTCAACCGCGAGCTCCTCAAAATCATGCTCCGCCGCCAGGGCTACCTCGCCGACCTCGCCACCAACGGTGCCGAAGCCATCGCTCTCACCGCCGCCACCACCTACTCCATTATTTTTATGGACCTGGAAATGCCCGGCATGGATGGATTCACCACCACTCAAAAAATCCGCGCCAGTGAACCCACCGGCCGCCGCATCCCCATCGTCGCCGTCACCGCCACCACCACCAAAGGCACCCGCGAAAAATGCCTCGCCGCCGGCATGGACGAGTACCTCACCAAACCCGTTTACCTCCCTGCCCTCAAATCCACCCTCGAAGCCATGACCGATGCCGCACCTGCGGCACGGAATGACCAATGACCCATTTCCCAATGACCATTGGTAACGCCGATAGAAACGAAGCGGCGTAAGTGACCCCGTAGATTTTCCCTTTCCTACCCATGGGTCACTGGTCATTGGTCACTGGTCATTCCCCTCATGCCCTTCGTTTACCAACGCACGATCCACTTCCCCGATACCGACGCCGCCGGCGTCGTCTTCTTCCCCAACTACCTCGCGATCTGCCACGAAGCCTACGAAGAATCCCTCGCCGCCGCCGGCATCAGCGTCCGCACCTTCTTCATGGAAAACACGCTCATCGTCCCTGTTTCCAAAAGCTCCGCCGAGTACCTCCGCCCCCTTTTCTGCGGCGATAAAATCGCCGTCACCGTGAAGCCCGTCCGCCTCACGCCCGACACCTACGCCATCGAATTCGAGATGACCCGCCTGGACCCAAAACCCTCCAAGCCAGTCGCCCACGTCCGTACCAGTCACGTCTGCATCCGCTCCGACAACCGCCAGCGCACCCCGCTCCCCGAAGCCCTCGCCGCCTGGGTCGATAACGCATCCTAAACACTCCCCTCGTAGCGAGCGGACCTCCGAGCTGGAGCGCGCACGCCGAGCGCGCTGTTAGCCATCGCCCACTGGCCCACATCATCCCGCCTGTGCGCCGCGCACTGCTCATTCCGCGATGCGCCTCAGCGCCTCACGGTTCACCTTCCCCTGCTCATTCCGCGGCCACGCGGCCACCGCCACAAACGCCTTCGGCCGCTTATACCCCGCGATCGATTCCAGCGCCGCCTCCACGCGCTGCATATCCAGCGCCTTCCGGCCCGCCGGATAAAACGCCACCACCCGCTGCCCCCACTCCGTATCCGCCGCGCCGATCACCGCGACATCCGCGAACTCACCGCTCGCACGCAACACCGCCTCCACCTCCGCCGGGAAAACTTTCTTCCCTCCCGTGATGATCACCGCATCCCGCCGCCCGATCACGTGCAACTGCCCGCGCTCATCCATCCGCCCCAAATCCTCCGTCACAAAAACCCGCGCCCCATCCTCCCCGCTCACTCCGCCCGGCTGCTCCGGAAAATACCCGCGCAACAAACTCCCGCCGCCAATCCGCACCAACCCCGTCTCGCCCGCAGCCACTTCTTCGCCCGTCGCATCATCGACGATTTCCACCCGCGCGTGCGGCATCACCGCCCCACAACTCCGTCCGCCCGCCGCAAATTCCTCCGGCCTCAACGCCGCCATCATCGCCGCCGTCTCCGTCATCCCATAACAAAGCGACACCGGCAGCCCCGCCTTCGCCGCCTCTTCCGTCAACTCCGCCCACGCCGGCCCACCGCCCACAAAAATCACCCGAAAGCCCCGCAGCCACTCCACCGCCGCCACCGATCCCATCAACCGCTGCAACTGTGTCGGCACAACCGACAGCACCCACCCATCCGCCACCGCCGCCAGCTCCGGCCGCACGCCCGCCTCCAGCTCCTTCCAGCTCCAGCTCACATGCCGCCCGCCGGTCACCGCGCAACGCACCCGCGCCATAAGCCCGCTCACATGATGCGGCGGCAGCACGTCCACCGCATTCACCCGCGTCAGCCCGAAGTGTCCGCAAAATCCCGATACCGCTGCTCCCAGCGTCTGCTCATCATGACGCGCAAACTTCAACCGCCCGCTCGTCCCGCCGCTCGGCACGCACAACCAGCCACGCCCGCTCTCTCCACCGCCTCCGCGCTCAGCTTCCACCAAAATCTCCGCCAGCTGCGCGCGCTCCTCCGCACCCCACTTCGGATCGCACAAAAAAACAAACCCGCCGCGCTCCACCGCGCAGCCCGTTGCCTCGACCAGCTTCCTTAACTCAGCGCGTTCCATATGGCCTCCGGATTCATCCGCTCCACATCCTCCGCACGGATGAACGGTGCCAGATGCGGCCCATCGAATCGCGCGTCCTCAAACAGCGGCCACACACCAAACCCCAGCGCCCGCGTCTCCCCGCCAAATTCAAACGCCACCCGCAACGCCTCCCGCGCTCCGATCCCTGTCTCCAACGCCGACGAAAAAATCACCTTCGCCTTCGCCGCTTTCAATTTCTCCAACGCACTCTCCGCATCTCCAAGCAACGACGGTTTGATCACAAAAAAACCCGGCCACCCCGCACCGATCCACCGTTCCACTTCACGCATACCCGTCACCGATTCATCCAGCGCCACCGGCGTCGGAAAATCTCCCGCCAGTCCCAGCAATAAATCATCCGCCCCGCGCGCCGCCGCATCGATGGGTTGCTCCACAAATTCCACCGGCCGGTCCGCACACCGCTCTAGCCACCGCTCCGCCTTGCGCCGATCCCAGGCCCCATTCGCATCGAGTCGCAGCTTCGATCCATTCGGCAGCTTCGCGATCAAGTCATCGAGCAACGACAACTCATCGCCGATATCACTGACACCGACCTTCCACTTAAACGTCCTGAACCCCGTCTCCGCCTTCAGCCCCACCGCATCCAGCACCGCACGCCCCGCCGGCAGCAAAGCCGCAACCGGCAAATAGTCCTTCGCCCGCGTTCCCTCTTCACTCGCCCCACTCCGCGCGCGTAACCTCAACATTCCTCGCGCCGCCGCAACCGCTCCACGCAGCAACCCCACCGTCCCCGGAATCGCATCCAATCGCTCAGCATCCACCTCCGCCCGCACTTCGCGGCAGACCGCCTCAATCTCATCCACGGTCTCGGTCCCAAACCACGCAATCGGAGCTGCCTCACCATAGCCCGCCGCACCGCTTTCATCGCTTATCCGCACAATGATGCCCTCGCGCGTCGTCCATAACCCATGCGCCGTCCGCACCGGATGACGGAACGGCAAAGCATAACGACGTGCTGCAAAACGAAAAGTCACTGGGCGAGACAATGCCCGGAACGTTGGTTGGCAAGAACACCGGTATTGTTACGTTTCCTTTCCAGTCGCCCGCTTGCATCCCCGACACCTTTGCAACGTCATGCATTTTATGAAACACCAGCTCATCTTCGTGGCGGCGATGATGTTTTCATCTACCTTCGCAGCCGAAATCTCGCTCACCGACGGACGTTCTTTCAGCAATGCCAGCATCGTTTCGGAAACGCCTCTAACGGTGGTTATCAAGCACACCGGAGGCCTCACCTCCGTGTCCAAACAACAACTGCCCGCCGATCTCCAGCGCCAGCATCCAATCAATGAAGCCGCCGCCATCGACAGCGAAAAAAAGGCGGCCGTTGCACGCGAAGCAGCCATCAAAGTCCGGCAGGCAGAAGTCGAAAAATCCGCAAAAATCCGCGCTCAACGTGAAGCCGACACCGCATCCTCGGTCACAGCGGCAAAGGAAGACGCAGCCGCTCAAGCAGCTAGGCTCGCGCTCGAAAAGCGGCGTGCTCAGTCCGCTCTGGAGAGCTATTTTCTCGATAAGTTTTCATCGAGTCCTGGAGCAGAACGCACCGTGGATGTGACGATTCGCGACATGCGGCAGTCAAATGGCTGGCCGGATCGCTGGGTCGTCACCGGCAGCGCAGTAATCCGCCAGTATCAGCCGTCCAGCACACCCGTGAACACCACCGGCATGAACGCGAAACAGGCCAGCCGCGCAGAATACCGCGCCAGCAAGTACGCCGTCGAAACACGGGAATTCGAAGCCGACTATACGACAGGAAGTTCGCCACCATCGCTCAACGTAACGATGCGCTGACGCTGTCTCCCATCCTGTCAGGCCGCTGCAGCTTTGGGCAGGGAACCTCAGCGGAATTTCCCCTTGAGCTTTCCCCTCCCACCATTACTCCGCTCATGGCAATCATGACCAAGGTTGCCACGTCTTCTGTTAACGCGATCGACAGCGAGTTCTATCTGCCAGCCGACGCGTTCTTCCGCGCCAATCTGCCCACGGCCCTCACGTTCGACGACGTGTCCCTGGCCACGCTCTACTCGGACATTCTCCCGAAAGACGCCGATACCTCCACGTCACTTTCCGAGACGCTCCGCCTCCAGATCCCGATCGTGTCCTCCGACATGGACACCGTCACCGAGTCCCGCATGGCCATCGTCATGGCCCTCAACGGCGGCATCGGTCTGATCCATTACAACATGCCCGCCAAGGATCAGGTCAAAGAAGTGGCCCGCGTGAAACGCCACATCCACGGCCTCATCCAGGACCCCATCGCCGTCTCCCCCACCGACCTCATCGGCGACGTCCTCGCGATGATCGAGCAGAAGAAATACACCTTCTCCACCTTCCCCGTAAACGACGCCAGTGGCGTCCTCGTCGGGCTCCTCTCCGGCAACCTCGTCAAAGACCGCTACAAGTCCAAAAAAGTCGCCGACGTCATGACCGCCCGCGCCTCGCTCATCACCGAGCAGGAACGCAACGTCGCCAAAGACCCCATCAAAGCCGCCGACGCCTTCTTCAATCAACACGTCGGCCTCAACAAAATGCTCGTCGTCGACGACGCCGGTCACCTCCGCGGCCTCGTCACCAGCTCCGACGTCGAACGCATTACCGCCGAGGCCAAATCCCGCCGCAAACCCGCTCGCGACTCCAACTTCCGCCTCGTCGTCGGCGCAGCCCTCGCCCCCGTCCGCAAACCCTCCGGCGAACTCGACCGCGACAAGATCATCACCCACGTCGGCAACTTGATGGACGAATCCATCGACGCCATCGCTGTATCGACGGCTCACGGACACACCGCCGGCGTCGGCGACATGGTCCGCATGGTCCGCGACGCCTTTCCCTCGCTCACCATCATCGCCGGCAACGTCACCAGCGCCTCCGGCGTCGAGTTCCTCGCCGATTGCGGTGCCGACACCATCAAAGTCGGCCAGGGCCCCGGCTCCATCTGCACCACCCGCATCGTCGCCGGCGTCGGCATTCCGCAGATGACCGCCCTGCACGTCGCCGCCAAAGGTGCCGCCGCCAAAGGCGTCAAAATCATCGCTGACGGCGGCATCACCAAATCCGGCGACATCGTCAAAGCCCTCACCATGGCCGACGCCGTCATCCTCGGCGGCCTCCTCGCCGGCTGCCGCGAAGCCCCCGGTGAGATCATGGAAATCAACGGCAAACTCTTTAAGCAGTACCGCGGCATGGGCAGCCTCTCCGCTATGAAAGCCGGCTCAGCCGCCCGCTACGGTCAGGACAAAACCGACAACGCCCGCAAACTCACGGCCGAAGGCATCGAAGCCCTCAAAGAAGTCTCCGGTTTCGCCGACGATGTCTTGGGCAACCTCATCGGCGGCGTCCAAAGCGGCATGGGCTACCTCGGCGCAAAAAACCTCCCCGAGCTCCGCGAAAAAGCCCGCTTCATGCGCGTCAGCCCCGCCGGACAAAAAGAGGCGTCCCCGCACGACGTCATCGAAGTCTCCACCCGCAAAAACTAACATCCGGACCCGCTTTCCGAGGTAGGGACAATGCTCCGCATTGTCCGGCTCGAAACTTCGCCCTCACCGTAGGGCTCGCGCTCGCGCGACGCCGCTCCGCAATCTCGCAGGCTCCCAGCCTGCTCCGTAATGGAGGGACGACCTCCGTGTCGTCCGCCCTGCGCTATATCGCCCCGCCCCCCCGAAACCGGACCGGCACTTATCAAGTGCCGCTCTGCTCCGTCCACAAAAAATCCCCGGCTCGGGAAGAAGCCGGGGATTTTAGTTTGTCTAAACGAAACGTATTATGATCAGACGCGCGGACGGCGACCGACGATAAACGAGAGTACAAACAGCACGAGAAACACGAGGAAGAGCACCTTGGCGATGCCTGCCGCGGTTCCTGCGATGCCACCGAACCCGAGCACAGCCGCGATCAGCGCGACTACGAGGAAGGTAATGGACCAGCTTAACATGGCGTTCCTTATTGGATAATCGATCCGAGTGTTGAAGTGAGGCCCTGCGCCCGGGATCGGGTCACGCGCAAAGCCGGCAGAAATTGAAATGCGTTCGGGCGAGTTTCGCCCCGCTCAGCGCAGCGATGATCGGGATCACCAGCACGCAAGCGGAGCGCATGGAGATTATTCGCCCGCGACTTTGTTCACGACGACGATCTCGTTATTCACGTCGCGCACACCGCGGATGTCTTTGGCGATGCGACCGGCGAGTTCCTTCTCAGCAGCGTTCTTGGCTTCGCCGCGCAGCGTCACGACACCATCACGCGTGGTGACTTCGGTACGGATCGCACTGGCCGAGCGGCTGATCGCAAGCGAGCCCTTCACCTGAGCGGTGATCGAGGCATCGTCGATCTTGTCGCCGAGATCACGTGCGCCGTCCTTCATATCATGCTTGGCGGCGTCGTATTTCTTCTCGGCCTTGGCCTGCATGCGCTCTTTGTCCGCCTTCATGGCTGCGTGATCCTTGTCAGACTTCGATACGACCGCGATGCGGTTATCGACGTTCTTCACGCCCTTGATGTCGGCAGCATATTCACCGGCCAGAGACTTCTCGGCAGAAGTTTCAGCAGTGCCCGTGAGCGTCACAGTGCCATTCACGACCTTCACGTCGGAATCGAGCAGGCTCACGTTGCGATGATAAAGCAGCGAGCTGCGCACCTTGAGAGCGATCCACTCATCCGAAGATTCCTTCGGCTCGGATTTCACTTTGAGTTCGTTCTTCACCGAAGTGACGCCGGGCAGGCTGCGCACCGTGTCTTCAGCGAGCGCCTTCTGGTCGGATGTCTCAACCTTGCCCTTGAGGGTAACGACACCGTTTTCAGCGTCAGCGGAAACATCAGCATCCTTCAATTGGACGCGGCTAGTGTAAGAGTCTTTGAAGCTTTTCTCGATGTGGTCATCCGCATCGTTGGCGAAAAGTCCCACCGGCGCCAGAAGCGCGGTGGCGAGAGCGAGTGTGCTGAAGCGAAGGGTCTTGGCGGGTGTTTTCATGGTAATGGATTTTTCAGTTTTAACCGCACGCCGCCCGGCTGATTTTTTGAGACTGGCCGGACAAAATAAGGGCGCTCAGTTATGCCATTCACTTAGCCGCGCCCGTGCCACCACTCCGCATCATCCAGCGCTAACCGATGCCCCCTAAGCGCTTAAAAAATTATTCCACCATTTGTGCTGTGTCCTCCAACCACCGGTCTGATGCTATTTGCAGCCACCATCAATCGGCCTTCACTGCATCCGGCACTACCTTGCCGCTCATGCGTCCAAACCGTTGCCTGAATCGTTTTAATTAAGTCACCCCACGTGCTGCCCGCACAATTCCCCATGGCCCAACCCGCGCTTTCTTTCCCCGCCTTTCGCCGTCTTAGCCCCCGCTCGCGTATCGGCTGGCTCATCACCTTCGTCCTTCTCTCCCGCTTCAGCGCCTTCGCCACCACCGTCATCCCGCCCGAATTCGATTCCCTCGTCCAACAAGCCGACTTCGTCGTGCGCGGCACGGTCAAATCCGTCTCCTCCGAATGGCGCGACCAAAACGGCCACCGTAACATCGTCACCTTCGTCCAGATCGACGTCGCCGAAACCATCGCCGGCACCCCGCCTTCGCCCCTCATCCTCCAGATGCTCGGCGGCAAAGTCGGTGACCGCCAGATGATCGTCCAAGGCGCGCCTACCTTCACCGTCGGCGACGAACACATCCTCTTCATCCGCGGCAACGGCCTCCAGTTCACCCCGCTCGTCGCCCTCATGCACGGCCAGTATCCGATTAAAAAAGACGCCGCCGGCCGCTCCGTTGTCGCCCGCAGCGACGGCTCCCCGCTCCGCGACGAAAATGAAGTCTCCCTTCCCATCGAATCACACGGCCATTCCTCCAGCTCCGGCGCCACCGGCACTCCGCCATCCGCCGGGAGCCAGTCAGCGCCCTCCACCGATACGCCCGCCCTCACCGCCGCCGAATTCGCCTCCCGCATCCGCGCCTCCCGCCAGAAGTCCACCGCCGCCCGTCCATGAACTTCCGGCAACTCCTCTCCTCGCTCCTGCTGACTCTCTTCGCCGTCACCACCGGTTGGAGTTTCGACTTCATCAGAAACGACAACACCGGCCTTCCCATCAAATGGCCCGCCGGAAACGTTCCGTTCGTCATCGCTCTCGGCACTTCCTCCACGCTCAGCGACGGCAACACCCATAACTCCAGCGCCCAGTTCGCCATGCAGCTCTGGAACACCCAGCTCGGCGCCGTCCAGCTGCAAAGCCAGTCCGTCGCCCCCCGCCCCGCAGGCAACAACAACGACCTCAACGAGCTCGTCTTCTCCTCCACTGTCTTCGGCACCGCCTTCGACCCCAACGTCCTCGCTGTCGCCACCACCTGGGCCCTCGGCAATGAACGCACCGAGGCCGACATCATTTTCAACACCGCCCGCACCTGGGATTCCTACCGCGGCCCCACCCGCGGCTCCAGCGTCGACCTCCAGCGCGTCGCCATCCACGAACTCGGCCACGCCCTCGGCCTCGATCACCCCGACGAAGCCACCCCCGCCCAGTCCGTCTCCGCCATCATGAACAGCCGCATCAGCGGCATCGATACGCTCACCGCCGACGACATCGCCGGCGCCCAGCGCCTCTACGGCCCGCCCGGCATCCCCGCCAACGACGCCTTCGTAAACGCCATCACCCTCACGGGAAACTCCGCCAGCGTCACCGGCTTCAACACCAATGCCACCAAACAATCCGGCGAGCCCCTCCACGCGGGCGCCACCGGCGGCCGCTCCGTCTGGTGGCGCTGGACCGCCCCCTCCACCGGCACCGTCACGCTCAACACCCAGGGCAGCGTCTTCGACACCACCCTCGGCGTGTACACCGGCGCGAGCGTCAACGCCCTCGCCTCAATCGCCTCCAACGACGACCTCCAGAACGGCGTCGTCCAGTACAGCACCGTCACCTTCACCGCCACCGCCGCCACCACGTATTCATTCGCCGTGGACGGCTTCAACGCCGACTCCGGCGCGATCAGTCTCAACCTCGCCTTCACCGCCACCTCCCCTGTCATCACCGCCCAGCCCGCCGGTCAGTCCGTCACCCCTGGCGCGAACGTCACCCTCTCCGTCACCGCCACCGGCCCGTCGCTGACGTATCAATGGTCCCGCAACGCCACTCCCATCTCCGGCGCGACCTCCGCGACCTACACGCTCACCAACATCCAGCCTATCCAGGCCGGCGACTTCCAGGTCACCGTCACCAACCCCGCCGGCTCCGTCACCAGCAACACCGCCGCCATCGCCGTCTTCATCCCCGTCGCCGATCAAGCCGTCACCTCCGGCCGCTCCATCGCCTTTTTCGCCGGCGCCGGCGGCTCCTTCCAGTGGCAGATCTCCACCAACAACGGCGCGAGCTGGACCGATCTCGCCAACAACAGCACCTACTCCGGCACTCAGTCCCCCACGCTCACCCTCACCGCCGCGCCCACCTCGCTTAGCGGCGCGCTCTTCCGCCCCGTCTCCAACGCCAGCGGCGTCATCACCCCCGGCGCGAGCTTCACGCTCACCGTCACCACCGCCTTCGTCCCCAATCCCACCGGCCTCGTCTTCGACACCTCCGGCAACCTCATCGTCGCCGACGCTTCCCTCAACACGCTCCAAAAAATCTCCCCCACCGGCGTCGTCTCCGCCTTCACCGGCACCTCCGGCCAGGCCGGCTCCACCAACGGCACCGGAGCCGCCGCCCGTTTCAACCAGCCCTCCGGCCTCGCCCGCTCCTCCACCGGCGTCATCCATCTCTCGGATACAGGCAACGCCACCCTCCGCCAGATCGCGGCCGACGCCACCGTCACCACCTTCGCCGGCTCTCCCGGCTCGCGCGGCAACACCGACGCCACCGGCTCCTCCGCCACGTTCTCTTCGCCCATCGGCCTCGCCTTCGACGCCTCCGGCAATCTCGTCGTCGCCGACAGGATGAACCACACGCTCCGCCGCATCACCCCCGCCGGCGCCACCTCCACCTTCGCCGGTGCCGCCGGAGTCTCCGGCACCACCAACAGCGCCACCCCTGCCTCCGCACGTTTCAACAACCCTTCCGCCGTCGCCATCGACAGCACCGGCAACCTCTACGTCGCCGACACCTTCAATCACACCATCCGCAAAATCACCCCCGCCGGCCTCGTCACCACCTTCGCCGGCGTCGAACAATCCAGCGGCACCGCCGACGGCACCGGCTCCGCCGCCCTCTTCAATAATCCCACCGGCCTCGCCCTCGACTCCTCGGGAAACCTCTACGTCGCCGACACCGCCAACGCCACCATCCGCCGCATCACGCCCACCGGCACCGTCAGCACCTTCGCCGGACTCCCCTCCATCTCCGGCCACAAAAACAGCGACGGCACCGCCGGCAACGACGCTTGGTTCAACCAGCCCCAAGCCCTCGCCTTCGACACCTCGGGCAATCTCTACGTCGCCGACACCGGCAACGCCGCCATCCGCAAAATCACCCCCGCCCGCGTGGTGACCACTCTCGCGCTCAACGACGGCAGCACCCCGTCCACGCCCAACCCCGCCACTCCCTCCACACCCGCCCCCGCATCCAGCGGCGGCGGAGGCGGCGGCTCCCCCAGCGCCTACTTCCTCACCGCCCTCGCCCTGCTCACCCTCCTCCGCCTCCAAAGTAGGGCGCATTGTCCCTAACGCGCCGGTTCAACTCCTCCCGCGTTTTCCCGGCTATCGATTGAGCGTTAAAAGTTAAACGTTCAGCGTTGAGCGTTCTCATCCCGACGATCTCGGCTTCTGGCCACTGGCCACTGGTCACTGGTCACTGGCCACTGGTCACTGGCCACTGGTCACTGGCCACTGGCGAATTTGGCGCGCCGTAGGCGCGCCAAATTCGCCCTTGCCCCGCCCGCCCCGCTCCTCTTTTTGCTCTCCCGCAACAGGGGTTCAGATTGGCTCCGGTTGCGCGTTTCAAAAAAACCCAACCATGCCACTCCTTCCTTTCACCAGCCCGCTCATCGCCGACGTCGGTATTTCCCTAGGCGACGAGGGCAAGGGTCGCCTCATCCCCGAAGTCGCTGACGAACTGCGCGGCACCCCCTCCGCCGTCTCCGTCGTCTTCAAGGTCAACGGCGGCGCCAACTCCGGCCACACCGCCGGCGGCATCAAGCTCAACCTCCTCCCCGCCGGCGTCGTCGTGAAAGACGCCCCGCACCTCTGCATCGGCTCCGGCGTCGTCGCCGACCCGCGCAAATTCTGGTGGGAAGCCCTCCCGGTCGAAAAGAAAGGCCACGCCGTTCTCTCCCGCCTCCTGATCGACGAGCACACCATGTTCTCCGATCTCACACACCGCCTGCTCGACCTCGCCGGCGAAGACTACCGCGTGAAAGTCCTCAACGAAGAGCCCCGTGGCTCCACCGGCCGCGGCATCACCCCCGCCTTCAGCGAAGAAACCGGCCTCTTCCAGATCTTCTACTCCAGTTTCCTCGGACCGAAGGAACTCTTCGTCCAAAAACTCACCCAACGCGTCGACCGCGCCGTGCGCACCATCCAGCACGTTTACCGCACCGACGCCGCCACGTGGAACGCGTTCTTCGACACCCTCACCGCCGCCGAACTCCGCGCCAACGCCGAGGGCATCGAGATGGGCTGCTTCGAAAAATCCGAATTCGACTTCACCCAGTTCCGCGGCATCGTGCCCTTCACGATCAACATCGACCGCCTCGCCGAAGTCTACTGGCACGCCGGCCAGCGCCTTGCGAAAAACATCGGCGAAGTCCGCGAACTCATCCTCCGCGAAGTCCGCGCCGGCCACACCATCATCGGCGAATTCGGCCAGGCCTACTGGCTCGATAAACGCCACGGCTTCACGCCCAACGTCACCGCCTCGCACACCTACACGCCCGAGTTTTTCCAAAGCGCCGGCATCCCCGTGCAGCCGATCCACACCTTCGGCGTCGCCAAAGCCTACGACACCAAGGTCGGTACCCATTGTTTCCTTACGCAGATGGACGAGGCCCACCCGCTCGCCATCAAGCTCAAGAAAATTGAGTTCGGCACCAGCACCGGCCGCCAGCGCATGGTCGGCTGGTACGACGCCGTGGAAAAAGGCGACGTCCTTCGCTACGGCGGCTACCAGGACCTCATGATCAACAAGTCCGACGCCCTCACCCACAGCGGCGACTGGCAGGGCGAGCTCCTCATCTGCACGCACTACGAAAACGCCGCGGGCAAAAAATTCCACCACGTCCCCCGCAACGAAGCCGTCCGCAAAACGCTCCGCCCCGTATACACCAAACACGCCGGCTGGACCGAAGACATCTCCCACGTCCGCCACTTCGCCGACCTACCGAAGAACGCACAAAGCTACGTCGCCGCCATGGTCCGCTCGACCCTCGAAGTCGCCTACCACGGCGAAACCTGGCCCAAAGTTCTCCCCAACCTCCGCTACCTCGGCGTCGGCCCCGAACCGTCTCAGATCATCAAGGACGTTCCGGCGACGGCCGAGTTGGTGAAACTATAACTCCACTCCAATTTCCCTGCCTTCGATGAAAACCCCAGTTCTCTTTTTCGTTCTCCTGTTCCTGCTTTCCCGCGTTTACGCCCACACAGAAACCAGAGATCAGTTGGTACAAGAAATAGTCGTGATTACCGGGGTCGAAGAGATAGTCCAAACTGCCAAGGCCGCTTCGATGGAGCAGACGAAAGAGGCTGTGAATCAAATGGTCGATCAGGTACGAACGGGATTTCCTGGATTGCCTAAAGAGTCATGGGACGCCGTTCAGGCAGCCGCGCTCAAAATGGTTAAAAGTGTCGAAAACAGCTGGAGCACTGAGGACGCGGTCAAAATCTGGAAGGCTGAGTACGTGACAAATTTTACTGAGGACGAGCTACGCTCGATTCTGTCATCACTTAAAACTCCTCTTGGACAAAAGCAGATCGCGGCTAATAAGAAAGCCGGGGCTGTTTTGCAAAAATGGTTTCTGTCTCACGGACAAGTCGCGGTCGAAAAAGCCATGAAGGAATACATCTCCGACCTCCAAAAAATTGTAGCTCCTAAGTCTGAATAATTTGAAATGCATGAAGCGACCGACGGTTCACGAGTCTTCGCGTGACGATCTCATCATCTACCGCGCTCATGTCGGCAAAACATCGATGCCGGACTCGCGGATATCAAGGCAGGCCCCACTCACTTACACGCTGACATCCGCCAAGAACTCATCGCCGGAGTTCGTGAAGGACTCGATCAACTGAACCGCGGCGAATGCGTACCCCATTGATCAAGCGGCGAGGATTGTCGCCTCGTGGGCGACCCAATAGCTCTTCGGCGGTCTCTTCCGATTGGAGGGCGCTGCTTCGTCAGCGCCGGTGAACGTCAATCATGGCTGCGACGAAGCGCAGCCCTCCACGCAATATCTCGCCGTCCATTCCGATGTAGGCGGGTGCTCCCACTCCGCATGCTACCGTTGCCGTTTTGCCACGACCGCCCGCGGTGAGGGCACCGCGCCTACATCCAATTGCGTCGGCTCTACACTCGTTCACGCATTCTCTTCATACCACCTCTTTCGCAAACGCTTCGCCCTGAAACATCCTCGCCGCGTTCCCTAAGTATTCTTCCACTGTGGAAATACCTATGGCCGCGAACCCCACCCCAGCGAAGACCTCCGGTTCTTTTTCGGACCTGATAAAAGAAGAGTACGCACAGCTCAAGCTCCGCGAAAACCCCGGCCAGCCCCAACCGCCTCCCGGCACATCGCCGCCCTGGATCGATCCCGAGGAGTTCGACGTCGCGTCATCCAGCCTCACGCAAGAGCCGTGGGTGCGCTTCACCAAACGCGATCTCTTCGGCCTCGCCTTCTCCGGCGGTGGAATCCGCAGCGCCACGTTTAATCTCGGCATCCTCCAGGCGCTCGAACGCCTCGGCGTGCTTCGCCACGTCAACTATCTCTCCACCGTTTCCGGCGGCGGTTACGTCGGCAGTTTCTGGACCGCCTGGCTGCGCCGTCGTCGCACCAACCGCCGCTCGTTTTTCCCTTCCGCGTCCGAAAACGATTTCCATTCCAAAGACGAACGCGAGAGCCCTGAGGTCCGCCATCTCCGCGAGTTCAGCCGCTTCCTCATGCCGCGCGTCGGCTTCTGGCATTTCGAAACGTGGGGCGCGATCGTCGCCATCCTCGGCGGCATGATCCCCGCGATGGTCGCCGCCCTCGCGACCATCGCCGCCGGTCTCTACAGCTGGTTCCTGCTCAGCGCGCTCGCCCTCAAATGGGAGCACTGGTGCAGCACGATTCTCTTCGGCGTCCTCACACTCACCTTCCACCTCTCCGCCGAATGGGCGTGGCGCCGCACCGGCAAAAACGGCAACAGCGAGAAAAGTTTCTGGAGAAACGTCCCTCTCACCGCGATGACCGCCGTGATCGCCTCCGCCGCCTGGTTCTTCATCCGCAAATACAAATTCCCCGACCTCGACATCGGCCACTGGACCTGGCCCGCCAGCTACTGGGAAATCGTCAGTGAGAAGAACTTTTTCCGGGATTCAAAATTCCATCTCAGCCTGCTCCTTCCCTCCGCCGCCTGGTTTGTCGGCGGCATCGCCATGCTCGGTCTGCGCGGCTTCGTCGCCCGCTCCGCACCCGACGAAAAAGCCGTCACGTGGTCCGGCGGAGTTGATCGCTCAGCCGCCCGCTGCTTCAGCTGCGCCGTCATCGCCGGCGCACTCGCCGTCCTCTGGACCGGATGCCACGAGCTGCTCGCCGCCATCGGGCACACCGACTTTTTCCAAAACCGCGAAACCTCCGGCGCAGCCGCCGCAGGCAGCACCGCCGCCGGTGGAGCCCTCTTCGGCGCCGTCTTCTTCTGGCTGCGCGACTGGCTCAGCAAACCCAGCGAAGAAACCCGCGCGACCAATCTCTGGGAAAAATACGCCGAGAAAATCAAACCCCTCATGCCCCAGTTCGCCGCCCTCGGTGCGATGTTCTGCATGGTCCTCACCTGCGTGTTGCTGATCCAGAGTTACGGTAGCGGCCCGCATCTCTGGATCGGTATTTCGGTCTCCGCGTTTTTCATCGTCCTCACGCTGCTGTGCTTCGATCCCGCACGAATCGGCATGCACGACTTTTACCGCTCCCGCCTCGCGCGCTGCTATCTCGGCGCCGCCCCCGCCGCCGGAACCATGCCCAGCCGCGCCACCGCCGAACAAACCGACGACGACATCCGCTTCGGCGAACTCCGCGGCGAAACCGTCGCCCCCGGCCCGATCCACCTCGTCTGCTGCGCCGCCAATAACCTCGCCGGCGATCCGCTCTCCAGTCTCTACCGCGGAGCCCGCAGCGTGGCGATTTCCCCGATCGGTCTGTCACTGGGCAACGAATACGCCGCCATTCCCCACCTGCGCCTCTCGTCCGCCGTCACCGCTTCAGCTGCCGCCTTCAACTCCCAGATGGGCCGCGTCTCCATGGACCTCGGCTTCGCAGTCGCCTTCGTGATGAGCGCGTTCAACCTCCGCCTCGGCCTCTGGGTTCCGCATCCAGGAAATCCCCACAGCCGCCTCAAGTGGCTGGTCGGCCTGCCCTTCTTCTTCGAGATGTTCGGCCGCTCCAAATGCCCGTCGCTCGATAAACCCGAGGTCAACACGCCGCCGCCTTTCGCCAATAATCTCGCGAACAACGTCGTCCGTCCCGCTCCGGGTGCGCTCAACCGCGCCGCCTCCGCCGTGAGCGACACCTTCCACGCCGCCGAGGACTCCGTGAAGAAAAAGATCAGCTACCTCCACCTCTCCGACGGCTCCCACTTCGAAAACCTCGGCCTCTACGAACTCGTCCGCCGCCACTGCCGCTACATCATCGTCACCGATTCCAGCGCCGACCCCGAAGTCGCCTTCGACGATCTCGCCAACACGCTCCGCCGCATCCGCGAAGACTTCGGTGTCGAGATCGAACTCGACGTCGAGCCCCTCCGCCCCGGCGAAAACGGCCGCTCCGCCCAGCACGCCGTCATCGGCTGTATCCACTATGATGGGATGGCCGGCACCGACAAAGGCACCGTCATCTACTTCAAGCCCACGCTCACCGGCGACGAACCCGCCGACGTGCTCCAATACCAGACACGTAACATCGCCTTCCCACACGAGGGCACCGGCGACCAGTTCTACGACGAAGCCCAGTGGGAATCCTACCGTCGCCTCGGCGAACACGCCGCGATTTCCGTGCTCCGTTTCGAAGTCGAAAACACCAAGCCCGCCAGCTTCGTGGACAACATGTTCCTCGAGGTCTGCAACCAGTGGCACCCGAACAAAGCCCAGCACCAGGCCATCTTCCTCGAACTCACCGCCCGCTGCGGCGACCTCGAAAACGAAATCCGCGCCAGCGCTTCAAACCAACTCCTCGCCGAACTCTTCCCCGAAGCCGCCTCAGCCACCGCATCCAAATCGCCTGCCGCAACCGAGTCTTCCGACGACTCCTCTCCTCGCGACGAAAACATCCAGACCCTCTTCTACCTCATGCGCGTTCTCCAGATCATGGAAGACGCCTACGTCGGTGCCGAACTCAACGAGTACTGGTCGCACCCGCTGAACGCCGGCTGGATGAGCTACTTTCAACGCTGGGCCTCGACGCCCTCCTTCCGTCACTGGTGGCCCGTACTCCGCTCCGTTTATAGCGCGGGCTTCCGTCACTTCGTCAAAGAGCGCTTCGACCTGCGCCTCCCGCGCGGCGACTACGACAAACCCGCCGCCCGCCTCGACCTCAAGGCCCTCGGCGAACTCTCGCAACTCCCCACGACTCACGCCTGGCATCAGTGGAAACTCCGCTTCGGCACACCCGTGCTCGCTGGCAAAAAAGCCCTCGCCTTCGCCCTCACGCTCGAAGCCTCCGGCACCATTGACGCCGGCGCGCCCATCGACGTCGGCTTCCTCCTCTACCAGGAAGTCGCCGGCCACGAAGGCGCGCGCTGCGCCGCCTGGGATTGCCGCGAAATGTTCGTCCCCCACGCGCTCAACGGCGCCGGCATCTCCGCACGTTTTCTCGAAAGCACGATCGATTACTTCCGCGACCACGCCCCGCACCTCACCGGCCTGCGCGTGGACATCGACTACGAAGACGAATCCTCCGTCCGCCAGCGCACCGCCCGCCCCAACCGCGCCTCCCGCCTCGAGCGCGTACAGACTATCGGCTTCTACAAGAGCCGCGGCTTCACCTACCTCTCAGGCGAAGAAAGCACCATCCTCTGCTTCGACCTCGAACGCGCCCGCACCGAACACGCCGCCCGCCGCGCCCGTCACCAAAAACTCGCGACTGCATCAAAACACGCCTGAGCACCGAGTGCGTTCCGCGTAGGTCTCAGCTCCGTGGTAGGGCCTCACCTCGCGTGAGGCCGTTGCGCGGCAAATCTCCTCTTGGGACTTCTAAACTAGCTGCACGTACCCATCCGAACATCCCGCCAACGCGCATCCCCCACTGCGGCCATTGGCCGTCTCCGCCCGCTCGCGAAGGCCATTGGCCGCAGCCGCACCTCCTAAAAACGCCCCGTTGGCGTTTTTCCATTAGCGGGCCTCACTCGTAGTCCGATTCCCTCAATCGGCCGCCCCCGCCAACTCACACCGCGTACGCCCCCGCGTGCTCCCCATCCATCGCGCCCGCCTGCTGAAACATCTCCGACGCCATCATCTCCGCTGGATTCATCCCATGCCAGCCCGGCACGCTCCCAGGCAGCGCCGCGAAATGCGCCGTCAGCCGGTTCTGGAAAAACATCTGCTCTTCCGCATTCGCCGGAATCCACGTCTTTACCAGATGCGTGTACATCTGCCGCGGCGTTAAAATCTCTCCATCCGCGATAAAGTAGAAATGCGTGCCCTTCACGTTCCTAAACGACGGCGTGAACCCCCACACGAAGTCATGGCGGTAGAAAAAATACCCATCCCGGATCAGTTGCCGGGCGATCTCATCAAGCTGTCGTCGGTTGTAATTCATGCGGCAGGAAAGCCCGCGTGGCTGCGGGAAAAACGGTGCTGGTGATGCTCCTTCAATTTAGCTTCCGCCATGCCAGCCCTCGCGCTGCCCAAAACCGCCCACCCGCTTCGACCAACAACTTCCGCCACTACTTCCCCCGCATTTCGCGCCCAAAGCGATCCGCCGCCACGCCTCGTATGAAAAAATTCTTTGTTCGGTTTTCCCCTCAACGGCTACCACTGAGCAGACCATAAATGCTCACCGACGCCGAACTCCTCCGCCGTTACGCCGCCGACCGCTCCGAATCCGCCTTCGCCGAGCTCGTCCGCCGTCACCTCGACGGCGTCTACTCGTCCGCCCTTCGCCGCGTCGGCTTCGACACCCACCTCGCGCAAGACGTCGCCCAGGCCGTCTTCATCGCCCTCGCCCGCCAGTCCCGCGCCCTCGCCAATCACCCGTTCCTCACCGCCTGGCTCTACACCACGACACGCAACGAAGCCGCCAGCACCGTCCGCCGCGAACGCCGCCGCAAAACCCGCGAAGCCGCCGCCTCCGCCATGAATGAAATCAATGCATCCGCATCCAGCGCCCTCAATACGACCACCGACTGGAGCCGCCTGTCTCCAATTCTCGACGACACCATCGACCAACTCTCCGAAACCGACCGCGCCGCCATCCTCCTCCGCTTCATCGCGCAAAAACCCTTCGCCGAAATCGGCGCCCAACTCCGCCTCTCCGAAGACGCCGCCCGCATGAGAGTGGACCGCGCCCTCGACAAGCTTCGCACCCTCCTCGCCCGCCGCGGCCTCACCTCCACCAGCGCCGCCCTCACCCTCCTCCTCGCCAACAACGCTCTCGCCACCGCCCCCGCCGCCGTCGCCACCACCATTGTCGGCAGCGTTCTCGCCCTCCCGCCCGTTCCCCTCGCCCTCCCCCTGCTCAACCTCATGACCGCTCACCCCATCGTCGCCACCACCGTCGTTCTTGCTAGCCTCTGCGCCGCACTCGTCATCCCCGTCACGCGCACGTACTCCGCCGCCGCTGCATCAACCATCGCGCCGACCTCCCATCCGGCCACACCACGAACTCCAAGCGCAGCTCCAACCCTCATCGCTTCCACGACGATCACGACTTCCTCCAGCACCACCGGTCCCGCGCAGCCAACCTCCACCGCCAGTTCCCTGCTCACGTCTGCATCGCAAACACGCGCTCCAGCCGCCGCCCCGCACACCGAAGACCCAGCGGTCTTCGCTGGTCGCGAGTTCCTCCTCCGCCACCCCGAAGTCGTCACCGACCTCATCGCCTGGGCCAACGCCCAGACCGACTTCAAATACCTGCCCCTCTACCGCGAACTGCAGCTGAGCCCCGCCCAAATTGAAAGATTCCGGAGCCTTCTGCGTGAGAACTTGCATTTCTCTCTCCCACATCGCAGTTCAGAACCGCACCTCCGCCTCCCCGCGGGCTCCGGGCTTGAGATGCGAACGATTCAGGCCGCACTGCGCGAATTGCTGGGCCCGGCCGGCTTCCAAGCCTTCCAAAAACATCGCCGCGAACTCTCCGTCCGCGAAAGCACCATCGCCATCGCCGCCGCGCTCACCACAACCGACCAGCCGCTAAGCGCCGTCCAGATCGACACGCTTCAGCGCACGATCCTCGCTCACACCGATTTCAAACGGACGTTTCTCCAGCAAGATTGGGGGAAAGTTCAGACCGCGCTGACCGGCCAGTTATCCGCATCCGCGCTCTCTGTTATCGCCCAGCTCAAGGCTCAGTCGGAGTACAATCTCGCATTGAACGAAGCCATGCCCAAGAGCAGTCCGCTGCCCGCCGGCAAGACCGTGATGGCCACCGTTTCCAGCGCCCCACGTCTGCAAAATCTGCAGCTCGCCGCCAATCGCGCTACAACCGAGGTCGAGTACCAGGATTTCCTCCGCCACGCAGCCCTCTCGCCCACTCAGACCGAAGCCTTCTTCGCGACCAAAGCGCAATTCAACGAAGATGCACTCGACGTCATCGCCATCCGCAATTCTCCGGATCGCCCACAGCAGCCCGCTGGATTTTTGAATCAGTCCTACCAGCAAGAAACTGCCACGCTCAATACGCTCCTCGGCCCCGCTCTTCTAAAAAATCTACGTCAGTACGAGCGCACTCAGCCCGCGCGCTTGCTGGTGAAGGCGTTCGCCGGTCTCGCCGCCACCGAACAAATGCCGCTGACCGTTTCGCAAATCGACCAGCTCACCCAATCCATCGTCACCCAAAGCACCAACTTCGCGAATGGCGGCTCCGTAGAGCTCAATAGCCTCGACTGGAAACTCATCGATCAGGCCGCCGCCAACCGGCTGACTTCGCAACAGGCCGGGCTCTTCCGCACGGTCGCCAACGGCGGCTCTAACTCTCGCTTTAACGCTCAAGTCGCCCAAGCCATCGCAGAGTCCCGCAAGCGCGGCGGTGACTGATCAAACACGACCAATCTTCAAAAATCCTGCAACCGCCCCTCGCCCGCCCCGCGCTCCGGCTCAATCCGCGCAAAAATTTCCCCGAGCAGATAAATCGATCCCGTCACGACCACCGTATCTTCCGGTCCACCCACGCGACACGCCACGCCCGATCCGGGAAAAACTTCCGCCACCGTCGTCCGCTTCACCGCACCCGAGAACGTCCTCGGCACCAGCGCCTCCAGTTCCTCAAACGAGCACGCCCTCGCCTGCTGCGGGATCACAAAGTGAATCTCCTTCGCATAGCGGCTGATCGTCTCGATTAACGCCTTCGCCCGCGCCGCACCCAGCACGCCAGTAACCACCACCGGCGCGCGCCCCGTCTCCTTCACCAGCCGCGCTAGATTCTTTTCGAGCGTCCCCGCGCCTTCCGGATTGTGCGACGCATCCAGGATCAGGCTACGCCCGCCCAGCGTCATCCGCTGCCAACGCCCCGGCCAGCGCACCTTCATCAACCCACGCGCCACCGATTCCTCGGTGAACCGCCACGTCGCTTGCAGCAACCGCGCGACCAGCGCCGCCGTCGCGGCATTCACGCGCTGATAATCCCCCTCCAGATTTGTCCGCGGGTAAGCCTCCGAAAAATCCCCCAACGCCTCGCGCACACTGTACAGCGGCGCGTGCTTCTCTTTCGAGATCGCCCGGATCACGCGGTCCGCCGCCTCCGGCAGCACCCCGATCACCACCGGCCGCCCGTGCTTGATGATGCCCGCTTTCTCCGCCGCGATCTTTTCAATCGTGTCCCCGAGAAACTCCGTGTGATCGAGCCCGATACTCGTGATCACCGCGACTTCCGGGACTACCACGTTCGTCGCATCCAGGCGCCCGCCCATGCCGACTTCAACGATCGCGATATCGCACTTCTCCCGCGCGAACTGGAGAAACGCCATCGCCGTCATGAACTCGAAAAAACTCGGGTGATCGTCCGGATTTTCCCGCGACACGTCTTCCGCGATCACCCTCAGCTCGTTCGTGTACGTCGTGATTTCACGCTCGCTCAAAATCCTCCGCCCCACCTGCACGCGCTCGCCCAGCCGTACCAGATGCGGCGACGTGTAGAGCCCGGTCTTCCAACCCGCCTCGCTAAAAATTGCCTCCAGCATCGCCGCCACCGACCCCTTCCCGTTTGTACCCGCAATATGGATAACCGGCGTCTTCCGCTCCGGATGCCCGAGCGCACCGACCCATGACTGCATCCGGTCGATGCCAAACTTCACGCCCTTCGCTTTCAGGGCGAAGAGATAGTCCTGCACCGCAGGATAATCGTTGAGCACGATGGCCGGCATATCGATGCGACCTGAAGCCGCTGCTTCGCCAGCTCAGCCCGCCTTCGCCGGCTCAGCCTTCGAGACAACCGGCTTCCGCAAGAACAGCGCGCCGAGCAAATCCGCGATGCGTTCGCGCATCTCGTGACGCGGCACGATCTGGTCCACCAGCCCGTGCTTCTGCAAAAACTCCGCCGTCTGGAAACCCGCGGGCAGCGTCTGCTTCACCGTGTCTTTGATGACACGCGCGCCGGCAAATCCCACCAGCGCCCCCGGCTCCGCGAGGATCACATCGCCCAGCGTCGCGAAACTCGCCGTCACCCCACCCATCGTCGGATGCGTGAGGATCGAGATGAACGGCAGCTTCGCTTCCGCGAGACGCCCGAGCGCCGCGCTCGTCTTCGCCATCTGCATGAGCGAGAAAATACCTTCCTGCATGCGCGCGCCGCCTGACGCCGAAAAAATCAGGCACGGGATTTTTTTCTTCAACGCGACCTCGATCGCGCGCGTGATTTTCTCACCGACCGCCGACCCCATCGCGCCCCCGCAAAAACGAAAATCCATCACCGCGACCGACACCGGGATTCCATAAATATCCCCCGTCCCGCAGATCACGGCCTCTTTGAGCCCGCTTTCCTTTTCGTACTTTTTGATGCGATCCGGATAACGCGCCGAATCCACGAACTTCAGCGGATCCGCCGAGCGAAGACTCTCGTCGGCTTCCTTGAACGTGCCTTCGTCGAACAGCGCTGCGATGCGGGGCCGCGCACCGATCGGGAAATGGTATCCGGATTTCGGGACTACCATCAGGTTGTCCTCGAGCTCCTTGTTAAAGACGATTTCCCCGGAGATCGGGTCTTTGGTATAAAGACCCTTGGGGATGTCCTTCTTTTTGACGACGGCGGTCGAATACTTCGGCTTACTAAACATCGACATGGAGGGAGGGAGTTTAACCGTGTCCAAACGTGACGACATCGAGGTTCAGGCAACCCGCGCGGCGAAGAACGCCTGCGCAGCTGTTGAGCGTTGAACCTGTGGTGAAAACATCGTCGACAAGAATGTAATGGTGTCCCGGCGTTATGAGGCCGCCCGGAGTCAGTGCAAAGGCATTTTTCAGGTTCGTCCGGCGCGTCTTCCGGTCAAATCCCGTCTGCGAAGCCGTGTCCACTACACGCCTTAACAAGGCCTCGATCCGTGCGCGCCCGCCCGACGCCTTCACCAACGCCTCCGCGAGTAACTCGCTCTGGTTGTACCCGCGCTCCCGCTTCTTCCGCGGATGCAACGGTACCGGGATCAGCGTCGCATCCGCGACCAACGTCATCACCCGCTCCGACCGCCGGAAAACCTCCGCGATGTCCTCCAGCACGTGCAGCCCGCGGTGATATTTCAACTCATGCACCAGCGCCCGCGCCGCACCTTTGAACAACACCGCCGTCCGCCCCTCGCGATACGCCGGATGCATCCCCTCGCAATGCGGACACATCCGCTCGCCCTCCACGTCTCCATAAAACGGATGCCCGCACGTCACGCACGCCGGCTCCTCCACAAAATCGATCTTACCCGCGCACGCCACGCACAGATGCCGGTAACCCGATCCCTCCACCAGCTCCCCGCAACTCACGCAGCCCGGCGGAAACGCCAGATCCACGAACGGAAGCAACCCGCCCGCACACTCACGAATTTTCGCGCGCCAGTTCCGCGCGCTCCCCTCGCATCCCTGAATCGCCATGCCGCGACTCAATAAAACACCTTCATCAAAAACAAGCCTTGCGGCGGCGCAGTCTCCACCCGCGCCACCCGTTTCCCTGTCTTCAACAATTCCCCCAGCTGCTCCACCGAAAGATTGCCATAACCGACCGACACCAGCGCGCCCCCCAGACTGCGCACCATCTTGTACATGAACCCATCCGCCGTCGCCGTGATGCGCACATGCTTTCCGCGCTTCACCAGATCGAACCGTCGCAGATCGCGCACCGTGTCTTCCTTCGGCGGCCCGTTCAGCGCCGAGAACGCGCGGAAATCATGCTTCCCCTCCAACACCGCCGCGCCCTTCGCCATCGCCTCGAGATCGATCGGCCGCTCGATCACCCACGAGAACGGCCGCGTGAATGGATCCGCATCTCCGAGATGGATATGATAAACATACGTCTTCCCCACCGCCGAAAATCGCGAATGAAAGTCCGCCGTCACCGCGCGCACCGATTTGATCTGAATCCCCGGCGGCAGCCCCACGCGCAACGCCGCCCGCAGTTTCTCCGGCCCGTGCCTCCACGCCGCATCGAAATGAAAAACCTGCCCGTGCGCATGCACGCCCGCATCCGTCCGCCCGCTCGCGTTGATGCGGATCAGTCCGCCAAAAATCTGCGCGATCCGCGCCTCGATCACATCCTGGATCGCCGTCCCGCCCGGCTGACTCTGCCAGCCCGCAAAGCTCGTCCCATCGTACGCGCACACACATTTCCACCGCGTCACACCCGCAGGCAGCGCCTCCGGCACATGCGGCTTCCTCGGCCCGCGCGGATCGTCTTCACTATCGCCACTCGCGTCCGGCGTCTTCACGCCGCCACTCACGGCAGATCCTCCGGCGGCGGTGGCAGCGACAGATTCTCCTCCAGAAAATCCTGCAAAATAATCGTCGCCGCGCGCGAATCGATCAGCCCGCTCGCCCGCACCTCACGCCGCTTCGACTTCGGAATCGACGACTCCGCTTCATACGACGTCAGCCGCTCGTCCACGAGATGCACCGGCAGCTTGAACTCCGCGTCCAGCCGCCGCGCGAACTTCTCCACCTCCTTCGCCTTGAACCCTTCCGTCTCGTCCATGTTTAGCGGATACCCCACGACCAAATCCGTGATCCTCCGCTGACGGATGATTTTCCCCAGCTCCGCCCAGCGCTTGTCCGCATCGGCATCGATGAGCGCGGGCAACGGAGTGGCGACGCCGATCTCGTCTCCAAAACTGAGCCCGATCCGGCGCTCACCCCAATCAATGCCCAGACACTTCATCGTGCGGTCAACGGCTCAAATTAAAGCCACTTCTGCCCGTTCTTCAGCGCCTCGATGCGCTTCAGCAGCAGCTTGATCTCCTGCGCCTTCGACTTCGGCGCGACCAGTGTCGCGTCAGGCGTGTTCACCACGATCAAATCATCCGCGCCCAGCACGGCGGTGAGATGCCCATCCGACGAAAACACGATGTTACCCTTGCCCTGCTCGATAATCGCCAGGCCCTTCGAGACATTGCCCGCCGCGTCCTTCGGATAGTGATCCGGCACCGCTGGCCACGAGCCCACATCACCCCAGTCAAAAGACGACGGCAGCACCACCACGTTCGCCGACTTTTCCAGCAGCGCGTAATCCACCGAGATCTTCACGAGCGTCGGATAAATCTTCTTGAGCACCGGCCCGAGCGGCTTGCCCTTCGCCAGCGCCGCACGGATCGGCGCCACACCCGCATTCAGCTCCGGCGTGTGCGCAGCCAGCGCCGCAAAAACGACCGACGCCTGCCACACAAACATCCCCGCGTTCCACACGTAATCGCCGGAAGCCAGATAACCCTTCGCCACATCGAGCGACGGCTTTTCCACGAAACGCTTCACCTTAAAAACCGGACGGCGCTCAAAACTCTTCCACTTCTCGCCCTGCTGGATGTAGCCAAAACCCGTCGCCGGTTCGGTCGGCGGGATACCGATCGTCACCATCACTTCGGCTTCAGTCGCCGCCGCAAACGCCGCCTTCAAATCACGCTGATAAGACTTCGCGTCGTGGATGATGTGATCCGCGGGCAACACCGCGAACACGCCCTTCGGATCGCGCGCCGCGATCACCGCCGCCGCCAGCGCCACCGCCGCCGCCGTGTCACGACCGACCGGCTCCGCGATGATGTTCGCCTTCGGCAATTTCGAGCACACCTCGCGCACGGCATCTTCCTGCACGGCGCTGGTGATCACGTAAGTATTCTTCGCGGAAACAAGCGGGCGCACCCGGTCGAGCGTCTGCGCGAGCATCGGTTTGGTGCCCACGATCGGCAGCAAATGTTTGGGACGCTGCGCCCGGCTTGCAGGCCAGAAACGTTCCCCTTTTCCCCCGGCGATGATGACGACGAATTGTTGCGGCATAGTATGAAAGCCGCGACCTATGAGCGGGCCTCGCGCATGGCGCAAATTCATTTGCGACACCGCCCGAAACCACTCTGTTACGCGCTTCCATGTCCGCGCCGCTGCCTACGCTCTCGCCTGCTGAACTCGCCCGCTACAGCCGCCACATCCTCCTCGATGAAATCGGCGTCGAAGGTCAGCGAAAGCTCGCCGCCGCCAAGGTCCTCATCGTCGGCGCCGGTGGCCTCGGCAGCCCCGCCGCGCTCTATCTCGCCGCCGCAGGCGTGGGGACGATCGGCATTGCTGACTTCGACCGCGTCCAGGAGCACAACCTTCAGCGCCAGCTCCTCCACGGCACCAGCTCCATCGGAAAACTAAAAACCGACTCCGCCGCCGACCGCCTCGCCGACATCAATCCCTTCGTCCGCGTCGTTCCCCTCCTCGACGGCGTCACCGTGAAAAATGCCATGCCGTTGTTTTCCGGCTACGACGTCATCGTGGACGGCAGTGACAACTTCGCCACCCGCTACCTCAACAATGACGCCGCCTTCCTCGCCAAAAAGCCGCTCGTGTACGGCAGCATTTTCAAGTTCGAGGGCCAGGTCGCCGTCTTCGATCCCGCGCGCGGCGGCCCCTGCTACCGCTGCCTCTTCCCGGAGCCTCCGCCCGCCGGGTCGGTTCCCAACTGCGGCGAAGCCGGCGTCGTCGGCGCGCTCTGCGGCGTCATCGGCAGTCTCCAGGCTTTGGAGACAATCAAGCTTATCGCCGGTTTCGGCGAGCCACTTATCGGCCGCATGTTGACCTACGACGCGCTCCGCCAGCAGTTCAACACCATCACCCTCCCCCGCGATCCCGATTGCCCCCTCTGCGGACGCTCCCCGAAGATCACTGCGCTTCACTCCGAAAACTACCAGACCACCTGCGAAACACCCGCGGCCTCCACGTCATCCCCTTCATCCATGAGCAACGAAACCCACCCGCTCGAAATCTCCGTCGAGGAAACCAAACGCCTCCTCGAAACCAATCCCAACGGCACCGTCCTCATCGACGTCCGCGAAGCCCACGAAGTCGAAATCTGCCGTATCCCCAGTGCGCAACACATCCCGATGCGCCAGATTCCCGAACACCTCGGCGATCTCCCTGCGGACAAACACCTGCTCATCCACTGCCACCACGGCGGTCGCAGCATGCGCGTCACCGAATTCCTCCGCAGCCGCGGCCTCACCGCCGTCACCAACGTCGCCGGCGGCATCGATGCCTGGTCGCTCCAGATCGACCCAACTCTCCGCCGCTACTGACCGGGTCGCTTCGACTGTAGCTGCTCATGTAAACCTAAGTCAGCTGCAAATCCCGCCTACACCGAAAAGACGAAGAGCCTCCGGGATTAGCCTGAAGGAATCCCTTTGCCGATCACTTCTTAGAGTCCTTCAACCGCCCCAGCGGCACGCTTCACGCTGACGATCACATTCTAATTGGTTTCACCACACTCCACATGCACCACACGCTGGACGACTCCGTCTTGATTCACCGCTGGGACAACTCCACGCCCCCGCGCATCACAATCAACTCCGGCGAGCGCATCACCCTGCACATGGCCGACTCCAGCGGCTATCAAGTGAAGCCCACCTGGAACGCCACCGACTTCAAAGCCCACTTCGATCCGCTCAAAGTCCACGCACTCACCGGCCCCGTTGCCATCGCCGGAGCAGAGCCCGGTGACCGCCTAGAAATTATCATCGAGTCCTACGAACACCGTGGCTGGGCTTGGACCAGCCTCATCCCTGGACTCGGTTTATTATCCGACGACTTCCCCGAGCATCACCTCTTCATCTGGGAACTCGAACGCCACCAGACGCGCTCCATACCCGGCGTCACCCTCGATCTTCATCCGTTCGCCGGAATCATCGGCGTCCAACGCGCCGAACCCGGCGAGTTCCGCACCCGCGCCCCAGGCCCCTTCGGCGGCAACATGGACGTCCGCCACCTCACCGCCGGCACCACGCTCTATCTTCCCGTCTTCACTCCCGGCGCGAACCTGCTCGCCGGCGATTGTCATGCCGCCCAGGGCGACGGCGAGGTCTGTATCAACGGCATGGAAGCGCCCATGAGCGTCACCTTTCAGATCAATCTCCTCAAAAACGCCCCGCTCGCGGCGCCGTACGCGATCTGTCCCAACCCACTCGTCCCGCCACGCTACCAGACCAAGCCCTGGCACCTCTTCATCGAGTCCGACGAAAATCCCCGCGAGGCCTGCAAACGCGTTGTCCGCCGCGCCATCGAGTATCTCGTCGCCCGCCTCGGCCTCACGCCCGAGCTCGCCTACACACTCTGCAGCGTCGTCCTCGACCTCCGCATCAGCCAGCTCGTGAACGTCCCCACCACCACCGTCACCGGCTATCTCCCCGAGGCGATCTTCGATAAATAAAGTCCGTGTCATCCGCGCCGCCGCGCCTCTAGCGTGTCGCCCTCATGAGTTCTCTGAACGGTCGTATTCTCGTCACTGGCGGCGCCGGCTTCATCGGCAGCGCACTCATCCACGCGCTGAACAAACGCGGCATCACCGACATCGTCGTCACCGACCTGCTCGGCCAGGACGAGAAATGGAAGAATCTCGTTCCCCTCAAATTCGCCGACTACATCGACGCCGGAAACTTCCGTCAGCGCCTCCACACGCAAGCCAGCGCCTTCGGCAAATTCTCCGCCGTCTTCCACCTCGGCGCCTGCTCCGCCACGACCGAGAAAAACGCGACCTACCTCGGCGACAACAACTACGAGTTCACCAAGGAACTCGCCGCCTGGACCCTCGCCCAGCAAGGCCGCTTCATCTACGCGTCCTCAGCCGCCACCTACGGCGACGGCGCGCAAGGCATGGACGACAAAACCGCCGATCTCCACGCGCTCCGTCCGCTCAACATGTACGGCTACTCGAAGCACCTCTTCGATCTCTACGCGCAGCGCCACGGCTTCCTCGACCAGATCGTCGGCGTGAAATACTTCAACGTCTTCGGCCCGAACGAAGATCACAAAGCCGACATGCGCAGCCTCGTGAACAAGGCTTACCAGCAGATCCTCGTCACCGGCCGCGTGCAGCTCTTCAAGAGCCATAAACCCGAGTACAAGGACGGCGAACAGATGCGCGACTTCCTCTACGTGAAAGACGCCGTCGAGATGACTCTCCACTTCGCCGAAAAAGCCACCACCAGCGGCGGCCTCTACAACCTCGGCTCTGGCGAAGCCAACACCTGGCTCACCCTCGCCCGCGCCATCTTCGCCGCCCTCGGCCGCGAACCCAGCATCGAGTTCATTGACATGCCCGAGGTTCTCCGCGGCAAGTATCAGTACTTCACCCTCGCCGACATCTCCAAACTCCGCGCCACCGGCTACACCCGCGCGATGACTCCCCTCGCCGAATCCGTCCGCGACTACGTCCAAGGCTACCTCGCGACCGGTAAAAAACTCGGCGACTGATTCACGCAGCCTCCGAAGTTAGGGCGCGTTAGCCTTAACGCGCCGGAGCGGCTCGCGCACACCAACCGCTCTGCCCCAACTCCTCCGCTCGAATCATCGCCTGCGGCATTCAGCATCGCAATACGCAGCCAGCCGCTGCTTCGCTGGCTGCAAATCACAGCTCCGCGCTCACAGATCCGTATACTTGTCCGAACGCCCGCGCGCCTTCTCCACCGGATACTTTTCCGCATTCGCCGCCATCTTCCGCTGGATCGCCGCCGCCACGTCGATCCCCGCGATGTTCGCGAACTCCAGCGCGTAGATGACCACGTCCGCGAGCTCCTCCTCGATCTTCGCCCGCTTCGCTGGATCGCGCACGATCTCCCGCGACGCGTTGGTCTCCGCCCAGAGGAAATGCTCCATGAGCTCCCCCGCCTCTGCCGCCAGCGCCATGCTGAGATTTTTCGGCGCGTGAAACTGCTCCCAGTCCCGCTCTTTCGCGAAGGCTAGCACCCGCGTTTTCAATTCAGCCAGCGTCGTTTCCGCATCTGTCAGCGTTTTCATGCGCTCACGTTACAGCCGCGTGAAAACTTTTTTCGACAAGAATTAGTGCTTGGCCCAAGGGCTGCTAAAGTCGATAGCTGTAATCGTTCACTCATGACACTGTCCTCCAAACATCATCGCTGCCACGCAGGCGCTTCGTTCACGAAGGCCTCCGCGTACTGCTGCGCCATGATGCGACAGGTTCGTCAAAATTGGACCCAACAGCAAAAAACCGGCGCGGGCTTCCAGGCCTGAACCTCCGACTAATCGGACCCAGTTCACCTCCTGAAAAAGCCCGGCCTTCTCGAAGAGAGGAGCCAAGTAACCACGTATATGCACACGATCATCCATCCGTTCAAAGCCACTGCTCACAGCCGCCTCAATGTTGTCTCCGGAGATTTCCGGAACCCTCATTACGACTGCGCGCAGCAGGCTGACGCCATGAAGGTCGTGGTCTACGTCCCCGGCGTCGAAGCCTCGGGCGTCGAGATCACCCTTCGCGGCCCCGACCTCGTCGTCACCGCCCGGAAATCTCACTTCGTGCGCGTCAACTGGTCCGCCCTCCACCTCGAAGGCGCTCAGCGCGACTACCAGCTCTCGCTCCGCGTGGGCAACGGCTTCGACCACGACGCCATGAGCGCCGAGATCGCGGATGGCGTGCTCACCGTCACACTCCCGCGTAAAGCCACCGGCTCGCTCGCCCACCGCCGCGTCGCCTGAGTTTTCGCTCGATAACCCTTTCCCGGTTTCGCGCGTTTGTCGCAGTCCCGGCCCTACACTGGTCGTCTGTGACAATCTCGCGAACCGGGCATTTTTTTCTGTGATTTTCGGAACAGTTCCGGGATTTGTTTTTCAACTAAAAGTGTTAAAGCCGCGCCCCCGGCGTGACGTTTTATCAACCACCTAACCCCCTTGTAGCCCATGCCTCTCTTCATTCCAGAAAACACCATGCCTCCTTCCAGCGAGCCCACCACCGTTCTCGTTGTCCCTCAGTACGACGTGCAATGGAACCGCCCGATCTTCCGCGCGCCCGCCATCAGCCTTCCCTCAGCCGCCCAGATCTGGTCCGACATTCCCTTCACCGCCCAATTCTCCGGCCGCGCCAAAGAACAGCCCTCAAGTACCAAGTAAGTCGGAAGGCGATCTTCCGGCTCGCTGGCCCCGCCAGCCGCGCCTGTAGAACGCCTTCGACTCGCGCCAGTCAGCTTAATTTCCCGAGGCCGGACTCTTAAAAAGTCCGGCCTCTTTTTTTCCTCAGCCGCCTACTTCCGGCTCTTCAACTGCTCCCCCGGCGCGTTCGCGATCTGCTCCCACGAGTAGAAGTGAAACGTCTTGTCCGTGGACATCGCCACGAACAGCCCGCCCGGAAACGCCGACGACAACGCCGCGCTCGTCACCTCGCTCCCGTCGCTCTCCAACGTCGAAAGTGACACCGTCTTCACGAGCGTATGGACATGCGCACCCGCCGCATCTCCCTCGCGCCTGTAGATATTAAACGTGTCCCGCTGCTGGTCCGAAACGAGTATGTACCCCGTCGCCGCATCGACCTCGTAAATGGAAACGCCCTCCACATCCCGCGCGAAGTCCTTCTGCCCGAAAAACGCCAGTTCACGCCCCGCCTCCGCCGCATCCGGATCGGCCGCGTACTTGCGCACACCCGCCATCTCATCGCTGTAGTAAACGTACCCCGCCGCGTCATCGACCGCGATCGACTCGATCTCCTTCTTTCCACTGTACGCACCAAACTTCCTCACCAACGTCGCCTTCACCGCCCCCGCGCCGTCGTCCTCCAGACGGTACTGCCACAGATAACTCCCCGACGGCCCGCTCTTGCGCCCGACGATAGCAAAAACCGCCCCGTCACTCGCGCGCTTATAGAGAGAAATCCCCATCGGATCGCGCAACGTCTCTCCGACGAACACCTCGATCCCGCCGCCATCGACCGCCGCCATCGTCGGCACCGCGAAGATCCGCAGCTTGTTCGTCAACCGCTCCGTCGTCACCGCGATGTCCACCGGCTTCCCGCCGAGCATCAGCCCGTATTCGAGATCCACGTTGTTCGGCCGCTGCAACCCGCTCACCGTCTTCTCGCGGATGATCTTCCCCTCCAGATCGAACACATAAAGCCCGCCGCCCGTCTCCTTGTCCGTCCCGATGATCAAGCTCTTCGCCGGATCGGCCCGGTTAACCCAGATCGCCGGATCATCCGAATCGAACTGCACCGCCTCCGTCACGCGCACAGGAGCGATTCGCGCCACCGACGATGACTGTGGCGACGAGCACGCCACCGAAGCCAGCAACGCGCTAACAGAAACAAAAAACAGGGACCGACGAAATGTAACCATGCGCCCACAACACGCACCACCGCCCAAATGTCGCGCCCAAGAGTGTTACATCTTCGCAACGGCCGAACGGCTTCTCATCCATCCGCAAAAAAGCCGCCGACCCAACTCAGGGCCGACGGCTTCCGTCTTCAAATTCAGAGCAGCACGTTCGTGCTCATCAGTTCACTCAAATCGTCATCGCGTGATAACCGCCGTCCACGATGATCTCCGCGCCCGTGATGAAGCTGCCCGCATCGCTCGCCAGCAGCAGCGTCGCGCCGATCAGTTCGCCCGCCTCGCCGAAGCGTTTCATCGGCGTGTGCCCCATGATGCTGTTCACGCGATCCGGCGTGAGCACCTTGCGGTTCTGCTCCGCCGGGAAAAAGCCCGGGACCAGCGTGTTCACGCGCACCTTCTTCGGCGCCCACTCACGCGCCAGGTTCTTCGAGAGATTATGCACCGCTGCCTTCGTCGCCGAGTAGGTGAACACCCGCGACAACGGCACCACACCCGACATCGAGCCGAGATTGATGATCGAGCCGCCCTCGCCGCGGTCGACGAGATACTTGCCGAAAATCTGCGAACCGAGAAACACGCCCTTCAAGTTGATCTGCACGATGCGCTCGAACTCGTCTTCCTTGATGTCGAAAAACGGCGTCGCCGAGTTCACGCCCGCGCCATTCACGACGATATCGATCTTCTTCGAGCGCTCCAGCACCTTGGCCAGCAGTCCTTCGATCTCCGCCTTGCTGCTTGCCTCGGCCGACACGAAATAAGCCTTGCCGCCCGCCGCCGCGATCTTGTCGAGACGCGCCTTGGCCTTCTCTTCATTGCGCCCCACCAGCACGACTTCCGCGCCAGCACCCGCAAGGCCCGAAGCCATCGCGCCGCAAAGTTCGCCCGTGCCGCCGATGACGACAGCGACCTTGCCAGCGAGTGAAAAGAGAGAGTTCAGATAGTCAGGGGAGCTCATAGAGTGAAAAACGCAGAAAGCCGCCCGCCCACTCCCGAGGCAAAGCAAAACGCAGGTGTCCGCGCCCGCCGCGACCTCGCGCCGCCCCGGCCATTCCGCTTGCTCCACGCCGCCCCCGCCCACGTTATCTCCCGCATGGCCCGCATCCCTCTTGAGGACAACTACGACGACGTGATCAACAAAGCCCAGCGTGGCCTCGGAATCACCGACGAACAACTCGCCCACCGCGCCCAAATCACGCCCGCCGACCTCGCCGCGCTCAAATCCGGCACCTTTCACGAAGTCGCCGCCCGCCGCGTCGCCCAACATCTCCGCCTCCACGCCGACGCCCTCTGCCAGCTCGGCAAAAAATCCTGGTATCCGACGCAACCCGTCTTCCGCACCGGCTTCGCAGCCTTCAACGGCAAGTTCGAAGACATGACGGTGAACAGCTACATCATCTGGGACGAACGCACCCGCCACGCCGCCATCTTCGACCCCGGCGCCAGCGGCGATAATCTCCTCGAGCTCGTCAGCTCCGAAAAACTCAACCTCCGCTCCATCTTCCTCACCCACACCCACGACGACCACATCGCCGACCTCGCGAAAGTCGTCGATGCGACCAAAGCCGAAGTCTGGGCCTCTGAACGCGAGCCCGTCGATTTCCCCGCCGCAAAAACCTTCAAAGACGGCGCCTTCTTCCACCTCGGCCCCTTCGCCATCAAAACGCTCCTGACCTCCGGCCACGCTCCCGGCGGCGTCACCTATTTCATCACCGGCCTCTCGTACCCGCTCGCGGTCGTCGGCGACTCGATCTTCGCCGCATCGATGGGCGGCGCACCCACGCCCGCGCTATATTCGGAAGCGCTGACCAACAACCGCCGCCACATCCTCACCCTCTACGCCGACACCGTCCTCGCCTGCGGCCACGGCCCGCTCACGACCGTCGCCCAAGAGCGGAAGCACAACCCGTTTCTGGCGTATTGATCAGTCAGCAATGAAGGTAGCGCTCTCCATAGTTCTACTGCTGGTCTCGGCGTGGCTTTTCTACCTATCGCTTTTCTGGGGCTGGGCCTCGGGCACAGGGCCCGCAGACCAGTCCCATCTCAAAACAGCCAGCAACGTAGCGCTCGCTGCCTCGTTTGTTTGTTTCTGGAGCGCAGTAGGGGTTTGGGTTGTTCCGCGTTGGGCTAAGCGAAATCGAAAGAACCGAACGCTTAGTGCTGAGCCACGACCTTAGATGGCCGCTGCCTGTCAGGTGTTTTCCGCAGTCGGACTCTTCTTTAAGCGGTCGACGATTTTCAAGCACACGTCGGTGTAGGCACCCATCCGAAACTCCCCATGCCAATATGCGATCTGTTCCGGCGTATACCCCATTGCCTCTTTCTGGGTAACATCAGCACCAAGATCCACCAAGCACGCGATGCTCGAAAGCGACTGAGCTTCGCTCGCCCAATGAAGTGGCCTCATCCCCTTCACGTCAGACTTCTCCAGCAAACTCGGATACTGCGCGATGAGCTCTTTGATTCGCTGCGTATCACTCTGCACGACAGAAACTTTCAGCGCCGATAATGCGTCAGCCTCCGACATGATCTTCCGTGGAAACAATCGAGAGAGGAACGACATCTTTGCCAGGCACTAGTTGCCCCAAGCCTCAGATCTGAAAATCTCCTTTGCCGCTGGTCTCGTGCAGCCCGCACTCGCGTTTGAGACCGCCGAAACGCGTGTCCTCTTCCTTCATCCCGTCGAGCAGCTTGGTCGTGCTGTGCCAGTCACCGACCGACACATACCCCTGATCCCACAGCGGATGATAATTGAGCCCGTGCTGCGTCAGATAGCGATGCACCGTGCGGTTATCCCAATCGATGATCGGGTGAACCTTCGTGATCTTGTTCTGCTGCTGCACGACCTTCAGCGCCTCGCGCGTGCTGCCCTGCGTGCGGCGCAAACCCGCCAGCCAGGCCGTCGCACCGAGTTCGCGCACTGCGCGATCCATCGGCTCAACCTTGTTGATAAAGTTATACCGCTTCAGCCCGTCGATCCCCTGCTCCCACTGCTTCCCATGAAGCGCCTCCTGCTCAGCCGCAGTCATGGCTGGCACGTACTTCTTGATGTTAAGGCCAAGCGACTCGGTCAGATCCCGCGCGAATTTATACGTCTCCGGAAACAAATAACCGGTATCGATGAAGATCACGGGAATCTTCGGCGCCACACGCGTCACCAAATGGAGCATCACCGCCGCTTGAATCCCGAAGCTCGTCGTCATCACGAGCCCGTCGCCAAACTGCTCCACCGCCCACTTCACCCGGTCCTCCGCACTGAGTTTTTCAAGGTCGAGGGACACAGCTGCGGTTTCGGTCGTACTCATTTCTTAGGTCAATGAAACTACTTAGGACATGTCTTAAGTAAAGATTGAACCCTATTTTTACCACACCTCTGCTACGTCACTAAACTCCAATGCTTTATGGATGGACGACCTCAGTGTCGTCCATTCCGTCTCACCTAAAATGCCCGGGCGCGTATGGTCGCGTTCCATGGACGCAGCCACACCCGTCCCTCCCGCTCGCACGGTCACAGCGCCTTCAACAACCGCTCCAACTCAGCCCGCTTCGCCTGCTGCTCTGCAAGCTGCTTACGCGCGCCGTCCAGCACCGCCGCCGGAGCTTTGCTCGTGAACGCCACATTCGCCAGACGCGCTTCCGTCCCGGAGACATGCTTCGTGATCGCTTCGAGTTCCTTCGTGAGACGCGCCTTCTCCGCCGCCGCATCCACCTTCACGCCCGTGTCGAGATACAGCGTGCCGTACGGCGTCACGATCGCCGGCAAGGCCGGTTCGCTAGTCGTGCGCTCCACCGAAGCCGCGCCAACCAACCGCGCGATCTTCGACGAATTGCTTTCCAGCACCGCCCAGTTCGCCGCATCAGCCAGCGCCAAGAACTTCACATCGCGCTTCTGCGCCACCGATTGCTCGGCCTTCAACTGACGCGCCAGCGAGGTGAACGTCTTCAATCCAGCCACACGCTCCGCCGCGCTCTGATCGAGCGTCGCGCCAATCTTTGCCAGCGCGCTCACAAACCCCTCCGACGTCTCGATCCGCGTGTCCTGCAACAGCGACTTCTCTGCGCCGTAGCCCAGCAGATGCCACAGCTCTTCCGTGATGAACGGCGCGAACGGCTCGAACATCAGGAGGAACTCGCGGATCACGAGATCCTGGATCGCCAGCACATGCGCCTTCGCGTTCGCATCCTGCAAACGCGCCTTCGCGACCTCAACATACCAGTCGCAAAAGTCGTTCCAAAAAAACGAATACAGCCGCTGCGTCGCGCCCGCGAATTCGAATTCCGCAAAACCGCGTTCCAGCGTCTTCATCGTGTCGAGCAACGCGCCGAGCAGCGCATGATCGTCATCATCGAGCTGCTTCGCATCCACGCGCGAAAGAATCGCCGCGAGCGAACAGTTGTCGCTCATCTCGCCGCTCATCTGGCGGAAACGGCAGGCATTCCATACCTTGTTGCAGAAGTTCTTCCCGCTCTCGATGCGGTCCTCGTCGAACTTCACGTCCTGCCCGAGCGGCGCGATCTGGAGCAAACCGAAGCGCAGTCCGTCCGCACCGTACTTCGCGATCAGGTCGAGTGGATCAGGCGAATTTCCGAGCGTTTTCGACATCTTGCGCCCCTGCTTGTCGCGAACGATGCCGTTGAAATAAACATGCTTGAACGGAATGCGCTGCTCTACCGGCGCGCCCGGCTTCGCGAATTCCAAGCCCGCCATGATCATGCGCGCGACCCAGAAGAAGATGATGTCCGCACCCGTTGCGAGCGTCGTCGTCGGGTAAAAACTCTTGAAACCAGACTTCTCCATCTCCGCCGCTTCCGGCCAGCCCAGCGTCGCAAACGGCCAGAGCCAGGAAGACGCCCACGTATCCAGAACGTCGTTCTCCTGTTCCCAGTTCTGCGGATCGGCCGGACCATCCAGCGACACATGAATCTTCGCCGGATCGTTGAGATCGGCCGTCGTCAGCGTCTCGCGATCGAGTCCCTTCTTGTACCAAACCGGGATGCGATGCCCCCACCAGAGCTGGCGGCTGATGCACCAGTCCTGAATGTTCTCCAGCCAGTTCAGGTAAACCTTCGTCCAGCGCTCTGGGTGCATCTGGATAAGGCCGTCGCGCACAACCGCCTTCGCTTCCTCGACGCGCGGATATTTCAGCCACCATTGCTGGGTGAGCCGCGGTTCGATCGGCACGCCCGCACGCTGCGAATAGCCGACATTATTTTCATAAGCCTTCTCTTCGAGCAACGCACCGCGTTCCTTCAACACTTCCGCCGCCTTCTTGCGCCCCGCGAAACGATCCATGCCCGCGATCTCAGGTCCCGCGAACTCATTCAAAGTTCCGTCCGCGTTCAGCGCATCGATCACCGGCAACCCATGCCGCTGCCCGATTTCAAAATCCACTTTGTCGTGCGCAGGCGTGACCTTGAGCGCACCCGCCGCGAACGCCGGATCGACCGCCTCGTCCGCAATAATCGGGATCTGCACGCGCTCGCCCAGCGGTCGCCACACTTTCTTCCCGACGATATGTTTGTAGCGCTCGTCATTCGGATGCACCGCCACCGCGACGTCCGCCGCGATCGTCTCTGGCCGCGTCGTCTCCAGCACGATATGCGTCATCGGCACGACATTTCCGTCCGCATCCTTCGTCGTCGTCGGCTCAACCAACTCATACCGCAGTTTGTAAATGAATCCTTTCGTCGGGCGCATCTCGACTTCTTCATCCGACAGCGCCGTGAGCGACGCCGGGCACCAGTTCACCATGCGCTTGCCGCGATAGATCAGTCCTTGATCAAAGAGCTTCACGAACGAGTTGAGCACCGCGCGGCTGTAACCCGCGTCCATCGTGAAATGCGTGCGATCCCAATCGCACGAGCACCCGAGCTGCTTCAGCTGATTGAGGATGATGTCGCCCTTCTCGTCGCGCCACGACCACACCCGTTTCAAAAACTCCTCGCGCCCCAGATCGTAGCGCGTCTTGCCCTCGGATTTCTTGAGATGCTTCTCCACCATCGTCTGCGTGGCGATACCCGCGTGATCGGTGCCGGGAATCCAGCACGCCGCTTTGCCTTCGAGCCGCGCGCGTCGGATCATCGCATCTTGCAGCGCGTTGTTGAGCACGTGCCCCATGTGCAGGATGCCAGTGACGTTCGGCGGCGGGATGACGATCGTGTACGTCTCCTGGCCAGGCTCGGCTTTGCCGGCGAAGGCCTTCGCCTCCAGCCAGGCGGCATACCACTTCTTTTCAACGTCGCGGGCTTCGTAGCTCTTGGTGATTTCGGCCATGGTCGTGTGCAAAATAAGAACCGCGAAAACAACCGCCCCGCCCCGGGAGTGGCAAGTGGTTTAACCATCTCCGCCCGCTCCGATCCCGCCCCAGCCCGCGTCATGCCCCGAGCAAACCACCCGCTCAACCCTGCGCCTAGGTTTCGGCCCAATTCCCGCTTTGCGCCACGCGTCTTTTCCCATTCATGTCCCCTTTTCATAAATGATCGGCCGCATCCAAAAGCATGCCCTTGAGCGTCTGAATTTCGTCGGCGAGGTCTCCACCGCCCAGCGACTCTCCGCCTGCAAGACCTTCCTGCGCCTCGAAAGCGCTATGATCCGTATGCGCCACGACGCCCGCGAATCCGGCCTCGTCGTCGCCCGCGCCCGCGCAGGCATGGTCGATGTGATGCTCGCCCACCTTTTCGACTACGCCATCACCAGCTGGACGCGCCAGCACGGCTCCACTCCCAGCGCGGTCTCCCTCGTCGCCCTCGGCGGTTACGGTCGCGGCGAACTGAATCCGTTCAGCGACATCGACATCATGTTTCTCTTCCCCTCGAAGGCGAAACTGAGCGCGGTTAAACCTCTCCAAGAGCATCTCGTGAACGAGATTCTCTACGTCCTCTGGGACTGCGGCATTAAAGTCGGCCACTCCACCCGCACCGTGGACGACGTCTTCGCCGAAGCCCGCAAAGACATCCAAACCAAGACCGCCTTGCTCGAGTCCCGCCTCATCGCCGGCTCCGAATCCCTCTACGAAACCTTTGCCCCCGCCTACGATAACTTCTCCCAAAAAGAAGACCCACGCGGCTACATCACCGCCCGCCTCGAAGACCAAAATTCCCGCCGCGCCAAGTACGGCAACACCGTCTTCCTCCAGGAACCCGACATCAAAAACGGCGTCGGCGGTCTCCGCGATTACCAGAACGCCCTCTGGATGGCCCGTGTGAAACTCGGCATCAAAAAGATGGACGAGCTCGTGGAGCAAAAACATCTCCGCCGAAATGAATGCCGCGATTTTCAGCGCGCTTACGAATTCCTCCTGCGCGTCCGCAACGAACTCCATTTCCAGAGCAAGAAGGCCACTGACCTTCTCAACCTCGAAGCCCAGCCCCGCGTCGCCCTCGGTCTCGGCTACACCAATCACAACCTCCTCGGCCGCGTAGAGCAGTTCATGCACGATTACTACCGTGCCGCGCAGATCATCTTCCGCGTCTCCCGCGTTCTCGAAAACCGCCTCGCCCTCTCCCTCGAACCCGTCTCGCGCGTCTCCTTCCGCGAAGTTTTGCGCGGATACCGCCATCAGAAAACCATCCGCATCGACGGCTTCATTCAACGCGGCAGCGAGCTCACCGCCGAAAAGCCCGACGTCTTCCAGGAAGATCCCGCGCGCCTCATCCGCCTTTTCCGCCACTGCCAGCAGCTCAACATCAAACCCGACTTCGCCCTCCAGGCCCTCATCAGCGAATCGCTCCCGCTCATCACCCGCCGCGTCCAGAATTCCCCCGACGCCAACATCAGCTTCCGCGCCATCCTCAGCGAAGCCGGCGCCGTCTTCCCCGCGCTCGAGCTCATGCACGACCTCGGCGTCCTCGGCCGCTTCATCCCCGAATTCGCCGAACTCACCTGCCTCGTTCAACACGAGTTCTATCACCGCTACACCGCCGACATCCACACGCTGCACGCCATTCGCGAACTCGATGGCGTCTTCAGCCAGGTCGAACCCATGGCCGCGAAATATCGTGAGGCTCTCCACGAAACCCCTGACCCCGCGCTCCTGTATTTGATTCTCCTGCTCCACGACATCGGTAAAGCCGAGGGCATCCAAGGCCATGCCGAAAGCGGCGTCCGCATCGCCATTCCCATCCTTCAACGCCTCGGCATCGAGCCCGCCAGCACCGAGATTGTCACCTTCATCATCAAAAATCATCTCATCATGGCACGCTTTTGGCAGAGGAGAGATGTCGATGATCCGAAAACATCCGCTGGATTCGCTGAGCTGGTGGACGATGCCGATAAGCTGCGCTATCTGTACGTCCACACGTTTTGCGACGCCCGCGGCACCGCCGGGGGGCTCTGGAACGGATACAAAGACACCCTCCACACCACTCTCTATCGCGCCACCCTCGAACGCCTGATCCACGGCGAAGCCGTTGAATCCCGAAATTCTGAACGCACTCAAATGAAGCACCACGAGCTGATCTCCAAAAAGATCCCGGGCATCGGCGCGGATGAAATCACCGCCCACTTCAATCTCCTCCCGGAACGCTACTTCATCCACACGGATACCAGCGAGATCGCCCTCCACATCCAGATGGTGAACAAGCTTCTTCACTCCATCACCGCCGCCGATTCCGTCGGCTCGCTCAAACCCGTCATCGAGTGGAAAGACGACCTCAACCGCTCCCTCACCGTCGTCAATGTCGTCACCTGGGACCGCGCCGGCCTCTTCTACAAACTCGCCGGAGCCTTCTCCGTCGCCGGCCTCAGCATCCTCGGCGCGAAAGTCATTTCCCGCACCGACCACATCGCCATCGACACGTTCTACGTCGTCGAGCCTGCCCGCGGCGTCGTCCAAAATCACGTATCCACAGAAACCTTCGCCAAAACCGTCGAAGACGCGCTCGTCGGCAGCAAAGACCTCTATCCCGACATCGTCGCCCAATCTAAAAAACTCGGTAACCGCTACGCCGGCACCGCCAACAATCCCGAGACGTTTCAGAGCTCCTTCCCGCCGACCGTTGACGTCTATCACGAGCTCTCGATGCAGCGCACCATCGTCGAAATCCAGGCGCACGACCAAATCGGACTCCTCTACCGCCTCGCCAAGACCATCTACGATCACGGCTTCGACATCACCTTCGCCCGCATCGGCACCGAGCGTAATATCGCCATCGACACCTTCTACATCGAGAGCGCCAACCACGAAGCCACCGAAGACCTCGGCCGCCTCCACGCCCTACGCGACGCTCTCACTGCAATCATCACCCCGCCGACGCCTCCACCGGTCAACGGCCACTCCACCCCCGCCGTCGCCCTCGCCAAGTAGCGGCGCGCAGCGAGCGGCGCGTCGCCGCCTTCTCGTCCGCCCCGCGTCAAACACGACCACCGCCCACAACGCGTCTCTCCCATCCGCGCCCACATTTCTCCGCCAACCCACAGGGAATTTCTCGATAACCCCTTTCGATTAAATAAACCTGTCCGCCGTGCATAGCAGTCCGTCGGCTCCCGATTCATCTCCTCCCAGTTCGCCCTCACGTGCCCCCGGCACGTTCGATCCGCGCACCCTTCCCGCGCTCTACCGCATCAGCTCGCTCATCGGCCGCACCGAAGATCCGCGCCTCGCCCTGCGCAACATCCTCTCCGAAATCATCGCCGCCCTCCACGCTTCCAGCGGCTCCATCTCTCTCCTCAATCCCGACAGCGGCAAACTTGAGATCGAGGTCCACCAAGGTCTCCCCGCCGAAAGCGACGAAGTCGCCCTCCGCCTCGGCCAGGGCATTACCGGCTGGGTCGCCTTCCACGGCCGCGCTCAACTCGTCCCCGACGTCAGCGTCGACTCGCGCTACATTTCCATGCGCCCCGAGATCCGCGCCGAGATGGCCGTCCCCATGGAGGAAAACGGCCAGATCCTCGGCGTCATCAACGTCGATAGCGACGTCACCGGCGGCTTCACCGACCCCGACCTCCAGCTCCTCACCCTCTGCACCCAGGAAGCCACCGCCGTCATGACGCGCCTCTGGCAGCTCCGCCAGCTCCGCGGCAAAGCCCGGCAGCTCGAGACCCTCATCACCATCGGCCACTCCCTCGTATCCAAGATCGAACAACAAGAACTCTTCGACACCGTCACCCGCGACGCCCGCCAGGTCACTCAATGCCGCGCCTGCGCCCTCTATCTCTACGACGACACTCACCAGATCGTTCTCCTCGCATCCCTGAGCAGCAACAACCCCGCCGCCCCCTCCACTCGCGAATCGCCCATCGAGACCAGTCTCGCCGCCGCCGCCATCCACACCCGCAAACAGATCGATTTCGCCAACATCCAGAGCCCTGAGTTCTTCGATCTCGTCGATCTCCCGCGCGACGACTCCCTCCGCTCCGTTCTCGCCACGCCGATGATCTATGAGAACGAGGTGCTCGGCGTCCTCGCCGTCTTCACCGACCACGTCCACCGCTTCAACAACGACGAAAAACGCCTCCTCGCCGCCCTCGCATCTCTCGGCGCCGTCGCCCTCCAAAACTCCCGCCTCTACTCCCGCGTTTTCCAAAGCGAAGAGTCCCTCCGCAAAAACGAGCAGCTCACCACCCTCGGCCTCCTCGCCGCCGAGATCGCCCACGAGATCCGTAATCCGCTCACGGTGATCAAACTCCTCTACGGCTACCTCGGCCTCGACTTCCCCGAAGACGATCCCCGCCGCACCGATGTCCGCGTCATCGGCGAAAAGCTCGATCAGCTCGAAGCCATCGTCACCCGCGTCCTCCACTTCGCGAAAGCCCCCTCCAGCCTTCACTCGCGCTGGCCCATCACCGACATCATCGAAGACACCATTGTCCTCATCCGCCTCAAGCTCGCTCAAAGCAAAATCTACCTCCGCTTCGAGCCCCCTGCCCGCGCCCTCGTCGTCGACGTCCATAAAGGTCAGATACAACAAGTCCTCCTCAACCTCCTCATCAATTCCACGCAGGCGATGCCCGACGGCGGCGGCATCACCATCACCTGCCAGACCGAGGAAAACGGCCCTGCCCGCTACGTCCACATCGACCTCACCGACACCGGCCCCGGCATCCCCGAAGAGCTCGGCACCCGCATCTTCGACTCCTTCCTCTCCGGCCGCCCCGACGGCACCGGCCTCGGCCTCGCCATCGCCAAACGCATCCTCCTCAGCCACCACGGCGACATCACCCTCGAAGCCAGCAGCCCCCAAGGCACCACCATGCGCATCACCCTTCCCTTGGCCTGATCGCCAACATAACACCACGCGCTCTCGTCATGCCCGCCACACCCCGCCAGCTCTGGTCCCTCCGCATCGCACTCGTCGTCATGCTCGCGGGCACATTTCTCGTCCTTCGCGCCCCACGCCCGCCGCACCTGAAAGCTCTCGGCGTCTGCTCCACGCTGTTCGCCGCCGCCGTCATCTTCGTCGCCCTCCGCCAGGCCCCTCGCGACTAAGCATAAACACGAAACGCCTTCCGCTTCTTCGCGCTTCAACAAAAGGCCGCAAATCACCAGCGGCACCGCATCGCTCACTGGCCACACCAACTCACTCTTCGAGCTCCACGTTCCAGTACGCCACATCAAGGAAATCCTTCCACATCTCCCGATGCTGCGTGTTCAACACGAGACTGATCACCGGCCTCCACTTTGGCTTCACTGGTTTCCGAATCAGCCGCATGTGCGCCTCATGCGGCAGCCGATTCGCCTTCCGTGAATTACATTTGATGCACGAGCACACGATGTTCTCCCACGTCGTCTTCCCGCCATAATGCCGAGGGATCACGTGATCCAGATTCAGCTCTTCACGCGGAAAAACCTTCGCGCAATACTGGCAGTGATTCTTGTCCCGCTCGAACACGTTGTTGCGCGTCAGCTTCAGCTCCTTGCACGGCAGTTTGTCGAAAAACGATAGGAGGATCACCCGCGGCAGACGGATAACCCGATTGGGCGTGTGGACCGTTTCCATCTCCGCGATCGGCGGATTGCTTCGCGAGAAATCGATCCAGTCCATCATGGAGAACACTCGGAAATCTTCCTCGTGGTGATGAACGACGTGGGCGTGTCCTCGCGCGAGTAGCGCGAAGGCCCGTTTGGCGCCGATCACATTCACCGCCTGCCAGAGGCGATTTAGGACCAGCACCGGTTGATCGAGTACGGCCTCCATATCGGGACGCGTTCGTAGTAGCGCCCCAGAGACGTGTCAAGGAGCGCGCCGAAACGAATCCGTGACGGTGACTTTTCCGATGGAGGCGCGGTGCCCTCACCGCGCTATTAGTCGCTCAACGGTCGTTGTTGTAGCCGCGTCACTTAAGACGCGGACTCCGGTGCAGGCTCTTCGTCGGCAGTGGCCACAGCAGTGGAGGAAACCGTCGCAACTACAGCGCCCTTCGGTGCCTCCGCCGCCCGCTCATCCGCCGCCGCTTTCGACGACCGCCCTTTCGCCCCGCGCACCGCTTCCGCGATGTTCATCTGCTGGGCCTCGGGCTCGCCCTTGTCCTGGTTGAACCGCATCGAAACCGTCTTCGACACGCCGCGCTCTTCCATCGTCACGCCATAGATCGCGCTGGCCGCCGCCACCGTGCGCTTGTTGTGCGTGATGATGATGAACTGGCTCTCGTGAACGAACTTCTTCAACAGGTCTGTGAACCGCCCGATGTTGGATTCGTCGAGCGGCGCGTCGAGTTCGTCCAGCAAGCAGAACGGCGACGGCTTCACCATGTAGAGCGCGAACAACAGCCCGACTGCCGTGAGCGTTTTCTGACCACCCGACAGCAGCGTGATGCTCTTGAGCTTCGTGCCTGGCGGTTGCGCCGTGATCTCAATGCCGCTCTCCAGCGGATCGTCGGTCGCGATCAATTCCAGTCCGGCGCGTCCGCCGCCAAACAGCGTCGTGAACGTGTACTCGAAGTTCTTTTTGATCTGCTCAAACGTGATCGCGAACTGCTTCTGCGACGTCTCGTTGATCTCATCGATCGCCTTCAACAACTCCGCCTTAGAAGTCGTCAGATCGTCATTCTGCGATTTGAGGAAATCATAGCGTTGCTTCAGCTCCGCGTACTCCTCGATCGCCACAAGATTCACCGCACCCATGCCCGCGATACGCTGGCGAATCGCCTCCACGTCGGCCTTCACCTGATCCCAGCTCGTTTTCTCGAGCGCCGCCAAATCATCTTCGTTCGGCTCGCCCTTCTGCTTCGGCTTCCGACGACGTTTCACCGGGCCCGCATCCGCCGTCGCCGCCTCGGTCTGAACAGGCGCGTCACCACTGACCGAAGCCTCCGCTCCGCCATCAGCCGCCTGAGCAACCGAAGTCGCCTCAACTGGCGCCGCTTCAACAACCGGCTTCTGCTCTCTGGCCTCTGGCTTCTGGTTTCCGGCCTCTGCCTCATCCTCATCGTCGTCCAGATCGAGCGACTTCAAATCCGGTGGATCATCCTCCGAGCGCCACATCAGCAGCTTCCAATCGAGCGTCGAAATATCCGTCTGAAACTCGCGCGACACATCCTCTTTCAAGAACTCCGCACGCGCCCGGCTCTCCGCCAGTTTGATTTCGCAACGCGAGAACTCGCTCTGCGACGACTCTGCTTCCGTACGCAGCGAATCCTGCGTGTTCTCCACGCCGCCGATCTCGCGCTCAACCTCCGTCAGCTCGACGCGCACCTGTTCCACTTGCTGCTGCGCCACCACGAGCGACTCCGACAACTGCGCCGCCCGCGCCCGCTTCGCATCGGCCTCGCGCTCGAGTTCGCCGACCTGCTCGGTCCAGACTTCGATCTCCTGCTGCCGCTGCACGAGCAGTTCGCTCAACTGCGAACGTCGCCGCTGCATGTCCGCGATGCCGCGGTCGAGCACTTCGACCTTCTGGCGAAACTCCGCCAGCTCCAGCCGCGCCTGCCCGAGCGTGTCGCGCTTCACATCGCGATCCGTGCGCACTTCCACAATCCGCGTCTCCAACTGCTGGATGCGCTCACGCCCCTGGGCGACCGCCGCCTCCGCTTCAGCGAGCTGCCCCTGCGCTTTTTCCCAGCGGGAATGCGCTTCATGCCGGGCGTTCTCGACCGACGATACTTCCGACTCCATGCGCTTCAGCCGGTTTGAAACCTCTTCGAGCGACCGCTGCGCGTTTCGCTGCTCCGCCTGCACCGACGCGACTTCCTGCGTCGCCGTCAGCACTTCCTCGCGCTTCGCCTCAAGCGTCGCCTCCGCCTCAGCGAGCCGCGCACTGATGCCGTCGATAAAAGCCTTCTGATCGTCGTGCGCTTTCTGGTCGTCGACGAGCGCCTTACCCGTCTCCCGCAGATCGATTTCGCGCTGCACGATGCTGTTCGCCGGCTTCTTCGAGAACCCGCCAAACACCAGCCCACGCCGGTCCACGATCTCGCCTTTGCGCGTGGCGACAGCGAGGAACGAAAACGCCGGGTTCGCCTTCCAGAACTCCAGAAACGCGTTCAGGTCGTCCGCGATATAACACGCCGACAACAAACTCGCCGCCGGATGCGCGCCCGCCTCAAACGCATTCACGATCGCGCCCGCCGGCATCAATCCCGCCGGCAACTCGCCACCATTCGCGTTACCCGCGCCGAGCTCCGCGATCTGCAAGCAAACGCTGCCAACTTGCTCGCTTTCCAGCTGCCCAAGAATCTTCTGCGCCGTCGGCAAATCCGCCACCGTGATCGCCTCGACTGCCGAGCCCAGCAACGCCTCGAGCGCCTTGCCAAACTCCGGCTTCACTTCGAGTCCTTTGGTGATCGGCGCCGGACGTTCGCCACCGAGCGTCGCGTCGAAACGTCCTTGGAGAATCGCCTTCGCGCCCTCGCCAAAGCCTTCCCATTTCTCGTGCAACTGCTGGAGCAGTTTCAACCGCGCCGTGCGCTGCGCGAGCTGGCGGTCGATGTCTTGAAGCTTCTTCTGCGCATCGCGAAACTCACGCGTGAGATCAGTAATCGCCTGCTGAGCCTCCGTGGATTCCTGGTGCGCCCGCGCCTTCGCCATCATCGCCTCTTCCACGCGCGCCTCGAACTCCGAGAGCTGCTGCGCGACCGACGACTGCTGCTGCCGCACGCCTTCGACTTCCTGCAAAAGCGAGTCGTGCCTGTGCGCGCTGGTCTTCTGATCGACCTCGTAGCCCGAGCTGTCCGTGCGCAGCCGCGCCACCGAACTCTCCAACGTCAGCAGCTGGAATTTCCCCTGCTGAAGATCCTGTTCGAGCTTGCTCAGTTCGCCTTCGACCACCGCCAGCTCGCGATTTCGATTCTGGAAAATCGCGTCCGACCCGCCCAGCAAGTTTAGCTGCTGCTGCTTGTCCTGCGCGCCGCTGTCCACCTGCTCGCTCAACTCGCGCAGCTGCATCTCCGTCTCGCCGAGATTATCGCGCGACGACTCCAACCGGTCGCTCAACCCCGTGCGCTTGATCTGCGCGAGGTTCGCCGCGTTTTCCATCTGCTCCTTTTCCGACCGCAGATCGAACACCGCCTGCTGCGCATCCTGCACGCGCTGATTCAGCCGCGAGCGCAGCGCCTTCTTCTCTTCGAGCTCCGTCTGCCTCTGACCAAAATGAATCCGCCGCGTCTCCGCCGCCGCCCGCAGCTTGATCACCTGCTCCTCCAGCGTCGCGAGCTGCGTGCTGATCTGCGAATAGTGATAACCGCTATACGCCAGCGCCAGATGCCGCAGCCGGTAGCTGAGTTTCTTGTAACGAAGCGCCTTCGACGCCTGCCTCCGTAGCGAACCGATCTGCCGGCCCACTTCACCAATCACATCCGCCACACGCGCTAGATTCGTATCGGTCAACGCCAGCTTCTGCAGCGCCTCACGACGCTGCGACTTGTACTTCGTGATACCCGCCGCTTCTTCGAACACCGCCCGGCGTTCTTCCGGCTTCGACGACAAGATCTGGTCGATCTGCCCCTGCGCCATGATCGAATAACTCGTCCGGCCGATGCCGGTGTCCATGAAAAGCTTGTGGATATCCTTCAACCGGCACGGCTGTCCGTTGAAGAAATACTCGCTCTGCCCATCGCGATACACGCGGCGCATGATCTCAATCTCGTGAAACTCGCTGCCCAGCTGCTTCTCGCAGTCCGTCAGTAGCAGAGAAACTTCGCACATCTGAGACGGCTTGCGCGTGTCCGCGCCCTCGAAAATAACGTCCTGCATCTTACCGCCGCGCAACGCCTTCGCGCTCTGCTCACCGAGCACCCAGCGGATCGCGTCCGCGATATTGGATTTACCGCAACCGTTGGGCCCGACCACAGCGGTGACGCCAGGTTCGAAACGGAGGGTGGAGGGGTCGGCAAAGGATTTGAAACCGTGCAGCTTGAGGGCCTTGAGATGCATGAGGAGGGGCGATTGAGCCAGCGTCCCCGGATGCCGCAAACGGAAACTATTCAGAGTTGTTCACACCCTATTCCCAACTCCGTCGCCGCCGTTCTCCACCTCTTCATAAATCGCAAAGATGCGAAGCCGCCAAGTTCGGAGCAAAGAGCGTCAAGTCGCCGTGAACCTCTTCGCGGATCGCCCTTAGCGTCTTTGCGTCTTCGCGATTCAATCAACCGTCGCCCGCTATCCACTACTCAGCTCGTCCACCAAAACCGCAGAATGTGAAAGAAAACCGGCGCCGCGAAACACAGTGAATCCATCCGGTCCATCACGCCACCGTGCCCTTCGATCAGCACGCCATAGTCCTTCACCCCACGGTCCCGCTTGATCGCCGACATCACCAAGCCGCCAAAGAACCCCGCTATCGTGATCGCCAGCGCCACCAGTCCCGCCTGCCACGGATTAAACGGCGTCGCCCACCAAAGCCCCGCGCCCAGCGCACTCGCCGTCAGCACACCGCCAACGAGCCCCTCCCACGTTTTGCTCGGACTCACATTTGGCGCGACCTTGTGCTTCCCGAAAAGCTTTCCCCAGACGTACTGCAACACGTCGCTCATCTGCGTGATTGCCACGAGGAAAACCAACAGCTTCGCGTTCTGCCCTTCGAAACCCGCAATCTGCAGACTCAGCAGCGCCGGCGCGTGACTCAGACAATACACGCACGTCATTAACCCCCACTGCGTCTTCGCGATACGCTCGAGATAGTGATCGCACTCTCCCGCCATCGCCGCCCGCACGGCTAAAAACAAAAACGCCCACACCGGCACGAAGATCGAAAACATCCCGTACCACTCTTTGCCGACCCACAAATACTGCACCGGCGTGATCACAAAAAACGCCCAGAACAACGCCCGATGATCGCCACGGCGCGTCGGCGTGAGCGTCAAAAACTCGCGTAGCGCCAGCCACGACAAGAGCCCGAATAACACCACTACGCCCATTCGCCCGCACGCCAGCGCGCCGCCAAAAACCAGCACCATGATCCACCACGCCCGCGTGCGATCATTCATGTTCGCGATCGTCGCCTGTGCCTTCTCGGTCTTCGCCGTCTTCGCGAGAATCGCACCGATGATCGACGCCACCACGAGCACGCCGCCGACGCCCGCCCCGAGCCAGAGAAAATGCGGGTCATCCTTCATCGAAATAAATCCACCGTCTGCGCTCATAGTTTTACTCCTCCCAATTCAGCCAGCGACGTTCGCGCACGGCTCAAGAAAACGTCCTTCGCCTCATCCTCCGCTAGTTTCATCGGCACACCGACTGTCACGCTGCCGAGCATCGGCACCGGGAGAAATTCCCCTTTCGGTAAAACGCGATTCACGTTGTCGATCCACACGGGAACGAGCTCCACCTCGGGCCGCTTGCTCGCGAGGTGATGAATTCCACTCTTAAATTCCCCCAACCCGCCGCCCGCCATCCGCCCGCCTTCGGGGAAAATGATCAGTGAACTCCCCGCATCGAGAGCCGCCAGCATCGGCGTCAGCGGATTGTTTTTCACCGTCACGTTTTTGCGCTCGATGAGCACCACATTAAAAACGTGCTTCGCCAGATACGGCCGCACCGCCCCCTTCGTCCAATAATCATGCGCCGCCACCGGCCGCGTCTTCTCGCGCAGCACCGTCGGTAGCGACGCCCAGATCACCACCGCGTCGAGATTGCTCGTGTGATTCGCGAAATAAATCCGCTGCTTCGTCGAAGGCTCCGTGCCCACCCAACGCGCACGAACTCCCGTGAGCGTGCGAACCAGTCCGATCATCAAAAATTTTGAGAGCATGTGTGAATGCGACGGTCCACGACCGCGAAAGCCCGGCCAGCTTCCCCGCACCACGACCACGCGCAAATCCAAACTCATCTCTCGGTCTACGCCTTTTGACCCATGCGCCTATCCAGAATTTCGCGACACACCCGCATGCATGCCCGCATTTGCGCCCCGCCCCCGACTCCACACACTGCCCGCACTCGTCTCCATGTCCGCAACCGCCGCCAACGTCCCGCCCTTCCGCGCTTTTTCCAACAAGCTCGTTCTCCCGTGGCTCGTCGCCGTCGCGCTCTTCATGGAGAATCTCGACGCCACGATCATTAACACCGCGGTCCCCACGATGTCCGCGAGCCTCGGTGTCGAGCCGCTCAGCCTTAAAGCCGTTCTCACCAGCTACACGCTCAGCCTCGCCGTCTTCATTCCCATCAGCGGCTGGCTCGCCGACCGCTTCGGCACCAAGCGCATCTTCATGATCGCCGTCGCGCTCTTCACGCTCGGCTCCCTCCTCTGCGGACTCTCGGTCAACATCCACATGCTCGTCGCCGCCCGCGTGCTTCAAGGCATCGGCGGCGCCATGATGACACCCGTCGGCCGCCTCGCACTTCTCCGCAGTTTCCCGCGCTCCGAGATGCTCACCGCGATGAACTACGTCGTCATCCCTGCGCTAATCGGCCCGCTGCTCGGCCCCTTCGTCGGCGGACTCATCGTCCACGTCGTCTCGTGGCGCGTCATCTTTTTCGTCAACATTCCCTTCGGCCTGCTCGGACTCTGGCTCACGCGAAAGCACATGCCCGACTTCCGCGACGAACACGTCGCGCCGCTCGACCGCACCGGCTTCATCCTCTTCGGCACTGGCATCGCACTCCTCTCCTACGTCCTCGAAATCTTCGGCGAACACACCTGGCCCGTCACTCCGCTTTCGCTGCTCGCACTTCTCTCCGTCGCCCTGCTCACCGCTTACGGCTGGCACGCCCGCCGCGATCCCGCGCCGGTCCTTCAACTCCGCCTCTTCAAAACCCGCACCTTCCGCATCTCCGTCGTCGGCGGCTTCGTCACGCGCCTCGGCATCGGCGGCATGCCGTTTCTCCTCCCGCTGCTCTATCAAATCGGTCTCGGCTACGCACCGTGGCAAGCCGGCCTCCTCACGATGCCGTCCGCCGCCGCCGCCATCGTCATGAAACTCGCCAGCCGCCGCGTGCTCGCGCGCTTCGGCTACCGCACCGTGCTCGCCGCCAACACGATTCTCCTCGGCCTCAACATGATGGTCTTCTCTTTCATCACCGCCGATACGCCCGTCGTCCTCATCCTCTTACTTAGTTTCATGCAGGGCTTCTTTGCCTCCCTCCAATTCACGAGCATGAACTCCCTCGTCTACGCCGACATCGACGACCGCGACACCAGCAAAGCCGGCAGCATCGCCAGCACCGCGCAACAAATGTCCCTCAGCTTCGGCGTCGCCACCGCTTCACTCGTCGCCGCCTGGTTCCTCGGCCACGTGGACAAAACCGACACCCTCCGCTTCGTCGCCGGACTCCACCACGCCTTTCTCGTCCTCGGCAGTCTCACGATCATCTCCTCACTCGTCTTCCGCGGCCTCCGCCCCGAAGACGGCGTCGCCATCAGCAAACACGCCCACGCCCCCGTCCGCGCCGCCACCACCGTCACCGAAGAAGCGGTCGATTAACCAACCGCATCGTCTGCTCATATCCTCAGGGCTTCGCTTCCAGAGTCCTCACCACCCAAAGCGTCCGCCGCCCCACCGTGATCGCCGTGCCTACGACGACGACCGCCAGCGCCACAAAAATCACGCACGCCCCATATCCGAAAAACCCAGCCACGACAGCTCCCACGCATGCGACCGTCATCGCCGCCATCCGATGCTGCTTCGCCATCGGCCCGAGAAAACACTGCCCCGCCCCCGCCGCCGCACCCAACGCCCGCACATACGCCGTGCCGACCGCCAGCAGCGCCGCCACCCAGCCCAGCGTCAGCCCATACTCATAACCGCCCGCCGCGAAACCCGCGCCCACGAGGATGAACGCATCCGCGAATCGGTCCGGCAGCTCATTAAAAATCTCTCCCGACTTCGTCTTAAATCCGCCTTCAACCGCCACCATCCCGTCGAAAAGATTGCACAACAAACGCAGCTGTATCCCCAGCGCCGCCACCACAAATAACACCGCCGCGCCCACCGTCGACATCCTCGGCGTCATCGCCAGCGCCACGCCCGCTCCGCCCGCAAACACCGCGCTGAATACCGAAATCACATTCGGCTTCACGCCACTTCTCGCGAGCGCCGCCGCGGCTGACGCCGCCCATTTCGTCTCGCGCGCTTTGATCGGCCGCCGTGCAGAATCGTTTGTGCTCATAAGCGCGACATTCACGCCCACGCGTTCACCCGCAAATCGAAACACGCCCTCTGGGCCATTCGGCTAACACCTCTCAACCGAGTCCGCTCGTGTACCGCCCTTAACGTTTTCTTAATGCCCCGCGCCCTTCTCTTAATTATCCGGCAATAACATCTGCGGGTACGCTGTGCCTGCATGAACGCCGCCGACATCGCCTATCTCGCGCTCTTCTTTCTCCTCCTCGCTGCCAGCACGCCACTCCTCGGCCGTTGGCTCGCCAACACTTTCCAAGGCGAACCGCCCCGCTGGCTCGGCTGGCTGCGTCCCGTCGAAAAAATTCTCTACCGCATCGCCGGCGTCCGACCCGACGAAGACATGACCTGGCGCAGCTACGCGCTTGCGCTCGTTCTCTTCAACCTCCTCGGAGCGCTCGCCGTACTCACGCTTCAACTCCTGCAAGCTCACCTGCCGCTCAATCCGCAAAACTTTCCCGCCGTCCCGCTAGGCGTCGCCGTGAACACCGCCGTGTCGTTCATGACCAACACCAACTGGCAGGCCTATTCCGGCGAAGCCTCGCTCAGCTACTTCACGCAAATGGCCGGCCTCGGCGTCCAAAATTTTCTCAGCGCCGCCACCGGCCTCGCCGTCCTCGCCGCGCTCGCCCGCGGTTTCTCCCGACACTCCGCCCGCGGCCTCGGCAATTTCTGGGCCGACCTCGTCCGCACCACGCTCTACGTGCTGCTCCCGCTCTCGTTCGTCCTCGCTGTCGTCCTCGTCACCCAGGGCGTCGTCATGTCCTTCGCGCCTTACGCCACTGCCACCACGCTCGCCGGCACCGAACAAGTCATCCCGCTCGGCCCCGCCGCGTCGCAGATCGCCATCAAACAACTCGGCACCAACGGCGGCGGCTTCTTCGGCATCAACTCCGCCCACCCGTTCGAAAACCCCACGCCCTTCTCCAACTTCCTGGAAACTTTCACGATCATCCTCATCCCCGCCGCGTGCGTATATGCGTGGGGCCTGCTCACCGGCGCACGCCGCCACGCCTGGGTCATCTACGGCGTGATGACGTTCTTCCTCGTCACCGCGATCGGCCTCTCTCTCTGGAGCGAACTCTCCTCACCCCAGGCCGCCACGCTCGCGATGGAGGGCAAGGAAACGCGTATCGGCATCGTCCCGACGATGCTCTTCGCCAATATCACCACCGTCGTCTCCTGCGGTGCGGTCAACGCCATGCACGCTTCGCTCTCCCCGCTCTCCGGCGGCATCGCGCTGCTCAACATGCTCCTCGGCGAAATCATCTTCGGCGGCGTCGGCGCCGGTCTCTACGGCATGGTCATGATGATCGTCCTCACCGTCTTCCTCGCCGGTCTCATGGTCGGCCGCACCCCCGAATACCTCGGTAAAAAAATCGAAGCCTTTGAAATCCGCATGGCCGCGCTCGCCGCCCTGCTTCCCTGCGCCGCCGTCCTGCTCGGCTGCGCCCTTTCTTTCGCCACCGAGACCGGCCGCTCCGCCGTCGGCAGCGCCGGTCCTCACGCCCTCACCGAGATTCTCTACGCCTGGGGCAGCATGGCCAACAACAACGGCTCCGCCTTCGGCAGCCTCACCGCCACCGGCGATCTCTACACGTGGGGCGGCGCGCTCGCGATGCTCATTGGCCGTTTCGGCGTGATCATCCCCGTCCTCGCCTTCGCCGGACGCATGGCCGTGAAAAAAATCACCCCGCCCTCCAGCGGCACCTTCCCGACCGACGGCCCCCTCTTCGCCGTCCTCCTCAGTGGTGTGATCATCGTGGTCGTTGCCCTCACCTACTTCCCGGCGCTCACCCTCGGCCCAATCCTCGAACACCTCCTCCTCACCACCGGCCGCACATTCTAAAACGGAATCATCATCCGACTCCGCGTCCTCCGCGGTGAATCATCCTCTCATGAAATCTCCCGCCAACTCCTCCTGGAACCTCCCGCTCCTCCGCCGCGCCACCCTCGACGCCTTCCGCAAACTCGACCCGCTCGCCCTCTGGCGAAACCCCGTCATCTTCGCCACCGCTCTCGGCGCGGTCGCCGTCACCCTCGTCGCCCTCCGCGACGCCGCCTCCGGCTCGCTCTCCTTCTTCACCGTCCAGATCACCGCCTGGCTCTGGTTCACCGTTCTCTTCGCCAACTTCGCCGAAGCCCTCGCCGAAGGCCGCGGCAAAGCCCAGGCCGACTCCCTCCGCCGCGCCCGATCCCAAACCTTCGCCCGCCGCCTCGCCAAGTCCGGCACCGAGGAACGTGTCGCCGCCCCCGATCTCCGCAAAGGCGACACCGTCGTCTGCGAAACCGGCGATGTCATCCCCGCCGACGGCGAAGTCATCGAGGGCATCGCCAGCGTGGACGAGTCCGCCATCACTGGCGAATCCGCGCCTGTGATACGCGAGAGCGGCGGCGACCGCAGCGCGGTCACCGGTGGCACCCGCGTGCTCAGCGACCGCGTCGTCATCCGAGTCACCGTCGAGCCCGGCGGCGGCTTTCTCGACCGCATGATCAGCCTCGTCGAAGGCGCCGCCCGTCAGCGCACGCCCAACGAGATCGCCCTCGGCATCCTCCTCGTCGCCATGACGCTCATCTTCCTCGCCGTCGTCGGCACGCTCCCTTTCTTCGCCGGATTCTCTGAACGCCTCGCCGGACAACCCAACTCCATCGACACGTCCGTCCCCGTCCTCGTTTCGCTCTTCGTCTGTCTCATCCCGACCACCATCGGCGGACTCCTCAGCGCCATCGGCATCAGCGGCATCGACCGCCTCATCCGCCGCAACGTCATTGCCACCTCCGGCCGCGCCGTCGAAGCCGCAGGCGACATCGACGTCCTCCTCCTCGACAAAACCGGCACCATCACCCTCGGTAACCGCCAGGCCTCCGAGTTCATCCCCGCCCCCGGCGTATCCGCCGAAAAACTCGCCGACGCCGCCCAACTCGCCTCCCTCGCCGACGAAACCCCCGAAGGCCGCAGCATCGCCGTCCTCGCCAAGGAAAAATTCAACCTCCGCCAGCGCGACGTCGCCGAGCCTCACGCCACCTTCGTCCCCTTCACCGCGCAAACCCGCATGAGCGGCGTCGATCTCACCTCCGATGTAGGCGGGGTGCCCCCACCCCGCACTCCCACCCGCTCCATCCGCAAAGGCGCCGCCGACAACATCCGTGCTTGGGTCGAATCCCAAGGCGGCCGCTTCCCCGCCGAAATCTCCGCCGCCGTCGAACGCGTGTCCAAAGCCGGCGGCACTCCCCTCGTCGTCGCCGACGGCCCCGCCATCCTCGGCGTCATCTACCTCAAAGACGTCGTCAAAGGCGGCATCAAAGAACGCTTCGGCGAACTCCGCCGCATGGGTATCCGCACCGTCATGATCACGGGCGACAACCCGCTCACCGCTGCCGCCATCGCCGCCGAAGCAGGTGTTGATGACTTCCTCGCCCAGGCCACGCCCGAGATGAAACTCCAGCGCATCCGCGATGAACAGGCCCGCGGCCACCTCGTCGCCATGACCGGCGACGGCACCAACGACGCCCCCGCGCTCGCGCAAGCCGACGTCGGCGTCGCCATGAACACCGGCACGCAAGCCGCCCGCGAAGCCGGCAACATGGTCGATCTCGACAGCAACCCGACCAAGCTCATCGAGATCGTCGAGATCGGGAAACAACTCCTCATGACGCGCGGCTCGCTCACGACCTTCTCCATCGCCAACGACGTCGCCAAATACTTCGCCATCATCCCCGCGATCTTCGCCGCTCTCTACGCGCTCGCCGGCACGACCACCGGCCCGCTCGCCGCGCTCAACGTCATGGCCCTGCACTCCCCGCAAAGCGCGATCCTCAGCGCCGTGATCTTCAACGCCCTCATCATCATCGCCCTCGTCCCGCTCGCCCTCCGCGGCGTTGCCTACCGCGCGCAACCCGCCGCCGCCCTCCTCCGCCGCAATCTCCTCGTCTACGGCCTCGGCGGCCTCATCGCCCCGTTCATCGGCATCAAACTCATCGACGTCGCCCTCGTGGCGCTCCACCTCGCATGAAACCCTCCGCCCATCCTCCCTCGGCGAGGAAACCGATGCGCGACCAGCGCGCATTCCTGATCGTCTTCCTCCTCCTCGCCGGCATCGCCGTCCTCTTCTGGTTGCTCGACCCGTCCAACCACAAAGAACCCGACTCCCGCGTCGACTGGCCCTCCACCAACGCCCGCTAACTACACGCGGCAGTCACTGCCCGCGATAATCACATCATCCATGAAAACTTTTCTCCAATCTCTCCGCCTCTTCGCCCTCCTCACGCTCCTCACCGGCGCCCTCTACCCACTCGCCATCTGGGCCACCGGCCACGCCTTCTTCCGCAACGCCGCCGAGGGCTCCCTCCTCACGCACAACAACCGCATCATCGGCTCCGCCCTCCTCGCGCAAAAAAATCCCGACCCGCGTTACTTCCAGCCACGCCCCTCCGCTGGCGACTACGCCACCGTCCCCTCCGGCGCCAGCAACCAGCCTTGGACCAGCGCGAAACTCGCCGCCTCCGTCATCACCGCGTCCACCGACTACCGCACCTTCAACCAACTCGCCCCCACCGCTCCACTCCCTTCCGACGCCATCACCTCCAGCGGCAGCGGCCTCGATCCGCACATCTCCCTCGCCAACGCCCGTCTCCAGCTCTCCCGCGTCGCCCGTGCCCGAAACCTAACTACACAACAACTCACCACGCTCGACACCCTCCTCGCCCGCCATACCGAAGGCGGCCACCTCACCCCCGCCCGCGTTAACGTCCTCCGCCTAAACCTCGCCCTCGACAAAACCCTCTGATCTGTAGGAGCGACTTCACGCCGCGATCCCGGGTTCGCTTCCGACACTAGCGCCTTTCAGCGTTCACAAGCGGTAAACATCCTCCCTTTCGAATCCATTCCCATCTGTGCTATCTGTGGTTACCTTCCGACTCCCGCCTCCGTCCGATCTTCCAGCTCCTCACTTCTCAATCTCCGTTCCCTCTGTGTCCGCGCTCCGTGTCCTCTCCTGATAACCACCGCGCCGATCCCGACGCCCTCCTCGCCGCGCTCACCCGCGACGAAGCCCGCTCCCGTCGCGGCCACCTCAAGGTCTTCCTCGGCATGTCCCCCGGCGTGGGCAAAACCTACGCCATGCTCCGCGCCGCGCAGGAAGCCCGCGCCGATAAAATCGACGTCCTCGTCGGCATCGTCGAAACCCACGGCCGCGCCGAAACCGAAGCCCTCCTCTCCGGCCTCGTCCTTCTTCCTCGCAAAGCCATCCACCACCGCGGCGCCACGCTCACCGAACTCGATCTCGAAGCCCTCCTCGCCCGCCGTCCCGCCCTCGCCGTCATCGACGAACTCGCCCACACTAACGCCCCCGGCTCCCGCCACACCAAACGCTGGCAGGACGTCCTCGAACTCCTCGAAGCCGGTATCAACGTCTTCACGACGCTCAACATCCAGCACGTCGAGTCCCGCGCCGACGCCGTCCGCCAGATCACCGGCGCCCCGCAGCTCGAAACCGTCCCCGACACGCTCCTCGATCTCGCCGACGAAGTAGAGCTCATCGACCTCACCCCCGAAGCCCTCCGCGAGCGCCTGAGCGACGGCAAAGTTTACCTCGGCTCCGCGCGCGCCGACGCCGCCCGCGACAACTTCTTCCGCGAGACCCACCTCACCGCCCTCCGCGAACTCGCCCTCCGCTTCACCGCCGAGCGCGTCGACCGCCAGCTCCGCCAACTCCGCGCCGGTCTCCCCAAACAAACCGTCTGGCGCAGCGGCGAACGCCTCCTCGTCGCCGTCGGCCCCAGCCCTTTCTCCACGCAACTCGTCCGCTGGACCCGCCGCCTCGCCGCCGCCCAGGGCGCACCTTGGCTCGCCGTGTACGTCGAGCCCTCCGATCCGCTCAGCCCCGCCGCTCAACAACTCCTCGACAAAAACCTCGCCCTCGCCCGCGAACTTGGCGCCGAGGTCGTCCTCACGCACGACGAAAACGTCCCCGCCGCCCTCGTCCGCACCGCCCTCCAGCATAACGCCACCCAGATCGTCGTCGGCAAACCCCGTGGCAACCGCTTCCTGGATACGCTCCGCGGCGGCACCCTCGTGGACAAACTCCTCCGCCACGGCGGCAACATCGACATCTACGTCGTCCCCGCCGATCCCGAGGCCCGCCTCCGCCACGACTGGCGCGCCTTCGAGCCCGCGCTCCACAGCCCACCGCGCGAATACGCCATCGCCGCCGGCACCATCGCCGCCCTCACGCTCCTCGGCCAGTTGCTCCCGGCCGACACCTACCTCGCCGCCGGCCTCGTTTACCTACTCGCCGTCATCGCCCTCAGCCTCCGCGTCGGCCGCTGGCCCGTCCTCCTCGCGGGCGTCCTCAGCGCGCTCACCTGGAATTTCCTCTTCATCCCGCCGCGCTTCACCTTCGCGATAAACAAAATCGAAGACGCCGCGCTCTTCGTCACCTACTTCGCCGTCGCCATCATCGCGGGCCAGCTCACCGCCCGCATCCGCGCCCAGGCCCGCAACGAGCGCCTCCGCGAAGAACGCGCCACCGCCCTCTTCCAGCTCACCCGCGTCCTCGCCTCCGCCTCCACGCTCGACGACGCCGTCTTCACCGCCCTCCGCCAGACCGACGAACTCTTCTCCGCCAAAACCGCCCTCCTTCTCGCCGGTGAAACCGGCGACACGCTCACGCCCCACTTCGCAGCCTCCCTCGCGCTCGACGAAAAAGAACGCGGCGTCGCCGACTGGGCCTTCCGCCACCGCCGCCCCGCCGGTCGCTTCACCGACACCCTCCCCGGCAGCGCCGCGTTTCACCTCCCGCTCATCCGCGAAGACCGCGCCGTCGGCGTTCTCGTAGTCGCCGTGCCCGAAAATCAACTACTCACCCTCGCCCAGCGCGACCTCCTCGACGCCTTCGCCCGCCAGCTCTCCCTCATCGTCGAACGCGACCACCTCCGCGCTGCCAGCGAACGCGAAAAACTCCTCGCCGCCTCCGACAAACTCCACCGCACCCTGCTCGACAGCGTCTCCCACGAACTCCGCACCCCCCTTGCCGTCATCACCGGCTCCCTCGAAAACCTCGCCGACACCACCGACGAAAAACTCCGCGCCGCGCTCATCGGCGAAAGCCGTTCCGCCGCCCACCGCCTCAACCGCCTCGTCGGCAATCTCCTCGACCAGACCCGCCTCGAAAGCGGCGCGCTCAAACCCCGCCTCGACTGGTGCGACGCCCGCGACCTCGCCAACGCCGCCCGCGATTCCGTCGGCGACGCGCTCGCCAGTCACCCTTTCACCATCGAAATCCCCGACGACCTCCCGCCCCTCCGCGCCGACTTCGCCCTCACCGAACAAGCCCTCGCCAACCTCCTCCTCAACGCCGCCATCCACACCCCTCCCGCAACTCCCATCACCCTCAGCGCCGGCCTCGATGCCACTTCTTCCCGCGCATGGATAACCGTCGCCGATCACGGCCCCGGCATCTCCCCCGAACTCCGCGAAAAACTCTTCCAAAAATTCGCCCGCGCTAATCCTACCCGCACCGGCGGCCTCGGACTCGGCCTCTCGATCGTCCGCGGTTTCCTCACCGCCCAAGGCGCCGAAATCACCGCCACCGAAAACACCACCGGGGGCACCCGCTTCGTCATTACATTTCCACACCACCAAACTCCGCCTCCTCTGTAATACCTGACCAGGAAAACCTCCCGCTCTTCGTTCCCTTCGTTACCTTCTGTAAAAATTCCGACCTCCTCCGCCCTCTTTACCCTCTATCGTCTTCTCCAGCCTCGTCTTTCCTCCGTGACCTCCGTGCCACCTCTCGTGCCCTCTGTGTAATCCTCCGATTCCCACTCCGATCTCCGACTCTCCGATGTCCGCTCCACCCACCAGCACGCTCCTGATCATCGACGACGAACCCCAAATCCGCCGTCTCCTCCGCGTCACGCTCGAAGGCGGCGGCTACCGTGTCCGCGAAACCGATACCGCCACCCTCGGCCTCCAGGAAATCGCCCACCAGACCCCCGACGGCGTCATCCTCGATCTCGGCCTTCCCGATCTCGACGGCACCGAAGTCATCCGCCGCCTCCGCGACTGGTCCCGCGTCCCCGTCCTCGTCCTCTCCGTCCGCGAAGGCGAAGACGATAAAATCGCCGCGCTCGATGCGGGAGCCGACGACTACCTCACCAAACCTTTCAACGGACGCGAACTCCTCGCCCGCGTCCGCGCCATCCTTCGCCGCACCCAGCTCACCAACGAGCCCGCGATAGCCCGCATCGGCGACATCGAGATCGACCGCGCCGCTCGCACCATCCGCCGCGCTAACGCCGAAATCCATCTCACCGCCAAAGAGTACGCCCTCTTCGCCCTCCTCGTGCAGCACCGCGGAAAAGTCGTCACCCACCGCCAGATCCTCCGCGAAGTCTGGGGCCCCAACGCCGAGGAAAACACGCACTACCTCCGCGTCGTGATGACTCATCTCCGTCAAAAACTGGAAGCCACGCCCAACTCTCCGCAGCACCTTAAAACCGAGTCTGGCATCGGCTATCGGCTCGTCGAATAAAGAGTCTCCAGCAGTCCGCTCAAAACGCCCGCGCGTATTGAACCGGCGGCTTCACCGCCTCCGAGTGCCCGAGTTGCTTCGCCGCATGCAACGGCCAGTTCGGATCACGCAACGACTCCCGCCCCAGCAGCACCAGATCCGCCTGCCCCGTCCGCACGATCTCATCCGCCTGCTTCGCTTCCGTGATCAAACCGACAGCCGCCGTCGAAATGCCCGCCTCGCGTCGAATGCGCTCCGCAAATTTCACCTGATATGCCGGCCCGATCGGAACCTTCGCTCCATGCGCACCGCCACCCGTCGAGCAATCGATCAAATCCACACCCTCCGTCTTCAAGCGTTTCGCCAGCTCCACGCTCTCCTCAATATCCCATCCAACCGCGACCCAGTCGGTGCACGAAATCCGTACGATCAACGGCAATTTCTCCGGCCACACCGCACGAACCGCCCGTGTCGTTTCCAAAAGAAACCGCGCCCGATTTTCAAAGAGCCCGCCGTACTCATCCACGCGCCCGTTCGAAAGCGGCGAGAGAAACTGATGCAGCAAATAGCCATGCGCCGCGTGGATCTCCAGCAACTCATAGCCCGCCGCCAGCGACCGTTTCGCCGCCGCCACGAAGTCCGCCTGCACACCCTTGATCTCCTGCGCCGTCAACGCCTGAGGCACCTTGCTCAACTCCCCGCCAAACGCCACCGCGCTCGGCCCCACCACCGGCCACCCGCCCGCGTCATCCGCGAGATGCCCGCCCTTCTCCCAAGGCCGTGCTGCACTCGCCTTCCGACCGGCATGAGCAATCTGAATACCCGCCACCGCCCCGTGCGCCTTCACGAACCGGTTGATCCGCTGGAGCGGCTCCACGTGCTTGTCCGCCCAGATCCCCGCATCGCCGGGAGAAATCCGTCCTTCTGGCGAAACCGCCGTCGCCTCCGCAATGATCAACCCCGCCCCGCCCGCCGCTCGCGCGCCCAGATGCACCAGATGCCAGTCCGTCGCCACGCCATCCTCCGACGAGTACATGCACATCGGCGAAACCCCGATGCGATTGCGAAGCGTGACCGACTTGATCGTGAGCGACTCAAAAAGATGCGACATAGCCGCGCACCAAACGCTGCCACGCTTTTTTCGCAAACGCTTCCGCGCTTACTTATGATCCCACGGCAGCTCGATCTTCAGCCGCGGATGCTCCCACACCTTGAACACCTCGAACATTTTCCCCGGATTCAAAATCCCTTTCGGATCGAGCGCGTCCTTCACCGCCTTCATCGCTTTGATCTCCGCCGCCGAATGCTGCATCCGCAAAAACGGCGACTTCGCCAGCCCTATCCCGTGCTCGCCCGAGATCGCCCCGCCCAGCGCCACGACGCCCTTCATCAACTCCTCCACCGCCTTCTCCGCGCGCAGATACTCCGCGTGATTCTCGCGATGGTACATGATGTTCACGTGCAGATTCCCATCGCCGAGATGCCCAAATGTCGGGATCGGCAGCCGCGACTTCTTCCGCAGCTTATCTAGAAACACCGCGAACTTCTCATAACTCCTGAGCGGCACCACAATGTCCTCGTTGAGCTTTGCATCGCCGAGCGCGAACATCGCGCCTGAGCACTTCCGCCGCACGCTCCAGAGTTCATCCGCTTCCGCGCGATCCCGCGCCTCGCGAAACGCCGCAGTGTTCGCCTGTGCCCACGCAACGACTACCGCCTTCTGATCGGCCACCTCGCTCGGCGTCCCGGCCAGTTCGATCAACATCACCGGCTTCCCCGCCTGCCCCTCAAAAACCGTCTTCCCCGTCTTCGCCTCCGCGCACTGCACGCTGTAACGATCCAGAAACTCGCAGATCGCCGGTTGCACGCGTAGCCCGAACAAAACCTTCACCGCCCGAAACGCATCGATCTCATCCGCAAACGACGCCAGCAACGTCCATCGCGCCGCCGGCAACGGAATCAGTTTCAACGTCGCCTCCGTAATCACACCGAGCATGCCTTCGCTGCCGATCCACAAATCGCGCAGATTAAACCCGGCCGAAAATTTCTTCGTCGGCGCCCCCCACTTCACTGCCTCGCCCGTCGGCAAAAATCCCCTCAGCGCCAAAACAAAATCCCGCGTCACGCCGTAGCGCCCGCCGTGCATGCCACCGGCATTGCACGCGATATTTCCACCGATGGTCGAATACTGCTTCGACGCCGGATCAGGCGGATAAAACCACCCCGCCGCTTCCGCCGCCGCATGGATCGCCGCGACTTTCGCGCCCGGCTGCACCGTCGCCATCCCCGCCTCCGCATCGATCGTCACTTTGTCCCACTTCGAAACATCCACCACCCACCCACCCCGCAGCGGCGAGCCCGATCCCGTCAGCGATGTCCCTCCACCGCGCACCGTCACCGGCACGCCATGCTTGTTAGCGAGCGCCAGCACCACGCCGATGTCCGCCTCCTTCTTCGGGAAAACCACCGCCGCCGGCAAAAACGACAGCTTGCTCCCATCAAACGACGCCGCGAATCGCGCATCCTCCGATGTCGCGACGCGCGCCCCGAGTTGGCGACGAAGTTGAATGGTGGCCGTGGCGATTTTTTTCGAGACTTTCATGACAAAACGCCTCGCCACACAAAACCTCCGTCCGCTCAAGCGGAAGCCCAATTCGGGAAGTTTGTTTGTCCGGGGTCATCAGCTTTTGTCTTTTCTAAGCCGCCCCCTTTGTGTGAAGTCCACGTCCCTCTATGACACGTGTCCTCCTGACGACCACTTCGTTCCAAGATACGCCTGGCATCCACCACGACATGCTCGCGGCCGCCGGCTTTGAAATCGTCCGCGAACGCGGTCCCCTCCCCGAGTCCCGCATGTTGGAACTCGCCGGCCAGTTCGACGCCTATCTCTGCGGCGACGACGCCCTCACCCGCCAGGTCATCCAAAAATCCCTCCCCCGCCTGAAGGTGATTTCCAAATACGGCATCGGCCTCGACAAGATCGACGTCAAAGCCGCCACCGACCTCAAGGTCCCCGTCCTCTTCACCCCCGGCGTCAACCACACCACCGTCGCCGAGCACACCTTCGCCCTCCTCCTCGCCGTCGTCCGCAACCTCGTCGTCGAGGCCAACCACGTCGCCGCCGGTCGCTGGACCCGCATCACCGGCAACGAACTCTGCGGCAAAACCCTTCTCCTCGTCGGCCTCGGCCGCATCTCGAAGGAAGTCGCCATCCGCGCCCGCGCCTTCGGCCTCAAAGTCATCATCTTCGCCAACTACTGGGAGGAAGACTTCGCCCGCTGGTACGACCTCCAACGCGTCGAAGATCTCGACGAAGGTCTCAAGCAGGCCGACTTCGTTTCCCTCCACACCAAGCTCACCGAAAAAACCAAGGGCCTCATCAACGCCCGCCGCCTCGCCCTCCTCAAGCCCGGCACTGTCATCGTGAACACCGGCCGCGGCGAACTCCTCGAACTCGCCCCGCTCGTCGAAGCCATCAAGGCCGGCAAGATCCGCTACGGCGCCGACGTCCTCGACCAGGAGCCACCGCCCGCCGACCACCCGCTCCTCGGCCTCCCCGGCACCGTGCTCACGCCGCACATCGGCAGCCGCACCCACGAGAGCGTCCAACGCCAGGCCTCCTGCGCCGTCGAAAACCTCACGCGCTTCCTCGCCGGCAAACAACCCATCGCCCAGGCCAATCCCGAAGTTTCCGCCAAATAACCTATTTACCCGCCATGCCCGAAACCTACTACGTCGTCCCTGAACAGCAGCACAACGCCCTCGTCCAAGCGGCGTATCAACACCGCGGATTCCTCGCCGACGAATCGGCCGAAGGCGCGCGTTTCTGCGCCGAGGCTTCCCGCCACGGCATCCGCACCCACAACGGCATCAAGGCCCTCCACCTCGACCACCTCTTCGGCTCCGGCTCGAAGGGCTGCGTCCCCGGCGCGCAGATCGACGTGAAGCCCTCGAAGTTCGAGGCCGCCAAGATCTGGAACGCCAACAAGAAGCTCGGCCAGTCCACGGCCTACCGCGCCATGGACGAAGCCATCCGCCTCGCCGACAAATACGGCGTCGGCACCGTCTCCGTGGACAACGCCTTCCACTATCTCTGGGGCGGCGGCTACGTCATGGACGCCGCGCGCAAAGGCTACATTGCCTACACGAACTGCACCGCGGCCCTCGCCGAGGTCGTTCCGTTTGGTGGCAAGTTCCCCACCCTCGGCACCAACCCGCATTCATGGGGCTTCCCCACGACCGACGCCGTTGGCTACCCAATCGTGATCGACTGGGCCACGTCCGTCGTCGCCATGGGCCGCGTCCAGCAGCTCAAGCGCGAAGGCAAAAACCTCCCGCCCGACGCCGCTGTCGATGAAAACGGCGTCGTCACCACCGACCCGAACAAAGCCAAGTTCCTCATGCCGTTCGGCGCACACAAGGGCTACGGCCTCTCGCTCATCAACGAGATCGTCGGCGGCTTCATCGGCGGTTCGCTCCCCACCATCCGCAACCGCTGGGAAAACGTCCCCACGGGCGACAAGGGCACCTGCGTGTTCTTCTTCCAGGTCATCCACCCCGACGCGATCAGCTCCGGCGCTTTCGCCAAGGGCCGCAACCAGGCGCAAAACGTGAAGGCCGTCATCGACGACGTCCTCGGTCACGGCAACGAGAAGTGCATGCTCCCCGGCCAGCTCGAAGCCGCCTTCGCCAAACACACCGCCGCAGCCGGTGGACTCCTCTTCACCAAGGCCGAAGTCGAGGCCTTCAACGAGATCGCCACCGAGTCCAAGCAGCCGCTCTGGAAGCTCGAATCCTTCAAAACCCATACGGTCTAACGGGTTCTAGGTATTTTTTCACAGCTCCCTTACCATCGGGCGCGTTGGCTTCTGGCCGGCGCGCCCTTTTTATTTCCCCGCCACTCCCCCGCTTGCCTCCGCCCGCCCAACCCACGAAACACTCAAGCCACGCGTGACTTAGCCGATTGAGCATTAAGTCACTTTCCCAATCCCCCCTCCCTCACCGCATGACCGCGCTCCGCCCCTCGTAGCGTGGCCATGCGACTTTTAATGTCCGCCCGCCACGTCCTCTCATGCCACCCGCACAGAGCGAAAAAAATCGCCGGATAATCATCATCGATGACAACCACGCCATCCATGAGGACTTCGCACGCATCCTACGCGGCAAGGACCAGCAGCAGAACAAACTCGATGACCTCGAGGCCGAGCTCTTCGGCAGCGCCAAGCCCCAAAGCGGCGCAGTAAACTTCGACCTCTCCTCTGCGTTCCAGGGAGAAGAAGGCGTCGCCAAGGTCCGCGACGCGCTCAACGCCGGCCGCCCCTTCGCCCTCGCCTTCGTTGATATGCGGATGCCTCCCGGTATCGACGGCCTCGAGACACTCGAACGTCTCTGGCAGCTCGATCCCGACATCCAGGCCGTCATCTGCACCGCCTACTCCGACTACTCCTGGGACGAACTCCTCGGCCGCCTCGGCCGCAACGACCGTCTCCTCATCCTCAAAAAACCTTTCGACAACATCGAGGTCCGTCAGATGGCCGGCACGCTCACCGAGAAATGGTCGCTCCAGCGCGATCACCACGAGCGCCTCTCCACCCTCGAACAAGCCGTCGCCGAGCGCACCGCCGAGATGATGGACGCCAACCGCAAGCTCACCTCCGAGATCGTCGAGCGCGCCAACATCGAGTCCGAACTCTACAAGGCCAAGACCGCCGCCGAAGCTGCCAACGAGGCCAAGAGCATGTTCCTCGCGAACATGTCCCACGAGGTCCGCACGCCTCTCAACGGCATCATCGGCATGTCCGATCTTCTCCTCCAGACCGAGCTCACCCATCTCCAGCGCGACTTCGTCCAGACGCTCAGCCGCAGCGGCGAGGCACTCCTCTCCGTCGTTAACGAGATCCTCGACTTCTCCAAAATCGAAGCCGGCAAGATCGTCCTCGAACGCGCCGACTTTCTCCTCAGCGAAGCCGTCCACGCCGCCCTCGATCTCCAGGCCCAGCCCGCCGCCAGCAAAAAACTCGAACTCGCCTTCCTCGTCGAATCCGACGTCCCCACGCGCCTCCACGGCGACACCGCGCGCCTCCGCCAGGTGCTCTTTAATCTCATCGGCAACGCCATCAAGTTTACCGAACACGGCGAAGTCTTCCTCCACGTCACCTGCGATCAGAAATCCGAACGCGACTGCACGCTCCGCTTCGAAGTCACCGACACCGGCATCGGTATTTCCCCCGAGATTCAGAAAACTCTTTTCCAGCCCTTCACCCAGGCCGACAGCTCCACCAGCCGCAAATACGGCGGCACCGGCCTCGGCCTCGCGATCTGCAAACGCATCGTCGAGATGATGGGCGGCCAGGTCGGCATCCGCAGCGAAGCGGGCAAGGGCAGCACCTTCTGGTTCACCGCCCATTTCACGCGCCCCGTCGGCATGGCCCTCAGCGCCGCCCCGTTCAACATCCCCGTCCGCCGCGCTCTCATCGTGGACGACAACGAGACCAACCGCAAAGTTCTCCGCCACCAGCTCACGTATCGGCGTATCCCCCACGACGAAGCCCCCAGCGGCCCCGCCGCCCTCGCCGCCCTCCGCCACGCCTTTCTCGAGGGCGCGCCCTTCGATCTCGTCCTTCTCGATTACCACATGCCCGAGATGGACGGCCTCGAACTCGCCAACGCCATCAACGCCCTCACCGATCTCCCGCAGCCGGTCAAAATCCTCATCACCTCCCTCGGCGACAAACTCAGCCCCGCGCAACTCGAGTCGCACCGCATCACGTCGTGCCTGCTCAAACCCATCAAACCCAACCCGCTCTTCGACGCCATCCGCTCCGCGATGGATAGCGGCCACACCGCTGCGGACTCCATCGCTCATTACGAGGAATCCCCCGAGCTTCAGGAAGCCGTCCGCATCCTCGTCGTGGACGACAACGCCATCAACCAGACCGTCACCGGCCATCAACTACTCCGCCTCGGCTACCGCGCCGACTTCGCCAACCACGGTCGCGACGCCATCGAGGCGCTCCACCGCCAGCCCTACGACATCATTTTCATGGACGAACAGATGCCCGTCATGGACGGCATCGAAGCGACCAAACTCATCCGCGCCGCCCAGATCTCCCGCGATCCCCGCATCCCGCGCCACCTCCGCATCATCGCCCTCACCGCCAACGTCCTCCCCGCCGAGCGCGAACGCCTCCTCGAAGCCGGCATGGATGACTACCTCTCCAAGCCCGTCATCACCGCCGCGATCCGCGAAGTCCTCCTGCGCAACATAGACAGCCTCCAGGCCAGCCGCAAAGCCACCCGCACCCCTTTCCCATGAGCCAGCACCCCGACGCCCCGCCCGCCGTTCCCGCCGCCATGACCGGCTCCGGCTCCCCCATTCCCCAGATCGAAAGCCTCCTCCTTCAGGCGTTTCTGGCCAGCATCCCCGACCACATTTATTTCAAAGACCTCCAGTCGCGATTCCTCGCCGTCAGCCAGGCCAAGGCCACTCGCGATAACCTCACGCCCGCCCAGCTCATCGGGAAAACCGACTTCGACTTCTTCGCCGAGGCCCACGCCCGCAAAGCCTACGACGACGAGCAGGCCATCATCCGCACCGGCCAGCCGATGCTCGATAAACTGGAAAAAGAAACCTGGCCCGACGGCCGCGTCACCTGGGTGCTCACCAGCAAACTCCCGCTCCGCGACGACCTCGGCAAAGTCATCGGCACCTTCGGCATCAGCAAAGACGTCACCAAATCCGTCGAGACCCAGAAAGCCCTCGAAGAGGCCAATCTCCAGCTCATGGAGGCCACCCGCCAGGCCGGCATGGCCGAGGTCGCCACCGGCGTCCTCCACAACGTCGGCAACGTCCTCACGAGCATCAACGTCACCGCCAATCTCCTCTCCGACCGCTTCCGCGATTCGAAGGTCACGAGCATCTTCAAAGTCTGCGCCCTCCTCCGCGATCAATCCGCCGATCTCCCCGGCTTCTTCGCCAAAGATCCGCGCGGCGCGAAACTCCCCGGCTATCTCGAAAATCTCGCCAACGCTCTCGATCAAGAGCGCACCGAAACGATGTCCGACCTCGGCACGCTTCTGAAGAGCATCGATCACGTGAAAGACATCATCTGGATGCAGCAGAGCTACGCCTCCGTTGCCGGTGTCGTCGAACCGCTCGCGCTCAACGAAGCCATCGAGGACGCGATCAAGCTCAGCAACAACGCGCTCCTCCGCCACAACGTCCACGTCACTCGCGAATTCGCCATCACCCCGCCCGCCCGCGCCGAGCGCCACAAGGTTCTCCAAATCCTCGTGAACCTCATCAGCAACGCCAAGAAGGCGATGGACGTGAAAGAACCCTCCCAGCGCCGCATGATCCTGCGCATCGAAAACACGCCGCAAAACACCGTTCAGATCAAAGTCATCGACAACGGCGTCGGCATCCCGCCGGACAACCTCACGAAGATCTTCTCCCACGGCTTCACCACGCGCAAAGACGGCCACGGCTTCGGCCTCCACTCGAGCGCCAACGCCGCCAAACAAATGGGCGGCTCCCTCAGCGCCTTCAGCCAAGGCCCCGGCAAAGGCGCCACCTTCGTCCTCGAACTCCCCGCGTGGAAGGAAGGCGAAAGCAACAGCCTCGCCGTCAAATCCGCCGAACAAGCCTTCGCCCCGATCTCGGCAGCGCGCTCGGTGTGAACGTCGGATCTACACCACTCACTAGCAACTTTGACCAAATGATCCCGCAGACCAACTCACGTCTCGGTATCGCTGAGACAACGGATGATTTGCACCGCGTCGTCGCCGTTTGTCGTGCTGCGGAAATCAATCTTCACCCAGAGGATGGAAACAGCGGAATTGGGTACGCGTTCACCGTCAGCACAAACGAGTGGGCGAACGCTCAAAGACTTATCACTGCTTCGCATCGATTTCGAAGTGGTGATCTACGCGTCTTTCTTTTCGACCACCCGATTCCACAAGATATGCCGCTACGCAAAGAAGTGTGGAACGAGTACTCAAGTTGGCGCGTATCACTTCGACACAAAGATCGCCCAGCCCCGGATCCCGACTTTGATGCATTCGTAGAAGAACGGATCGCCGCTCAATCGAAGAGAAAACGATAAGATTCTCTCCACATTAGAGGCTTCCGCACCTGGCAAGAAAAAAGGCCGCTCTCGAAAGAGCGGCCTTTGTCTTAAAACTGAACGTCGCTTTGCGAGCGGCGTGTTAGATCTGCGCGCTCGAGCTGGAGTCAGCGGGTTTGGTGGGCTCGTTCTGTTTGAACTCGAGCACTTCACCGTTGCGGACCACCAGCACGGGTTCGCCGTCCTTGATGTCGCCGCGGAGGATCGCCTCGGCGAGCGGGTCTTCGAGGTAGTGCTCGACGGCTCGACGGAGCGGACGGGCGCCCATCTTTTCGTCGTAGCCTTTCTCGATGAGCAGCGACTTCGCCTCGGGCGAGAACTCCATCTCGATTTTGCGTTCGACGAGACGCTTCGCGAATTTCACGAGCTCGATCTCCACGATCTTCACCAGGTCGTCCTTGTTGAGCGGACGGAAGAAGATGATGTCCGAGATACGATTCAAGAACTCGGGCTTGAAGATGCGTTTCGCTTCTTCGAGCACCTTCTCACGCATCTTTTCCTGATCGCCAAACGAACCGCCGACGGACGCAAAGCCCATCGAGGTCTGGCGCTGCAACAAGTGCGCACCGACGTTCGAAGTCATGATGATGATCGTGTTTCGGAAATCGACGACACGACCGAGCGAGTCGGTGAGCCGTCCATCCTCAAGGATCTGAAGCAGGATTTGCAGCACGTCCGGATGCGCCTTCTCGACTTCGTCGAAGAGGATCACCGAGTACGGCTTGCGCCGCACAGCCTCAGAGAGCTGGCCGCCCTCTTCGTAACCGACATAACCGGGAGGCGAACCGACCAGGCGCGAGACGGCGAACTTCTCCATGTACTCAGACATGTCGATTTGGATGAGCGCGTCCTGATTGCCGAACATCTGCGCGGCGAGCTGCTTCGCGGTCTCGGTTTTGCCGACACCGGTCGGGCCGACGAACATGAATGAACCGATCGGACGGCGCGGATCTTTGAGATCGGCGCGCGAGCGACGGAGCGCACGGGCAATGGCGGTCGCGGCGACTTCCTGACCGATGACGACCTTTTGAATTTCTTTTTCGATGCCGAGGAGGCGTTCGCTTTCCTTCTTCTCCATGCGGGAGAGCGGAATGCCGGTCCAGTCGGCGACAACCTGCATCATGAGGTCTTCGTCAATGGCGACACGCTTCTCTTCGCGGGCCTTCTTCCACGTTTCCGTGGCGGCTTCCTGGCGGGCGCGGAGCTGCTTCTCGTTGTCGCGATATTTCGCGGCTTCCTCGAAGTGCTGCTTGGCAATCGCCTCTTCCTTCTGCGCGCAGACCGTCTCGATCTCCTTGGTGAGATCTTCGATGTCGGTCGGGCGGACAAGCGAAGCGATGCGGGCGCGTGACCCCGCTTCGTCCATCACATCGATGGCTTTGTCAGGCAGGAAACGGCCGGTGATGTAGCGGTCGGACAACTTCGCGGCGGATTCCAGCGACTTGTCGCTGAAGGTCGCCTTGTGGTGATCCTCGTACTTACCGCGGATACCCTTGAGGATGATGATCGTGTCATCAACCGATGGCGGCTCCACCTTCACCGCTTGGAAGCGGCGGTCGAGGGCGCTGTCCTTCTCGATGTACTTGCGGTACTCGTTAAGGGTTGTCGCGCCAATGCACTGGAGTTCGCCACGCGAGAGCGCGGGTTTGAAGATATTGGAAGCATCCATCGCGCCTTCGGCCGCACCGGCGCCGACGATCGTGTGCATCTCGTCGATGAAGAGGATGATGTTCTTGGCGCGCTTGATCTCGTCCATCACGGCTTTGATGCGCTCTTCAAACTGACCGCGGTATTTCGTACCGGCGACCATGAGCGCGAGATCGAGCGTGATGACTTTCTTGTCGGCGAGGATCTCGGGAACGAGACCGCCGGTGATTTCCTGCGCGAGACCTTCGACGATAGCGGTTTTGCCAACGCCCGCTTCGCCGATGAGCACGGGATTATTTTTCGTGCGACGGCAGAGAATCTGGATGACGCGGCGGATCTCGTTTTTGCGGCCTACAACGGGATCAAGTTCACCCTTGCGGGCGAGTTCGGTGAGATCGCGACCAAAGGCTTTGAGGGCCGGAGTCTTGACCTCTTTTTTGCCGTCGTCGGTCGTACCGCCACCGCCGCCAGCACCACCGCGTTGGGAAGCGCCGCCAGCCGAGGCTTCGTCGCCTCCGCCGGGAGGATTGCCCTCGCCGCCGGAGAACTGCGGATCGAGCTCGCGGAGGATTTCGTTGCGGGTGCGTTCGATGTCGATGTCGAGCGACTTGAGCACGCGAGCAGCCACGCCTTCGCCTTCGCGGAGGAGACCGAGGAGGATATGCTCGGTGCCGACGTAAGAATGATTGAGCGCCTTCGCTTCCTTACCGGCGAGCGCGAGCACCTTCTTCACGCGCGGCGTATAAGGAATGCTGCCCGTCGTCTTGGTTTCTTGGCCGGTGCCCACTTGCTTCTCCACCGCACCCCGAACGGTCTCAAGATCGAGGCCCATCTTTTGGAGCACGCTCACAGCCACACCTTGGCCCAGTTTGATGAGGCCCAAAAGAATGTGTTCGGTACCGACGTAATTGTGGTGAAAACGGTCGGCCTCTTTGCGCGCGAGGGCCAGCACTTGCTGCGCTCTCGGGGTGAAGTTGTTCATCGGTTCCATGTGAGTGGTAGGTAGGCGGGCGTATGTGTTGTTATCTGTTTAGTTAAATCGGCTGCCTGCGACGCGGGCGCAGGGTTAATTGTGGCTGTTGATAGTGAAATTCGGTTTCGCGAAAGCGGCAAACTCTGCACGCAAACGCTCGGCGCGCAGGCTGTCGCGCTGGTTGGATTCGAGATCGGTCTTCGATGTTTGCTGAACGTGGCCGGGCTGCGCCTCGATGAAGAGGCGGTCGATCACGGAACGACTGTCGTCCGGGAATAAACCAAGATCGATGCCGAGCCGGAGCAGCGAGAGCAGATTCATCGCCTCGCCCGAGCTGAGCATGTGGCTGTGCTGGAGAATCCCATACGCGCGGCCGATCTTGTCGAAGATCTTGGCTGCATCGCTTTCCATGAGTTTCGCGCGGGCGTTCTGCTCGTGCTCGACGATGGAGTTCAGAACGCTGCCGAGGCGCTTGATGATCTCTTCCTCAGATTCGCCGAGCGTGGTCTGATTCGAGATCTGGAAAATGCTGCCGCTCGCATCGGAGCCTTCGCCGAACAAGCCGCGGACAACCATGCCGAGCTGGTTCACCGCGCGGACGACTTTCTCCATCTGATTGGAAATCACGAGCGCAGGCAGATGCATCATCGCGGAGGCGCGCATACCGGTACCGAGGTTGGTCGGGCACGCGGTCAGATAACCGAGTGTCGGCGAAAACGCATAGTCGAGCGCCTCTTCGAGCGCGCTATCGAGCTCGTTGATGGCGTTCCACGTCTTCTTCAGCTGGAAACCGGCGCGGAGCACCTGGATGCGCAGATGATCCTCTTCGTTGATCATCACGGAGAGCGTCTGGTCCTTGCTGATGAACACGCCCGCGCCTGCTTTAGCGCCGCTGAGTTCGCGGCTGATCAAGTGGCGCTCGACGAGAATCTGTTTCTCCAAATCGCTGAGTTCGCTGACGGCGACGTTGAGTCCCTTCTTCATCTGCGCCGATGCACCGAGCGCGTCGCGGCAAGCCTCGAAAACCGTCTCGCGCTGCGCTTCGCGCGCCCAGCCCGGGAACGGATTGCCCGCGAGATTCCGCGCGAGGCGGATGCGCGTCATCAAGACGATGGCGCACTTGCTACTCGCGGTGTCGGTCAGCTCGGACGGTGAAGCGATGAGCGACGCGATCGTCATGGGCTTAACGCGTGAGCTTTTGTCCGACGGCTTGTTTGACTTGGTTGATTTCATCGCGGAAACGGGCGGCGTCTTCGTAACGCTCGGCTTTGATTGCCTGATCGAGATTACCTTCGAGCGCGCTGAGACGGTCGTGGAGAGATTTACGGTCGAGCGCCTTCTGTGGCACCTTCCCGGTGTGGTTGGTTCCCTTGTGCATGTTGTCGAGCATCGGCTCGACCATGCTGTTGAACGTCTCGTAGCAGTGCGGGCAGCCGAAGCGGCCGTGCTTCTTGAAATCGTTCTGGGTAAACCCGCAGTGCTCGCAGCGCATCGCATCGGTCGCCGCCTCAGGATTGAGCGAGGCTTTGAGGAGCAGGTCCGACAGTGAAAAACCGCTGGGATCGGTCACGCCTTTGGCTTGGGCGCACGCCTCGCAGAGATCTACCTTATGAATCTTGTTATTAACGATCTGCGTGAGATGTACCGTCGCGGTTTTCGGGCAAAGATCACATTTAAGAGGGCTGGCCATGGGAAAAATAATGCGCGTCCGTTCTCAGTATCGACACAGCGAACTGAAAACTATGACGAGCGTGGGACATTGATGGATGCATCTGTCTGCACCAACCATGCCATGAGCGCTTCTGCTGGCAAGACCTCGACAGCGCTTCCTGAGAGGAAAATTCCCCGGACAGAAAGAGCGACGCGGCCGCGCCATGAGACACGCCTTTGGCACGGATATGGCGCACGTCGCGCCACAGGATCTAAGAAACAAAAGGCGCGAGAACGGGGCCGTTCTCGCGCCGAAAAAAACAGAGAATCGCCAGCCGTTAAATCCGTGTGCCCTCGGTCAGCACGCGGCGGCGGAACGACTCGCGCACCTTCGCGAAGACCGCGCCGGGCTTGCCGTCGCCGATCTCGCGACCATCGAGCTTCACCACCGGGATAACCTCCGCGCCTGTTCCCGTGAGGAAAACTTCGTCCGCGCACCAGACATCGTAGCGCGTCATGTTTGCCTCGCGGATCGGCACGCCGATCTCTTTGGCGATGTCGAAGATCGCATCGCGCGTGATGCCCTTGAGCGCGCCTTGGGAGGCGGCCGGGGTGATGATTTCGCCCTTGTGGACGATGAAGATATTATCGCCCGTACACTCGGCGACGTAGCCTTGGTCGTTGAGCATGATCGCCTCAAGCGCCCCGGCCTGGCGCGCCTCGATCTTGGCGAGGATGTTGTTCAGATAATTGAGCGATTTCACCGCTGGCGGCAGCGCGGCCGGATTCATGCGGCGGGTTGCAACCGTGACGATCTCCAAACCCTTCGTGTAATGCTCGGCCGGGTAGAGCGCGATCTTGTCCGCGATGATGAAAATCGACGGCTTCGGGCACAGCCACGGGGAAAGCCCCAAGTCACCCACGCCACGCGTCACCACGAGCCGGATATAGCCATCTTGGAGATTGTTGGCGCGGCAGGTCTCGATCGTCGCATCGGCGATCTCCTTGCGCGACCACGGCATTTTCAAGAGCAGCGCTTTCGCCGAGTACTCCAACCGCTCCAGATGCTCATCGAGGCGAAAAATGTTCCCCCCATAGATGCGGATACCCTCGAAAATACCGTCGCCATAGAGCAGTCCGTGATCGAACACGGAGATAGTGGCGTCGGCGCGATCGACGAGTTTCCCATCGAGATAAATCTTCATCGCACAACGCTAGGAAGCGCCCGCCGAGCTTGTCCAGCCTCCGTGCGCCCACTGTGCGGTGTCGTGCCCAAACTTGCCAGCCACTGTGCCGCCGCTTTCCCTCCCCGCCTGCATGATCACGCCCGAAAAACGCCCCGCCCTCGCCCGCATCGAGCTCCTCACGTTCCTGCTGTTCGGCGTCATCATCGCGATCGTGATCATCCCCAGGCTCCGAAAAACTCCCGCCCACGAAGCTCCCGCCGCTCAAAACGCCCCGAAACAGCCCGCCGCGCTTCCTTAACTAATCTTACCGTCCCGCCAACCTTTACGGTGAACCTCTTCCCTAGATTGCTTTCCTAACGCGCCAGCCCACTCTCCCGCAACCTGCCCATCGCATGACCGCCGCTCCTATCGCGCCCGCCCAAAACCTCACCTACGTCGTCGGACATAAAAATCCCGACGCGGACGCCATCTGCTCGGCCATCGCCTACGCCGCCTTTAAGGAAGCCCGCGGCGAACGCGGTTACATCGCCGCCCGCTGCGGCAACTCCAACGCCCGCATCGATACCATTCTCCAAAAGTTCCGCCAGCCCCTCCCCGTCTACCTAAGCGACGTCACCCCGCGCGTACGCGACGTCATGGTCACCAACGTCGTCTCCGTCGGCCAGAACGCCACCTGCGCCGAGGCCCTTGAACGCATCGACGAGCACGACGTCCGCATCCTCCCCGTCACCACCGACGACCACCGTGTTGTCGGCTCCGTATCCGTCTTCCAACTCGGCGGCCACTTTATCCCCCGCCTCCGCGAGCCGCGCGAAATGCGCAAAGTCACCACCTCGCTCTCCCACATCACCCGCGCCCTCAAAGGCCGCGTCGTCCACATCACCAACGCCGACGAATGCCAGGACCTCTACGTCCGCATCGGCGCCATGGACGTCCGCTCCTTCGGCAAAGTCTCCGAAGGCGACGGCATCCCCGCCAACCGCACCGTCATCATCGTCGGCGACCGCTGGGACATCCAGCAACGCTCCATCCAGATCGGCGTCCGCGCCCTCGTCGTCACCGGCAACCTCCCTGTCGATGATGAAGTCGTCCAGCACGCCAAAACCGCCGGCGTCAGCCTCATCGTCAGCCCGTTCGACTCCGCCACCACCGCCTGGCTCGTCCGCACCGCCTCCACGATCGACAGCCTCATCGACCGCAAATTCGCCTCCGTCACCGCCGACGTTCGCCTAGCCGACCTCCGCAAAAAAGCCGCCACCTCCACCGCGCCCGCTTTCATGGTGCTCGACGACACCGGCAAACTCCAGGGCATCCTCACCAAGACCGATATGCTCAAGCCGGTCAAAACCCGCCTCGTCCTCGTCGATCACAACGAAATGACCCAGGCCGTCACCGGCGCCGCCGAAGTCACCATCGCCGAGGTCATCGACCACCACCGTCTCGGCTCGCTGAATACTCAGCAGCCCATCCTCTTCATCAACGAGCCCGTCGGCTCCACCTGCACCATCGTCGCCGATCTCTTCCGGCGCGAAGGCCTCAAGCCCTCCCCCGAGATCGCCGGCATCATGATGAGCGGCATCATCTCCGACACGCTCCACCTCAACAGCCCCACGACTACGGAAAAAGACGGAACCCTCCTCGCCTGGCTCTCCGGCATCGCCGGCGTTAACTCCAAGGCGCTCGCAGACACCATCTTCAGCTCCGGCTCCGTCATCCTCGGCAACTCGCCCGACAAAGTCATCCGCACCGACTTCAAGATCTACGAGGAAGACACCGTCCGCTTCGCCGTCTCCCAAGTCGAAGAACTTGGCTTCGGCAATTTCTGGCAGCACTCGAAACAACTCTGCGCCGCCCTCCAAAAACTCTGCGACACCGAGGAACTCGCCTTCGCCTGTCTGCTCGTCACCGACATCAACACACAGAACTCCCTGATGCTGGTTAAAGGTGACCCCGACTTCATCGCCCGCATTTCCTACCCGCACGTCGAGAAAGACGAAATCTTCGACCTCCCCGGCATCGTCAGTCGCAAGAAGCAGCTCATCCCGTACATCACCTCGCTGCTCAAAGAACTCCAGGCCGACGGCATCACGCCGCACCCGCGCCGCGTATCCCACGCCCCTTTCGAAATCCCGCCCGCCGCCATCGAAAGTGCGAAACTCTGAGCCACGTCTCTTCGCGCGTCCTGCCCAGCCATCGCGGCCTTATCCGCACCGGGCGCAATGGCCGTCCCGCAAAAGCTGCATTGCCTAGCACCGCACGCGTGCCCTTAGCTGACGCTCTCCATGTCAGCCGAAACCACCGCGACCACCGACACGCCAGCACCCGCTCCCAGCGATTTCATTCGTGACATCGTTGCCCAGCATGTCGCGGAACAACGTTACCCAAAGATCGTCACCCGCTTCCCGCCCGAGCCCAACGGCTACCTCCACATCGGCCACGCGAAATCCATCTGCCTGAACTTCGGCATCGCCCGCGAAAACAACGGCCAGTGCAACCTCCGCATGGACGACACCAACCCCGCGAAGGAGGATGTCGAATACGTGGACTCCATCATCGCCGACGTGAAATGGCTTATCGCCGGCTGGGCCGACCACTGCCTCGGCTTCAAACCCAAAGGCGCCACCCCCGCGTCCTTCACGGTTAACGGAAAGCCCGACTACTACCTCGCTCCCGTTTCTCCGGCTCCGGCCTCCGATTTTCACCCTTCACCCCTCACCCTTCACTCTTCACCAGCCGCCGAGCCCTTCTTCGCCAGCAGCTACTTCGATCAACTCTACCTCTTCGCCGTCGAGCTCATCAAAAAAGGCAAAGCCTACGTCTGCGATCTCACGCCCGAGGAAACCGAAAAATACCGCGGCGCCCCCAGTGAACCCGGCCGCGACTCCCCCTTCCGCACGCGCTCCGTCGAAGAAAATCTCGATCTCTTCGCCCGCATGAAAGCTGGCGAATTCCCCAACGCCGCCCGCTCCCTCCGCGCCAAGATCGACATGGCCTCGCCCAACATCTGGCTGCGCGACCCGCTCATCTACCGCATCCGCCACACCGCCCACCACCAGACCGGCGACACCTGGTGCATCTACCCGCTCTACGACTTCGCCCACTGCCTCAGCGACTACCTCGAAGGCATCACCCACTCCATCTGCACCGTGGAGTTCGAAGTCCACCGTCCGCTCTACGACTGGATTCTCGAAAGCCTCGAACTCGCCCGCCCGCTCCCGCACCAGTACGAATTCGCCAAGCTCATCCCGAGCTACCTGATCGTCTCCAAGCGCCGCCTCATCCAGCTCGTGAACGAAAAAATCGTCACCGGCTGGGACGATCCGCGCATGCCCACGATCTCCGGCCTCCGCCGCCGCGGCGTCACCGCCGCCGCGATACGCCACTTCGTCATGGGCACAGGCGTCACCAAATTCAACGCCCTCACCGACCTCGCTGTCTTCGAGCATACCATCCGCGAAGACCTCAACGCCCTCGCCCAGCGCCGCCTCGCCGTCCTCAAGCCCATCAAACTCGTCCTCACCAACCTCGCCGCCGAGGAGGTCATCGAGGTCGACGCCACCAACAACCCGCAGGACGAAAACCCCACCACGCGCAAAGTCGCCCTGACTCGCGAGGTCTTCATCGAGTCCGACGACTTCGCCGAAGTCCCGCCGCCCAAATATTTCCGCCTCAAACCCGGCGGCGAGGTCCGCCTCAAATACGCCTGCATCATCAAACTCGACGAAATCGTGAAAGACGCCGCGGGCAACCTCCTCGAACTCCGCTGCACCGCCGACCTCACCACGCGCGCCGGGGGCCCCAACTCCGACAAAAAAGTCAAAGGTACCATCCACTGGGTCAGCGCCACGCACAGCATCGACGCCGAAGTCCGCCTCTACGACCGCCTCTTCACCGTCCCCGAACCCGGCGCCGAAGACGACTTCCTCAAAGTCGTTAACCCCAAGTCGCTCCAAGTCGTCACCGCCAGACTCGAAGCATCCCTCGCCTCCGCCACCCCGGACGCCCGCTACCAATTCGAACGCCTAGGCTACTTCACCCTCGACGCGAAAGACTCCGCTTCCGGCCACCCCGTCTTCACCCGCACGATCTCCCTGAAAGACGCTTGGGTTCCCGCCAAAAAATAGCTCCCGCGCTACGCCTCCGCGCATTTCCATCCGCAATGCCTGCGCCTGCGCTCCCCGTCCTTGAGCGTTAAAAGTTAAGCGTTGAGCGTTGAATGTTCCGCGTCCGCCATACCGCCGACGTCGGCTCTCCGTCCTACGCCCATTGGTCACTGATCACTGGTCATTGGTCATTCCATCTCCGCCCCTTCGCCCAGTCCTTTGCGTCTTCGCGTCTTTGCGATTCAACTAACCTCCATTCGCCGTTAAATTTCCCCTTTCCCCGCCTCCCGCTTTCCCCCTTCCTAACTGTCCCATGGTCATCAAACCCAAAGTCCGCGGCTTCGTCTGTGTCACTGCCCATCCCGCCGGTTGCGCTGCTCACATCCAGGAGCAGATCGACTACGTGAAATCCAAAGGCCTCCTCAAGAACGGCCCCAAGAAGGTCCTCGTGATCGGCGCCTCCACCGGCTTCGGCCTCTCCTCGCGCATCACCGCCACCTTCGGCTGCCAGGCCGACACCCTAGGCATCTTCTTCGAACGCCCCTCTGAAGAAGGCCGCCCCGCCACCCCCGGCTGGTACAACACCATCGCTTTCACCAACGCCGCCCGCGCCGCTGGCCGCTACGCCAAAAACATCAACGGCGACGCTTTCTCCGACGACATCAAGAAGCAGGCCATTGAAGCCATCAAAGCCGACCTCGGCCAGGTCGACCTCGTCGTCTACTCCCTCGCCTCGCCCCGCCGCACGCATCCGAAAACCGGCGTCGTTCACAAGTCCTGCCTCAAGCCCGTCGGCCAGACCTACACCAACAAGACCGTCGACACCGACAAAGGCGTCGTCAGCGAAATCACCATCGAGCCCGCCAACGAAGCCGAGATCGCCGACACCACCGCCGTCATGGGCGGCGAAGACTGGGAAATGTGGATCGACGCCCTTCTCGAAGCCAACGTGCTCGCCCCCGGCGCCACCACCGTTTCGTACTCCTACATCGGACCCGAAGTCACCTGGGCCATCTACAAAAACGGCACCATTGGCCTCGCCAAAAACGACCTCGAACGCGCCGCCAAAAGCCTCGACGCCAAACTCAAAGCCCACGGCTACGGCCGCGCCTTCATCTCCGTCAACAAAGCGCTCGTCACCCAGGCCAGCTCCGCGATCCCCGTCGTCCCGCTCTACATTTCCATCCTCTACAAACTCATGAAGGCGCGCGGCACGCACGAAGGCTGCATCCAGCAAATCCAGCGCCTCTTCGCGACCGAAATGTATAACGGTTCGGCATTAAACTTCGACGACGCCCGCCGCGTCCGTATCGACGACCTGGAGATGCGCCCCGACGTCCAGGAAGAGGTCAAAAAAATCTGGCCCCAGATCACGACGGAGAACTTGCCGTCGCTGACCGACATCGCCGGCTACCGCACCGAATTCCTAAAAATGTTCGGCTTCGGCCTCCCAGGAATCGACTACGAAGCCGACATCGAACCTCACGTCCCGATGGTTTGATAAAGCGAACTCCAAACTTGTACCATGGAGACAAGGAAACTGCGGACAGCGAAAAATGTAGCGCTTTCCTTGTTTCTCATAACGTCAGCAGCGTTTGGAGCTGCTGACATATTTTTTTACTACAACTCCGTATGGTCAGAAATAAGTTGGATACTCGATACCATCATCGGAGTCGCATTGATATACACGTGGTGCCGGAATGATGCGCTGATCAGAGGGGAGTTACTGTCCACGCGACTAAAAGTGTGGATCTGGCTTTTCGCCGCTGTCGCAGTCCCAGTTTATTTGGTGAAATCACGAGGATGGAAAGGCGCACTAAAGATAGGCTTTGGTGCTCCGATTTTCGCACTTTCTATCGGGCTCTACCACAGTGGTTGGCATCTTTCGATGTGGTTGGCAGAAAAAACTGGTTACTACCAATCAGGGTAGAATCGTCCCTGGCTTAATGCGCCTCGTCGTCCAACGCGTCTCCTCCGCCAGCGTCACCATCGACAACATCGTGCGCGGCGCCATCGACCGCGGCCTCTTGATTCTCCTCGGCGTCGCCGCCGGTGACACCGAAAACGACGCCCGCTGGCTCGCCGAAAAAGCCGCCGCGCTCCGCATCTTCCCCGACGACGCCGGACTCATGAACCGCTCCGTCCGCGACATCGCCGGCGGCATCCTCGTCATCAGCCAGTTCACGCTCATCGCCAGCACGCGCAAAGGCACCCGCCCCTCGTTCAACGACGCCGCCAAACCCGACCTCGCGCGCCCCCTCTACGAAAATTTCCTCGCGCAAATCGAGATCGCCCTCGGCCGCCCCGTCGCCCGCGGCGAATTCGGTGCCGACATGAAAGTCGCCCTCATCAACGACGGTCCCGTCACCCTCGTCCTCGACTCCCGCCAGCGCGATTAACTCCGACGGTAGGAGCGGTTTTACGCCGCGATCTCCGGGAGCGCCAACATCCCCGTCGGTATTCCGATTCAGCGCCTCCGCCCCTCCTCGCTTCCGCGATCAACCCCTTCCCTCCTCCGAAATCCTCTTAATACCATAAATCCTGTCCAAAAGATTCCTTCTCCGCCCTCTCTTCCGATCTCTGTGCCCTCCTTGTCCGCGCTCCGTGCCCTCTGTGCTCCATTCCAAAAAAAATCCCTGCCCGCTTTCGACTTTATCGCCGCATCCCCTCACCGCCCAAACCGAAACAACTCCGCCAACGCATTCCGCTCCCCCACGATCGCAGCGCGAATAATCTCCGCCGCCAGCGCGCTAAAAATCACGCCATTCCCGCCGTACCCCAGCGCGAAATAAATCCCCGGCCGTCCCGGCGCCTCGCCGATGTACGGCAGCGAATCCTTCGTTTCCGCAAACGTCCCCGTCCACGAAAACGCCACATCGCACCGGATCTCCGGAAACAACTGCCCAAACCTCCGCTGCAACGCCCCCGTCTTCGCCACCAGCAACGCATCGCGCCTCTGCGGATCGCGAAATTCCTCGTCATACCCGCCGATGATCGCCCGCCCGTCCGCCGTCGTCCGCGCATAAATATACGGACGCGCCGTCTCCCAGATCAGCCGCTCCCCCGGCCAGCCCGCCCGCGTCTCCAATGGCTCCGTCACCAGCGCATACGTGCTGTGACACTTCGCCGGTTTCTTCCGGAAAAAGTTCAACGACTCATACCCCGCCGCCACGACCAGCCGCCGCGCTTTCACGCGAAACCCATCCGCAGTCGTCAGCACAAATCCCCCTCCTCCGCCTCCCGCACTCCGTCCTTTCCCAACTGCGCCACGAGCATCCACCCGCTTCCACGACGTCACCGCCGTCCGGTCAAATACACGTAACCCTTTCCGCATCTCCGCCGCCGCCCTCACCACCGCGTGCGTAAACTCAAACGCATCGATCTCCGCCGCATCGTGACTCTCGATCGCCGCGTGATGCGGCAGCGAACTCTCCCCCGCGATCCGCTTGCGCGTCCACCAGCTCACGTCGAAACCGTGCTTCCTCCTCAACTCAAACTCCCGCTTCAACCCCGCCACCTCCCGCCGCGTATTCGCCAGATAAAGACTGTCCCTCCCCGTGAAATCCCCGCCCTTCACCCGCCTCGCCAGCGCCCCGATGCTTTTCACCGCCGCCCGGCACGCCCGATAAACCCGCACCGCATTCTCCTCTCCCATCCGCCCGCTCAATTCCGTCAACGTCAGATCCGTCTCATACTGTAACAACGACGTACTCGCCGCCGTGCTCCCCGTCCCGATATCGCGCTTGTCCAGCATCACCGCATCGATGCCCGCCTCCGCCAGCCGATACCCGATCAACGCCCCGCTCACGCCTCCACCGATGATCGCCACCTCGCACTCCACATTCTCCCGCAACGTCGGGTAAACGCCCAAAATCCCATTCTTAATAATCCAAAACGGACAGCCGGAAATGAGATCCATAATTCTCCGACCGACCTCACCCCTCCCCCTCAGTGCCGGTCCCATCTGCCTAAAACACCCTGACATTTCCCCCGGTATTTTCCCGACCCAACCCTATAAGTCCTATTCGTCCCATGAGACATATAAGACCTATTCCGTCCTTTCTCAAATCCTCCAACCCACCCATCCCACTAGGCGCTCTTCGCGCCACCTTCGCGTCTTTGCATTTCAACCAAACCGCCGCCCGCTCTCCGACCGCTAACGTCTCTAGTCATTGGTCATTGGTCATTGGTCATTGGTCATTGGTCATTGGTCATTGGTCATTGGTCATTGGTCATTGGTCATTGGTCATTGGTCATTGGTCATTGCAGCTGCGCGCTCTGCGCGCAGCTGCTCACTTTCGCTCACCCCACCCCCGTGGCATATCCCCTGCTAAATCGCCCGCGTAACACGATCTGATCAAAAAGTAACACAACCCATGATTACCGTCCCGCGTTCACTCCGCCGCCTCACCCTCGGCCTTACCCTCGCCGCCCTCCTCCTCTCCCGCGCCACCGCCGCCCCTCTCAAAGTCGCCTACTCCGACTGGCCCGGCTGGACCGCCTTCGCCATCGCTTCGGAAAAAGGCTGGTTCAAACAAGCCGGCCTCGAGGTCGAACTCCTCTGGTTCGAGTACGGCCCGTCGATAGAGGCTTTCACCGCTGGCAAAGTGGACGCCGTCATGGTCACCAATGGCGACGCCCTCGTCACCGGTGCCAATGGAGCGAAAAACGTCATGATCCTCGTCACCGATTATTCCAACGGTAACGACATGATCGTCGCCCAACCCGGCATCTCTTCCCTCAAAGATCTCAAAGGCAAAAAAGTTGCCGTCGAAGTCGGCTTCGTTGACCACCTCCTTCTCCTCAACGGCCTCAAAAAAGCCGGCATGACCGAGGCCGACGTCGAACTCGTCCCCACACCGACCAATCAGACCCCTCAAGTCCTCGCCTCCGGCCAGGTCGCCGCCATCGCCGCCTGGCAGCCCAACTCCGGCCAGGCCCTCAAAGCCGTCGCCGGCTCCACCGCCGTCTACACCTCCGCCGACGAACCCGGTCTCATCTACGACACCGTCGCCGTCAGCCCTCAAAGCCTCGCCCAAAACCGCGCCGACTGGGTCAAGTTCGTCGCCGTCTGGGACAAAATCGTCGCCTACTTGAACGACGAAACCACCCGCGACGACGGCATCAAAATCATGGCCGCCCGCGCCGGCGTTGATGCGAAAGAATACGCCGCCTTCATGTCCGGCACCAAGCTCCTGACGCTCGCGCAGAGCACTAAGATCATCTCCGGCCAAACCGACACCTTCGGCTCTATCGCCGGCTCCTCCAAAATCGCCGACGAGTTCAACGTGAAGAACGGCGTCTACAAAGAATCCCAACCCGTCGCCACCTACATCGACGCGACGCTCACCACCGACGCCCTCAAGAAATAATTCTCAGTCTTCCATCGGACGCTCTCATCACCCCGGGAGCGTCCGATTCGCTTTTGACTCTTCGCTCCGACCTTAGCGTCTTTGCGTCTTCGCGCTTCAACCAAAAGTCTCGCCCGCGTTCCACCTCCGCCCCGACAACCGATGTCGAATTCCCCCTGGTTCGCGATCCAGCACCCGCTCACTTCTCGCCGCCGCTTTCTCCTCGGCCTCTTCTCCTTCACGCTCCCCCTGATCCTCTGGTGCGCCGTCAGCTACACCCCATTCATCTGGCACCCGATGATCCGCGTCGAGTCCCCCGGCGGCGTCTCCTGGTTCCGCCCCGGCCTCCTCGTCGAACGCGCCGTCTTCGCCACTGAAAACGCCAAAGCCCTCGCCGCTAACCAACCCGCTGCCACCGGCACCCGCGCCAATCCCGTCTTCCTCCCCGAGCCCCACAAAGTCGCCCAGGCCTTCTACACCGCCTTCACCACCGAGCCCAAACTCCGCGGCGACGTCTGGCTCCACGAAAGTCTCTGGCGCTCCATCCAGACCATCGCGTGGGGTTTCCTGATCTCCTCCGCCATCGGCATCCCGCTCGGCATTCTATGCGGCGCCTATGCCCTTTGGTCGCGCATCAGCGAGCCCGTCATCGACTTCATCCGCTACATGCCCGCGCCCGCCTTCGGTGCCCTCGCCGTCGCTGTCCTCGGCATTAACGACGCCCCGAAGATCGCCATCATTTTCGTCGGCACCTTCTTCCAGCAAGTCCTCGTCGTGGCCAACACGATACGCCGCACCGATCCCTCGCTCCTCGAAGCCGCGCAAACCCTCGGCTGCCGCGGCTTCCGACTCGTCCTCCACGTCATCGTCCCCTCGAAACTCGCCGAGCTCTACACCGACACCCGCATCCTCCTCGGCTGGGCCTGGACTTACCTCATCGTAGCCGAAGTCGTCGGCGTCAGTTCGGGAATCACCTTCTTCATCAATCAACAGGCCAAGTACCGGAACTTCGAAAACGTCTACGCCGCCATCATCATGATCGGCCTCCTCGGCCTCGCGACCGACCAGATCCTCGCCTTCATCGGCAAGCGCCTCTTCCCCTGGGAAACCCAGCGCCCCAGCCGCCTCCGCGCCTTCATCGTCCGCCTCTTCTCCAGCCGCCAGACACCGCTCACCGCGTCTCCGAAATCCCCCGCCATCTCGCCCGCATCCACGGAGGCCCGCTCATGAGCACCTCCCACTCCACCTCTCCGTCCACGTCACCGCTTCCCGACTACCGCGCCCAATCCCCCTCCGTCGCCGTCCGCTTCGCCAAACTCAAAGAGCGCCCGGTCGTCCTCACCGTCGAAAACCTCACGCGCCGCTTTTCCAAACCCGACGGCACCGAAACCACCGCAATCGAGAATCTCAACTTCGTCACCCACCGCCGCGAGTTCGTTTGCATCCTCGGCCCCTCCGGCTGCGGCAAATCCACGCTCATCCGCCTCCTCGCCGGACTCGATACACCCACCTCCGGACGACTCCTCCTCGACGGCAAAGAAGTCCACGGCCCCGGCCCCGACCGCGGCATGGTCTTCCAAGGCTACACGCTCTTCCCGTGGAAAACCGTCATGCAAAACGTGATGTTCGGCCCCCTCATGCGCGGCACCGATTACGCCGAAGCCCGCCGCGACGCCCTGCAATGGCTCGGCCTCGTCGGCCTCTCCAAATTCGCCGACGCCTACCCCAACCAACTCTCCGGCGGCATGAAGCAGCGCGTCGCCATCGCCCGCGCCCTCGCCAACAACCCGCGCATTCTCCTCATGGACGAACCGTTCGGCGCGCTCGACGCCCAGACCCGCGCCCAGATGCAGAAACACCTCCTGCAAATCTGGAAGAACGTCGACGTCACCATCCTCTTCATCACCCACGACCTCGACGAAGCCATCTACCTCGCCGACCGCATCCTCGTCCTCAAAGCCAACCCTGGCCGCATCAACGAACTCATCGAGGTCCCCGTCCCCCGCCCTCGCGATCCCTCGCAATTCACCTCTCCCGAATTCCTCGCCACCCGCGCCCGCCTCGACGCCCTCATCCACCCACCCGCCACCTCCGCCACCGAACCCACCTCCACCGAAAACCTCCCCATCATCCGCCTCACCCAAGCAGGCGACGACGTCGAATGATCACGCGCTTCCAAATTGTAGAAGCGGCTTCACACCGCGATCCCGTCCCAGACATCGACGTCCATTCCGCATCCGTTCCCATCCATGACATCTGTGGTTAAAAATCCGCCCCACCGCCACCTATCCGTCTTCGTACCCTCCCCATAAATCATCCGCCTTTTTCCAGCCTTCCCGATTTCCACATTGAAAATTTCCCCGCCGTCCCCGCCTCACGCCAAATGTTTTCCCCCTCAACAGACTCGCCCTCCGCTACCGCCCGCCGCATTCCTTCCCCAACTGCCGCCGCGCCCATGACCAAGAAAAAAAAGTCCGACAAGATCACCCGCTTCAGCGTCTCCCTCCCTGAAAGCCTCCTCGACGAGTTGGACACCATGGTCGCCCGCCGCGGCTACGCCAGCCGCTCCCAGGCCGTCGCCGCTCTCGCCCGCGACGGACTTGTTGAATACGCCAGCCAGCTCGGCACCGAATCCGTCGCCGGCACGATCAGCCTCGTTTACGACCACACCCAGCGCGGCCTCCAGCAACGCCTCGCCGCCATCCAGCACAAGTACTTCCTCATGGTCGTCACCAGCATGCACGTCCACCTGGAGAACCATAATTACATGGAAGTCCTCCTCGTGCAGGGCCCGGCCCGCGAACTCCAAAAGCTCGCCGACGAACTCGTCACCGCCCGCGGCGTCAAAAACGGCAAGCTGAACCTCACCGCCTCAGCCATGCCGCCTCTACTCTGAGGCAGAGCGCACTAGCTCTAGAGCACCGGCTACTGATAGCCGGACTTCACGATCCAAAAATTTCATTCCTTCGCCCCCCTACTGCCTTGCCTCAGCAATAATACTTTTCGATCATTTTGTAACACTTTATCATTCCTCTTAATCCAGTACCAACTCCGCATCCTCCCGCCTTTTTCCAGCCTTCCTGAGTTCCAGATTAAAAAATCTCCTCCGCCGCCATGTCCGCCGCCACACCGCCCCTCATTCTCTCAAAAACCCTCACCCATTCTGGCCTGTGGTCCGGCGTGATCGGACGTGGAAAAACCCTTCGCCTCACCGACCTCGAAGGCGGCGCCAACGTCGGCCTTCTCCTCTACAACGCCGACCTCCCCAGCGAGCGCTACAACCTCCCCGACACCCTCAAGGGCCAGCACATCTTCTACCTCCGCGCACCCTACTGCCTCCACTCCGACATGGGCCGCATCCTTGCCTCGATCACCAAGGACACCGTCGGCTGGCACGACACCGTCAGCGGCTGCTCCGACAAAAGATCCGTCACCGCCAGGTACGGCGAAAAAACCTACCAGGCCGCCCGCAACGACTATCACCGCAACGCCCACGAAAGCTTCCTCATCGAGCTCGCCAAATGGGACCTCGGCAAACGCGACCTCGTTCCAAACCTGAACCTCTTCAGCAAACTCGTCTCCGACGACACCGGCCGCCTCACCTTCGTCCCCAACAACTCCAAGCCCGGCGACCTCATCGAACTCCGCTTCGAGATGAACACCCTCGTCGTCCTCAACACCTGCCAGCACCCCTTCGACCCCGACCCGGTTTACCACCCGCGCAACGTCCAACTCGAAGTATTCGCCTCGCCACCACCCGCGCTCGACGACCCCTGCCGCAACTCCCGCCCCGAAAACGTCCGAGCCTTCGAAACCACCGAGCTCTACCACGCCCTCCGGTCATGACCTCTAGTTCCCTTTCTCCTGCCAACGCCGCTTACCGCACCACCGTCCTCGCCGGCGACTACTGGGCCCACACCATCCGCCGCGGCCAGACCTTCCGCATCGTCGATCTCGAGGGAAACCAGGCTGCCGACACCCTCTTCCTCGACGCCGCGAATCCGGAAAACCGCTACAGCGCGTCCGACACCATCCGCCACCAAGGCGCGCTCTACCTCACGACCGGTACGCAGCTCATGTCCACCGAAGGCGACATCCTGCTCACCATCACCGCCGACACCTGCGGCCGCCACGACACCCTCGGCGGCGCCTGCTCCCGCGAGAGCAACACCATGCGCTACGCCCACGAAAAAGAGTTCATGCACGCCTGCCGAGACAGCTTCATCCGCGGCGCACAGGAGTGCGGCTGCGAACTCGGGAAGCGCGACATCACCTGCAACATCAACTTCTTCATGAACGTCCCCGTCACCCCCGACGGACAACTCACCTTCGCCGACGGTCTCTCCGCCCCGGGCAAATACGTCGAGCTCCGCGCCGAGCGCGACGTCATCTGCATCATCTCCAACTGCCCCCAGCTCAACAACCCCTGCAACGCCTACAACCCCACCCCCATCGAAGTCCTGATCTGGAACTCCTGAAGAATTCAAATCTGGAACTCAGGAACTCTGGAAAAAGCACACAGCCCTTCGGCATCGCACACAGTTCCGCTCTCCGTTCCAGCCTTCCAGAGTTCCAGACTAAATCATCCGCCTTTCGTCCGTCATGTTCACCAAAGTCCTCATCGCCAACCGCGCCACCATCGCCTGCCGCATCGAGCGCACGCTGCGGCGCATGAACATCAAGTCCGTCGCCGTTTACTCCGAGGCCGACACCGGTTCGCTCCACGTCGACCAGGCCGACGAAGCCGTCCTCATCGGCCCACCGCCCGCCGCGCAAAGCTACCTCGTCGCCGAAAAAATCCTCGCCGTCGCCCGCGAAACCGGCGCTCAAGCCATCCACCCGGGCTACGGTTTCCTCTCCGAAAACGCCGCCTTCGCCGAAGCCTGCGCCGCCGCCGGCATCGTCTTCATCGGCCCCAAGCCCGACCAGATGCGCCGCTTCGGCCTCAAGCACACCGCCCGCGAAGTAGCCCAGCAGCAAAACGTCCCGCTCCTCCCCGGCACCGGCCTGCTCTCCTCCGCCGACGAAGCACTCCGCGAAGCCACGCGTATCGGCTTTCCGGTGATGCTCAAAAGCACCGCCGGCGGCGGCGGCATCGGCATGTCCCTCATCTGGAAACCCGAAGACCTCGCAGCAGCCTTCGCCACCGTCGACCGGCTCAGCCGCAGCAATTTCAAAGACTCCGGCATCTACCTCGAAAAATACGTCGAGCGCGCCCGCCACATCGAGGTCCAGATCTTCGGTGACGGCAAAGGCCACGTCGTCGCTCTCGGCGAACGCGAATGCTCCATCCAGCGCCGCAATCAAAAGATCATCGAAGAAACCCCCGCGCCCTGCCTGCCCGAAGAAACGCGCACACGCCTCCTCGACTGCGCCGAAAAACTCGGCCGCGCCGTCGGCTACGAATCCGCCGGCACCGTCGAGTTCGTCTACGACGACGCCACCAACGAATTCTATTTCCTCGAGGTAAACACCCGCCTCCAGGTCGAGCACGGCGTCACCGAAGAAGTCACCGGCATCGATCTCGTCGAGTGGATGATCAAACAAGCCGCCGGCGAACTCGATCTCTCCTCCTTCAAACGCGCCTCCTCCGGCGCTTCGATTCAAGTCCGTCTCTACTCCGAAGATCCGGGTAAAAATTTCCAGCCCGCCACCGGCACGCTCACCGAGATGACCTTCCCGCGTGGCGCGCGCATAGAGACCTGGATCGCCCGCGGCAGCGAAGTCAGCCCGTTCTACGATCCGATGATCGCCAAGATCATCGTGCGCGGCGCTGACCGCACCGAAGCCCTCGCCCGCCTCGAACAAGCCCTCGCCGACACCCACGTCTCCGGCCTCGAAACCAACCTCCTCTACCTCCGCCAGATCGCCGCCTCCGACGGTTTCCGCGCCGGTCGCGTCACCACGCGCTTCCTCGAAAAACTCCCCTACACCGCGCCCACGATCTCCGTCCTCGACGGCGGCACCCAGACGACCGTCCAAGATTATCCCGGTCGTCTCGGCCACTGGGACGTCGGCGTCCCGCCCTCTGGCCCGATGGACGCCCTCGCCTTCCGCCTCGGCAACCGTCTCGTCGGCAATCCGCCTTCCGCCGCCGGTCTCGAAATCACACTCACCGGCCCGTCGCTCATCTTCAACACCGACGCCATCATCGCCCTCACCGGCGCGACCACCAACGCCACCCTCGACGACCAGCCGCTCGCCTTCTGGCAAACGCAGACCGTCCGCCGCGGACAAACCCTCCGCACCGGCACGATCTCCGGCGCAGGCATGAGAGCCTACCTCTCCGTCCGCCACGGCTTCGACATCCCCGACTACCTCGGCAGCAAAGCCACCTTCACCCTCGGCCAGTTCGGCGGCCACGCCGGCCGCGCCCTCCGCGCGGGCGACGTACTTCGCGTCAACACCCGTCCCGTTTTCGGTGAGTCCAATTCAACTACGCCTGAACTCCCCGCGCTTCCCGCCGAACTAATCCCCGCGCACACCCGCGAATGGGACATCTCGGTTCTCTACGGCCCGCACGGCGCACCAGACTTCTTCCAACCCGAAGACATCGTCGATCTCTTCGACTCCACCTACGAGGTCCACTTCAACTCCGCCCGTACCGGCGTCCGCCTCATTGGTCCGAAACCCCGCTGGGCGCGCAAAGACGGCGGCGAGGCCGGCCTGCATCCGTCCAACATCCACGACAACGCCTACGCCATCGGCACCATCGATTTCACCGGCGACATGCCGATCATCCTAGGCCCCGACGGCCCGAGCCTCGGCGGCTTCGTTTGTCCCGCTACCATCATCGCCGCCGACCTCTGGAAAATCGGCCAGCTCAAACCCGGCGACAAAATCCGCTTCCAAGTCGTCACCGCCGCTGAGGCCCGCATCCGTGAAGCCGCTCAGGAAGCGTCCATCGAAACGCTCCAAGCCATATCACTTTCATTTCCCGCTCTTAAGACAGTCTCCCCTTCGCAACCCTCGCTCCTTCGCGAGGCCCCTGTCCTCCACCGCATCGAGGAAAAACCCGGCACGCCCGCCGTCGCCTACCGCCGCTCCGGCGACAAGTACCTGCTCGTCGAATACGGCCCGCTCGTCCTCGATCTCAACCTCCGCTTCCGCGTCCACGCTCTCATGCAGTGGCTCGCCGGCAACCACACGCCCGGCCTGCTCGATCTCACGCCCGGCATCCGCTCGCTCCAGATTCACTACGAGAGCCGCGTCCTCCCCATCGAGCGCCTCCTCGAAACTCTTATCTCCGCCGAGCGCCACTTGCCGTCCATCGACGACATGGAAGTCCCCACGCGCATCGTCCACCTGCCACTCTCGTGGGAAGACGAGTCAACGCTCCTGGCCATCCGCAAATACATGCAGACCGTCCGCAAGGACGCCCCGTGGTGCCCGAGCAACATCGAGTTCATCCGCCGCATCAACGGCCTCGACTCGATCGACGACGTTAAACGCATCTGCTTCGACGCCTCCTACCTCGTCCTCGGCCTCGGCGACGTCTACCTCGGCGCTCCCGTCGCTACGCCCGTCGATCCGCGTCACCGCCTCGTCACTACCAAGTACAACCCCGCCCGCACTTGGACGCCCGAAAACGCCGTCGGCATCGGCGGCGCCTACATGTGCGTCTACGGCATGGAAGGCCCCGGCGGCTACCAATTCATCGGCCGCACCGTCCAGATGTGGAACCGCTGGCGCCAAACCGCCGACTTCAAAGACGGCAAGCCCTGGCTCCTCCGCTTCTTCGACCAGGTTCGTTTCTACGAGTGCAGTCCGAAAGAGCTCCTCAAATTTCGCGAAGATTTCCCGCTCGGCCGCCACAAACTCCGCGTCGAAGAACAAACCTTCCGCCTGCGCGACTACCAAAAATTCCTCACCGACAACGCGTCGTCGATCACCGCGTTCAAAACCAAACAACAGGCCTCCTTCGACGCCGAACGTCACCGCTGGGAACTCTCTGGCCAGCTCAACTTCTCCGCCGAAAACGAATCCGCCGCCTCCAGCGCGACCGACGCCGTTGCTATCCCCGCCGGTTGCAACGCAATCACCGCCCAAGTCCCCGGCAACGTCTGGAAAATTACCTCTGCTGTCGGCGATAAAATCACCCGCGACCAACCACTCGCGATTCTCGAATCCATGAAAATGGAAATCTCGGTCCTTAGCACTGAGCCCGGCGAGATCGTCGAAATCCGCTGCACCGAAGGAAAACCCGTCAACGCCGGCGACATCATCGCCATCATCCGCCCGTGATCGGACAAACCGTCGCCACCTTTTCCCTCGCCCTCATCATCGGAGCGTAACGAAATCCCGGGCACACTTCGCCCGTCATGAGCTCACGTTTTTCCACCGCCCGCCCCTTGGCTCTGCTCGCCGCCTCGCTCGCACTTCTTCCGCTCGCCCGCGCATCCACGGCCACCGCCTCCTCTTCTTCCGAATCGCCAGCACCCGCCCCCGCCACCCGCACCGTCATCCCCTTCCCCGCCGCCAAGCCGCGCCTCGTGAAAAGCGCGGTCATGCAGCAGATCTACGACGAGGTGAAAACTCCGTTCAAATACGGCGTGATCCTCAAACCCGAGGACGGCGAACTCATCGATTGCCCCAACGTCTTCCGCCACGGCGGCCGCTGGTACATGATGTTCGTCGCGAACAAAGATAAAGTCGGCTACGAAACCCACCTCGCCGTCAGCGACGACCTGCTGCATTGGACGCGCCTTGGAAAAATCCTGCCCTTCTCCAAACAGGGCTGGGACGCCTGGCAGGGCGACGGCGGTCTCGCGCTCTACGACACGAAATGGGACGGCTCACACGAGCTCGCCAAACACGACGGCAAATACTGGCTCTCCTACATCGGCGGCGCTCAACAAGGCTACGAACCCGACCCGCTCGCCATCGGACTCGCTAACACTGACGACCCGACCGCGATCAAAGAATGGTCACGCCTCCCGGAAAATCCCGTCCTCTCGCCGCACCAGCCCGACGTACGCGACTTCGAACACACCACACTCTACAAGAGCGCCATCATCCGCGACGAGCAGCGCACCCTCGGTGCGCCGTTCGTCATGTTCTACAACGGCAAGTCCCCCCTGCGCGGCATTGAGACCATCGGCATCGCCATCTCCGACGATCTCCGCAACTGGCGCCGCTTCGGCCACGGTCCCGTCGTCGCCAACATCGGCACCTCCGCGTGGGCCATCAGCGGCGATCCACAAATCACCAAGATCGGCGACGCCTGGGTCATGTTCTATTTCGGCGCATTCTATAAGCCCAAAGCCTTCGACACCTTCGCCGTCTCCTACGACCTCGTCCACTGGACGAAATGGGAAGGCCCGCACCTCATCGAGCCGAGCGAGCCCTACGACAAAGACTTCGCGCACAAGCCCTGGATCATGAAACACGACGGCGTCGTCTATCACTTCTACTGCGCCGTCGGCGAACAAGGCCGCGTCATCGCCCTCGCAGCGTCCCAAGACTTACGTACGCGCGAAGCAAATGCGACCGACGCAAAAACAGAAAAGCACTGAATCCTTTGCGATGACCTCCGGGCACAGTGCACAGTTCACTGTTTCGCCAGCTCGTACACATTGATCCCCAGCACGAGCGAACCGATCGGCACACCGTCATCGAGCACAGGTACTGCGATCTGGACCACTTTGGCGGCACTCGACTCGTCATAAACGATGGCACCGCAGTAAATCTTTCCGGCCATCGGTTCATCGTGCTTCGCCGCACCATGATGGTTCCAATTTGTCGTCTTCTCGAGCATCGCCACCTTGTTGCCAGCGGCGTCGTTCACAAATGCTTCAGAGATAAAAATACTTTTCTCCCTTCGCATGAACTTCGCCGCATCATTTGCCCGGAGTGTGCGCAACACGTCACTACTGCCCTCAAGAGCGGCCCACTTCTCACGTGAAAGACCCTGAAGCAATGGAGACAGCCCTTTGTTCTGAGCCCGAACCGCGGTCAAAACCTCAGGCGAAGACGCCCACGTTTGCGCTAGTTGAGTCCAGTCCTTGAGTTTTGCTTCCAAGCGAAGATTGGGCTCAGCGGCGAACGAACTGACCAAGCCGCATAAAACAAAGACCGCTGCGAGAACCAGTCGGGACCAAAGCCGGGCGAGGAGAGCGGGCGTTTCGAAGGACATATTCGCAAGCAGGGTGGAGGGGAGTGGAGAGATGATGTTCACATTTCCATCCTGCCAGAAACCCCATCGGGAGGCTGTCACGGAGGTGTCACAAAAAGTCTCAACGCATCAAAGACTCCGAAGACGTCCCGATCAGAGTTTCTCTAAAACAACCTCGGCTCATTCCTCTGAAGACTACAACATGTGACTCCCCCATGCGCACAGTGCATCGCTTTCACACCGGCCTTCTCCTGGCTGGCCTCTCGCTCCTGCCACTGATAGCTCTCGCGCCCGGTTCGGCCATAGCCGCTGGAACACTCCAGCGCTCCCCCATCGCCGGCAACGCCTTTGCCGGTAGCTCCGTCAACGTCGTCGCCAACATCCGCCAGTCCATCGCCTCTCACAACGGCCAGCAGTTCACTGCCTTCTATGACGTCGATGGCTTCATGGTCCTCGCCCGCCGTGCCCTGAATTCAGATACACAGCCCTCCGCCTGGGAAACTCACCGCACATCCCATCGCGGCAACGTCGCCGACGCCCACAACTCCATCAGCCTCGCCATCGACGGCGCCGGCTTCCTCCACGTCTCCTGGGATCACCATGGCAACCCGCTCAACTACGCCCGATCCGTCGCTCCCGGCTCGCTCGAACTCGCCACGAAATCCCCGATGACCGGCCAGCGCGAAGCCCGCGTCACCTACCCGCAATTCTTCCCCCTTCCCTCCGGCGATCTCCTCTTCCTCTACCGCGACGGCCGCTCCGGCCAGGGCTCTCTCGTTCTCAACCGCTACGACACCGCTACCCAGACCTGGCGCACCGTTCAACCCGACCTCATCAGCGGCGAAGGCCAGCGCAGCCCCTATTGGGCCATGACCGTCGATGCGCGCGGCACCCTCCACCTCGCCTGGAACTGGCGCGAATCCCCCGACGTCGCCAGCAATCACGACCTCGCCTACGCCCGCTCGACCGACGGCGGCCTCTCCTGGACCAAGAGCGACTCCACGTCTTACGCGTTGCCCATCACCGCCGCCTCAGCCGAGTACGCCGCGCTGATCCCGCAAAACTCCAACCTCATGAACCCGCCGTTCATCACGACCGACTCCGCCAGCAACCCCGCCATCGTCAGCTACTGGTCGCCCAAGCCCGACGCCGCCCCGCAATTCCAAATCATCCACCACGACGGCAAAACCTGGCAGCAAATTCCCGGCCCCGCTCGCACCGATAAATTCTCCCTCGCCGGCACCGGCACCAAACGCCCGCCCATCTCTCGCGCTCTCCTCCTGTTTTCATCTTCCGCCAAAACCTCCTCGCTCCACCTCGTCTACCGCGACGACTCCCGCTCCGGCCGCATCATCATCGCCACCCGCGAATCCATCCCCGACTCCGTCTGGCGCGAAACCGAACTCACCCCCGATTCCGTCGGCGCATGGGAACCCTCCTTCGATCCCGTCGCGTGGGAAAAATTCCAGCAATTCCACATACTCGTCCAACGCGCCGAGCAACGCGACGGCAACGACCACACCGCCGCCCCAACCCCGCCCGAAAAAATCTCCGTCCTCACCTGGACCCCGTAGGGCTCGCGCTCGCGCGACGCCTCCGCCGCTCCCCTTGGAGCGGACGACCTCGGTCTCGTCCGCATCCGAATTGAGCACTAAGCGTTAAACGTTGAGCGTTCCCCGTCCCGTCCCTCGTCCACTCCTCCCGCCGCCCATCCTCTTAATCCCGTAAATCCTGTCCAAACTCCGATTCCCCTCCGGCACACAACACGCTTAGCTCCCGGTGTGAAACCCTCGCCCACGCACAACGTCGCCCTCGATCTCGCGTCCCTCCGCACAGCCCTCGCCCAGGGCCTCACCCCCACCGCGCTCATCGAAGAGATCTGGCACCGCGAACAAGCCTGGGCCGATCCCGCGCTCTGGATTCACCGCCTCCCCAAATCCGCCTGGCAACAATCCGCCGCCGCCCTCGAAGCCTCCGGCCCCTCCGCGCAACGCCCGCTCTTCGCCGCGCCCTTCGCGATCAAAGACAACATAGACCTCGCCGGCGTCCCCACGACCTCCGCCTGCCCCGCCTACGCCTACACACCCGCCGCCTCTTCCCCCGTCGTCGACCGCCTCATCGCAGCCGGAGCCATTCCCCTCGGCAAAACCAATCTCGATCAATTCGCCACCGGCCTCGTCGGCGTCCGCTCGCCCTACGGCACGCCGCGCAACGCCTTCAACGCCGCCTACCTCCCCGGCGGCTCCAGCTCCGGCTCCGCCACCGCCGTCGCCGCCGGACTCTGTAGTTTTTCTTTGGGCACCGACACCGCCGGCTCCGGCCGCATCCCCGCTTCCTTCAATAACCTCGTCGGCCTCAAGCCCACTCGCGGCCTCCTCAGCACCCGCGGCCTTGTCCCCGCCTGCCGCACGCTCGACTGCATCTCCATCTTCACGCGCACCATCGCCGACGCCGCCGAAGTCCTCTCCGTCGCCGCCGCCTTCGACCCCGAAGATCCCTACAGCCGCCCCGCCACCCCGCCCGTCTCCGACGAAACCTGGCCGCCCCGCATCGGCGTCCCTCGCGCCGATCAGCTCAAATTCTTTGGCAACACCGACGCCGAGAAACTCTTCGCCAACGTCATCGAACGCTGGCGTCACCTCGGCGCGACCATCGTCGAGATCGACTACACGCCCTTCATCGACGCCGCCCGGCTCCTCTACGAAGGCCCGTGGGTCGCCGAGCGCTTCGCCGCCATCCGCGACTTCATCGAAAAATCCCCCGACGCCCTCCACCCCGTCACGCGCAAGATCATCGAGGGCGCCCGCACCCAGACCGCCGTCAGCGCCTTCGAATCCATCTACAAACTCGCCGCCCTCCGCCGCCGCGCCGAATCCGTCTGGGCCAACATCGACGTCCTCCTCACACCCACCGCCGGCACCATCTACAAGGTCGCCGAAGTCGAAGCCGACCCGATCCAGCTCAACAGCAACCTCGGCTACTACACGAACTACATGAACCTGTTCGACCTCTGCGCCGTCGCCGTCCCCGCCGGTTTCCTCCCGAGCGGCCTGCCGTGGGGCGTCACACTGGTCGCTCCCGCCTTCCACGACGACCGCCTCCTCCGCCTCGGCGCTAAATTCCTCGGCGAACAACCGCCCATCCGCTCCGTCGCTCCCTCTGGCCCGTCCGTAAAACTCGCCGTCTGCGGCGCCCACCTCAGCGGACTCCCGCTCAACGGCCAGCTAGCCCGCCTCGGCGCCCGCCTCGTCCGCGCCACGACCACCGCGCCCGCCTACAAACTCTTCGCCCTCCCCGGCACGACTCCGCCCAAACCCGGCCTTATCCGCGTCACCGACGGCGGCGCCGCCATCGAGGTCGAAGTCTGGGAACTCCCCGTCTCCGCCTACGGCCACTTCGTATCCGCCATCCCGGCACCGCTCGGCATCGGCACCATCACCCTCGCCGACGGCGAGTCCGTCCAAAGCTTCCTCTGCGAAGCCGCCGCCCTCACCGCCGCCCGCGACATCACCAGCTTGGGCGGCTGGCGCGCCTTCCTCAAAAATCCGTCTTGATCGAGGTGCATCAGCTCCGACACCGCAGTCAGACCGCACTGACCGCGTGATGGTTGCTTCGTCTGGGCTGCTTCACCTTGAACCAGATCGCATAGAGCGCAGGCAGGAACAGCAGCGTGAGCACCGTCCCCGCGCCGACGCCGCCGATCAGCACATAGGCGAGCGATCCCCAGAACGACGAATGCGTCAGCGGAATGAACGCCAGCATCGCCGCCACCGCCGTCAACACGACCGGACGCGCGCGACGCACCGTGGATTCCACGATGGCTTCGTAATCCGACATCCCCGCCGCCTTATCGTGCTGGATCTGATCGACGAGGATCAGAGTATTTCGAATCAAAATTCCCGACAGGCCGATCAGCCCGAGGATCGCGTTGAAGCCGAACGGCTGACCGAAAAGGATCAACGTCGGAACTGCACCGACCAACCCCAGCGGCCCTGTGGCGAAAACCATGAATGTGGCGGAGAACGAACGCACCTGAAACATGATCAACGCCAGCGTCGAGATGATCATCACGGGAAACAGCAGCACGAGAGCGTCGTTTGCTTTCGCGCTTTCCTCGACCGAGCCGCCCGTGTCGATCCGGTGGCCGTCGGGCAGTCGCGCCTTGATCGCCGCGAGCTGGGGCAACACCTCCGCCGTCACGTCAGGAGGTTGCACGCCATCGATCACGTCGCCTTGCACCGCGATGTAGGGCTCGCGGTTGTAGCGTTTCAGCACGGCATCCTCCATGCGTGTTTCCAGTCGGGCGATCTGCCGAAGCGGCAGGGACCGGCCTTGCTCGTTTCGAACGATGACGTCGCCAATCTCCCCCAGTCCATCGCGCTCAAGCTTCGGGCTCCGCACTTGGACATTCACGATGCGATCTCCGCTTCTCACTTGGGAAACGGTCACGCCTTGAAGCACCGACTGAAGCTGCAGCGCGACATCCTGCGGATTCAGGCCGAGCAAGTGCAGCCGCTCTTCGTCGAAGGCCAGATGCAGCACCGGCGTTTTCTCGCCCCAATCCAGATGCACATCGCGAAGCCGCGGATTCTGCGCCATGACCTGCCGGACTTCCTCCGCGATCCTCCGCAGCTCATTCAGATCGCCGCCCGTCACACGGAAGAGCACGGGATAAGGCACTGGCGGTCCGAATACGAACTGCGTCACACGCACGCGCGCCTCCGAGAATTTTCCCTCGGCCACCAGCTCGCGGATCTTGGTTTTCAAGATGTCCCGCTGCCGGGGATTCTCCGTCTGGATGACCATCTGAGCAAAGGAAGGATTCGGCAGCTCCGAATTCAGCGACATGAAAAACCGCGGAGCGCCTTGGCCCACATAGCTGGTGACATGCTGAGCCTCCGGGAATTCGGCCAGTGCTTGCTCGATGCGATGAACCGTTTGCTCCGTCGTCGCGAAAGCCGACCCCGCCGGCAGGTTAATTTCCAACGTCAGCTCGGTGCGGTCTGAGTTGGGGAAAAATTGTTTCTTCACAAGCGACATCCCCAACACCGACGCAACGAAGAGCGCCACGGTAACGCCCATCGCCAGCCACTTGTGATCGACGCAGGCCCGGATGAGCCGACGGAATCGCTCGTAGTTTTTCGTTCCGTAGATCGAGTGGTGATCGTCCGCTTTCACCGGAATGTCCGGCAGCAGTTTCACTCCCATGTACGGCGTGAAAATCACCGCCACGAACCACGAAACGAGCAGCGAAAAGGCGACGATCCAGAAAATGTTTCCCGCGTATTCGCCGGCGGTTGAGCGCGCGAAGCCGACCGGTAGAAACCCGACCACCGTCACGAGCGTTCCGGTCAGCATCGGCGCCGCCGTGGACGTCCACGCGTAGCCCGCCGCTTTTATGCGGTCCCAGCCTTCCTCCATTTTCACGACCATCGTCTCGATCGCGATGATCGCGTCATCGACCAGCAGACCGAGCGACAGAATCAGCGCGCCCAACGTGATGCGGTCAAAGTCCCGCCCGGTCACGAGCATGATGAGGAAAACCGCGCCGAGCGTAAGCGGCACGGCCGCCGCCACGACGATGCCCACGCGAAATCCGAGGGCCAGCAGGCTCACCAAAATCACCACCCCCAGCGCGGTGAAAAACTTCACCATGAATTCGCTGATGGCCGCGTTGATGACCACGGATTGGTCGGAAATCTTCTCAAGCGAAATGCCTACCGGCATCTCGGCCTGGAGCCGCTCCACTTCAGCCGCGAGGTCCTTGCCCAGGGTGAGGCCGTTGTAGCGTTTGTGCATGACCACACCAAGAACCAGCGCGGGCGCGCCGCCTTCGCGGATAAGATTGCTGGGCGGATCTTCGTAGCCTTTGCGAACCTCCGCCACGTCGCCGACGGTCAACGTCGCGCCAGGCACCGGAAGCGGGATCGCGCGTACCGACTCCACGTCCGTGATCGCACCGTCCACGCGCAGATAAACCCGCGGGCCCGCCGCCTCGACGAAGCCCGACGGCGTCACGTCGTTGTGCCGCGCGATGGCGCTGAACAACGCCTGCGCGCTCACGCCCAGCGTCGCGAGCCGTTGATAGGAGATTTCCACGAAAATCTTCTGATCCTGTTCGCCGAGCAGTTTCACTTTCTGAACTCCCGGCACGCGGGTGAAACGCTGGCGCAGCCGCTCCGCCTCTTGCACCAATTCCCGATGCGGAAGATCCGCCGACTTCAGCGCGTAGAGCGAAAAATACACGTCGGAGTACTCGTCGTCGAAGATCGGACCGAGCACGCCGCGCGGCAGAAAACGCGCTTCGTCGGAGAGCTTTTTGCGGACCTGATAAAACTCGTCAGGCACGTCCGCCGGCGGCGTGTTGTCCTTCAGAAAAACCTTCATCGTCATCAGTCCCGGCCGCGACGTCGTCTCCGCACGGTCATAGTGCTCGAGTTCCTGGAGGCGCTTCTCCAGGCGGTCCGCCACTTGGTTCTGCATTTCCCCCGCCGTGGCGCCCGGCCAGACCGCCGTGACCGTCATGATCTTCACGACAAATGTCGGGTCTTCCGCGCGACCGAGCCTCGTGAATGCGAGCAACCCCGCGCCCGCAATCGCGATCAGCAAAAACAACGTGATGGCACGCTCCTTGACCGCCAGAGCGGATAAATTGAAACGGCTCATTTCGCCTCCTTCGGAGAAGACTTCGCCACGCGCACCGTCTCACCCGGGTTCAACAGTTGAGCGCCGAGGGCAACAACCACGTCACCATGCTTGAGCCCGTCGCGAATCGACGCGGTTTCCGCTCCGAGTTTGGCGATGGAGACCGCGCGCTTCTGAAGAGTCGAAGTGGTGGCATCGACCACCCACACCGCGGCGCCATCGCCGCGATCGATCAAACTGCCGAGCGGGATTTCCGTGATCTTCTCCGCATCGTCTCCGGCCGCAGTGACACGAACCGTGACCGTGGCGCCCAGTGGAAATTGGGCCGCGTCCCCTTCGAGCACATAGCGCGCTTGATAAGTGCGCGCCACCGGATCGGCGACGCCCGAGATTTCCCGAAACGTCGCGGGCACTCTCACCTCGGAGTTCAGGTAAAGTTGAGCCGTAGCCTGTTGGCCGCGGATTCTTTCCAGCGAGCGCTCGGGAATATCGACGGCGGCCTCACGCGGGCCGTCTTTGGCGAGCACGAGCACCGGCTGTCCGGCCGCGACCACTTGTCCGGGCTCGGCCAGCGTCGTCATCACGACACCATCGGCGTCCGCGTACAACGTGGTGTAGCCGGCCTGATTCGCGAGTTGCTCCGCCAGCGCGGCAGAGCTTTCCGCAGCGGCGACCGCCTTTTCCAAAACATCCCGCGACTCCGCCCGCTTCTCCACGAGAACGCGCACGCGCTCCAGTTCGAGGCTGGCCTGCTTATGGACCGCGCGCGCGGCTTGCAGCGCGAGCTGGTAGTCGGTCGCGTCGAGTTTCAGCAACGGCTGGCCGGTCTTCACGGCCTCGCCTGCGTTCACCAAGCGTTCGGAAATCTTTCCTGCCACCCGAAACCCCAGCTGACTTTCGGTGCGCGCCCGGACGACGCCCGTGTAGTTGACGTTCCCAGACGAAGCGGGCCGCTCCGTATCGATCTGCACAACCCGGACCACGTGAGCTGCTCGGTCCTTCACCGTGGCTTCGTCACGACTGCATCCGGGCAGCGTGACGCCTGCGGCGGAGATTAAAACGATCAGCGGAATGAGGCGCGTCCGCGTCGTGTGGACAGACGGAGACGCGGCCGCGTTGGATTTAAGGAGAGAGTTCATAGGTCAATTCGGTGAAAGGCTTCAGTTAGACTTTGAGAGTGTTGCGGAAGGAGTTTCCCAGCCGCCGCCGAGCGCGCGGATGAGAGCGACGCGCGTGATCAGGCGCTGCCCGGCCAATGCCGCCGCACCTCGTTCAACCGACAACGCGGTGCGCTGCGCATCGATCACCTCCAGGTAACTCGTGCTGCCCGCGAGATAACGCTCGTCAGCCAGATCGCGGACTTTGCGCGCGCTCACCACGGATCGGGAAACTGCGTCTGCCTGCTCGGACAGTCGTTGCGACGCGGTCAGCGCATCCTGCACTTCGCGAAATGCGACCAGGACGCTTTGCCGATAGCCGGCGACCGTCTCCTCGTAGGTGGCCTGGCTGCGCTGATAGTTCGCCCGATTCCGTCCGCCCTGAAAAAGAGGAAGGTAAACACTCGGGCTGATCGCCCATGCCCGGCTGTCGCTCAGGAAAAGATCATCGATCGCCGCGCTCGCGTATCCAGCACTTCCCGTCAGAGAAATCGCCGGGAAGAACGCGGACTTCGCGACACCGATCCGCGCATTCGCGGCGCGCAGGTTATTTTCCGCCGCCGCCAGATCAGGGCGACGCATCAACAACTCGCTCGGCAAACCCACCGGAATCGCCGGGAGCGCGCGCGCCGTCTGCCGGCCCTCAGCCACTTCAAATCCCGGAGCCGCTTGTCCGACTAAAACAGCCAGTCCGTTCTTCAACGAAGAGCGGCGATTCGCGAGGGCAGCGCAGTCCGCTTCGGATATCGACACCGCCAGCTTCGCCTGCTCGACCGCGAGATCGGTGGCGCGCCCCGCGTCGCGACGCGCTTCGACGAGCGTCAGCATCTCCTTCTGCAACGCGAGCGTCTCAGCCACGATCCGCACTTCCTCATCGGTGGCCTCCAGAGCGAAGTAGGCCGACGCCGTTTCCGCCGCGATGGCCAGGCGCGTGGCTTCCGCGAGTTCCTGCGTCGCGAGAAAACCAGCGCGCGCAGTTTCATTGAGCCGACGCACCCGGCCAAAGAGATCGATCTCCCACGCAACCGTCAGCGGCAGGCGATAAGTGGTCGTGAGACTATTCGGGAATAGATTATCCACGGTTTCGGACGTGCGTTCCCGCGTCGCCAGACCGGTCGCGCCGACCATCGGAAGATACGCTGAACGCGCTTCACCCGTCAGCGCGCGCGCTTGTTCGACGCGTGCCACCGCCGCCTTGAGACTCTGATTTTCCGTCAGCGCCGCTGTGACGTAACGGTCCAGAGTCGGATCGCCAAAATCGCGCCACCACTCCCTCGCGATGCGGGTGCCAGCATCAGCGGAACGCTGGCTGGAAATAGTTTCGTAGCCACCCGCCGTGGGAGTTTCCGGGCGTCGATAGTCAGGACCGACCGCCGGCAATGAGCATCCGCTCAACGCGGCCACCGCGAGCAGTCCGGCGAACATCGCGGGCTGCGGCCTGCGTGGTCGCCCCGTCAAAGACGCGCCCGAAGAATTGTGTGAAAGAGTATCCATAAAAGTGCGCAATGCGTCGGTGCCGTCACCCGTTCATCGTCTGGGACATCACTGCCTGGTGCAGCCAGCGCGGCGTCGCCCACGTGAAAACCGCGACCGCTTTATTGCCCAAACCCGGAACGACGCTCATGCGGCCGGCCTCCAACGCGCGCATCCCGATTCTAACAACGGGCTCCGGCTTCATCATAAGCCGCTTCAAGATCGGCGTGATCTTTTGCTGCGCCGCTTGAGCGAATCCGGTTTCCGTCACGCCCGGGCACAGGGTCGTCACCGTGATACCGTCGCGCTTGAGCTCGCGATGCAGCGCTTCCCCCAGCCGCAGCACGTAGGCTTTCGCCGCCGCATAAACCGCAAAGTTCTCCACCCCTTGGTAAGCCAGCAGACTGGCGACGAGCAGAATCTTCCCCCGGCGCCGTTCACGCATGTCCCGGGCGAACACATGGGTGACCGCGGTCAGGCTGGCGATGTCGAGCTGCACCATCGCCAGCGCCGCATCGAGTTGGCTGTCGATGAACGGCCCCTGCAGGCCGTGCCCCGCGTTGTTGATGAGCATGTCGATCACCACGCCGCGCCCACGGAGCCGCGCATGCAGTTGGCCGATGGCGGCAATATCCGACAGATCGACCTGCTCCACGATGACCTCGACGTTGAACTGCTGCCCCAGTCGCTCGGCGAGCGCCTGCAGCCGGTCGAGCCGACGCGCGACGAGCACGAGGGGATGGCCCTGTTGGGCATATTGGCGTGCGAACTCTTCGCCGAGGCCGCTGGAGGCGCCGGTGATGAGAACCCAGGTCTGGTTGGTTGGCTTGGTGTGCATATACACAGTTAAATCAATGGTTTTCTTTTTTAGCCCGTTGGCGGGTTTTAAGAGGCTTTGTCGAGAGCCAGCGCCGCCGTCTCGAGGTCGGCCAGGAGCGCGGACCAGCGTTGCTCGCCCAGCGTTTTGACGGCGGCCCGTTGCGCCGCGCGCCAGGCCGGCATCGCCGCCGCAACCTTCTCACGTCCTTCGGCAGTGATCGACAGTTCCACCCGCCCCCCCCGCCCGCTTCCCTCGGCCATCACCAGGCCATCCCGCTGCAACGGCCGGAGCGTGCGAACCAGCGTGGTGCGTTCCATTCCAAGCGCGTCGCTCAAGTCCGCCATGCTCCAGCTCTCCTTGGCCCTCAGCGTGAGGAGTAGCGTACCCTGCGTGGGGCGGATTCCGTGCCTGCGCATTTCTGCATCAAAGAACTTCGTCATCGCCCGCGTCACCCAGCGCAGGTTGAAGCACACGCAGTTCTCCGGGAGGGAAAAATTCAGTTCTTTGCTCATAATGTGTGCATATGCACACCTATTCTCGAAATTGTCCAGCCTCCAGTTGTTTTTCGAACCACACCCCTGGCGCGCAGCCCCGCCTAAGCGGACCTGTTTCATGACATCGTCGGCGCGCGTAGACTAAACTCCAACCCCGCTCACAGCTCCTCCCGCAGCCCGAACACCAGCTGCAACACCGTCTCCAAATCCTTCCCGATCGCCGGCTTCCCGCGCTTCATAAACACCAGCGAGCGGCACCGGTTTTTCTTCAAGATCCCCTCATCGCTAGCCACCACGCGCACTTCGTTTGTTCCCATCCCGATCAGCTCCATCGCCGTCAACGGCGTCCACGCGAACGGCACGCCCATCTCGTTAAACGCCACCTCCCAGCCCGCCACCAGCGAGTCCGTCGGCATCGGTTTCGCCAGCAACGCCGGATAACGCTCGATAAAATCCGGCACCCGCCGCGTCGCCACCCGCACCTTCACCGCCGGTTTCAACTGCGCAAAATATTGCTGAAACGTCTCCACCCGCCGCGCTCTCAGCTGATCGAAAAAATCCAGCGGATCGATCCCGATCAGGTTCATCCCATTCCACAGCCCGTGCTCGTTGCGGCTCCCGAACTTCTTAAAATTATACCACCCCTGAAAATCCCGCGTCAGCATCACCCCGATCTCGAAATGCAGATGCGCCCGGTCCTTGGGAATCGCATACCCGCTCGCACTCCGCCCCATCACCGCGATCTCCTGCCCGCGCTCCACTTTCGCCCCCACACTCAACCCTGGCGCGATGCTCGCCAGATGCGCATACAACGTGAACACGCCCGGCAACTGGTCCGGATGCTCGATCACGATGTATCGTCCGTAACTGCTGTTTCCCGCCTGCCGGCTGATGTGCCTCACCACGCCGCTCATCGCCGCGAAGACCGGATCCACCGCCTCGCCCTGCCGGTTCCGCTTCACCGGCTTGATGTCGATCCCTTCGTGAAACTGCGCCCCTCCGCTCCGCGTGCATCCAAAAAGCCCCGACTCCAGCACACCCGACGCCGTCGGCTGGATGAACGTCTCCAGCGGCTTCCCCTCGAAATAGGCCGTGCTCGGCGTCGGCCACACGATCTCCACCCGCTGCGCAAAAACCGACACCGAAAGCACACACAAACCAGCCAGAGAAATCATCAGTCGCATCATAAAATCCTTAGTTCTTCTTTTTGATTTTCACGCTCCAGGCCGCGCCACTCGCGACTCCGTGCGTCTTCGCAAAGTCGCCCATGTTCAGCGCAAACGCCACATTCAGGAGACTGTTCAGATAAACCAGCGGCTTCTCCTCCGCCACATCGCCAAACGTCTTCACATAGGGCACCTCGCCACTGAAAACGCGCTTTCCATCCTTCGCGATCGTCACCGTGAAAACGTCTCCGAACTTCGGCGACAGCTTCGCGAACGTCCCCTCGTCGATGTTCGTCCACACATTGCCGTACTGAAAATCCAGCGCCGGAATCGTCCCGATCGCCACGCCACCTTCCACCCGCGCTTTCTCATACGGCAGCGTCACCACTGCCGCTTCCAACTCCGGCCCGATCTCCTCAAAGGTCACTACGCCCGCGGCCAGCCGCGCCCCGACAAACGCATAAATGTCCCGCCCGTGAAACGTGTAGCTCCGCTCCGGGCCCGCCCGCCGGTGCCTCGTCTCATCGATTTGTCTCACCGCCTCCACGCCGAGCGATTCCGCCACCAGTGTCCACGAGCCATTGTCCGGCCCTACGAAAAAATGCCCGCTCTTCGTTTTCAACACGACCGACTTCCGCTCCGTCCCCACGCCCGGATCGACGACCGAAACGAACACCGTCCCGCCCGGCCAGAACGCCGCCGTTTGATTCAACCGGTACGCCGCCTCCCAAATATCGTACGGCGTATTCTCATGACTCAGATCGAAGATCGGCAGCCGCGCGCTCACGCCAAAGGCCACCCCGCGCATCGCCGCCACTGCCCCGTCCTTCGTCCCAAAATCCGTCTGCAACACCAGCGCCCGCGTCTCCGCGCGCACCGTCGTCAGACCCGCCGCCCAGACCGCCACCAGCATCAAAATCGTTTTCACGTATTTCATTTCGTTCATCCTCCAGCAGACAGCGCGCCCATCACTTCGCTGCCAACCGCGTCGGCAACTAACCGTCCGCGCAACGTCAGCCGCAGCCGCGCCCCCGTCATCTCCGCCAGCCCTTCGTCCACCAGCCGCCGCGCCAGCCCGCGCATCTCCCGCTCCGCCACCTCCGTCACGCGCCCGCCCCACACATCCAGATCGACGCCTTCATTCATCCGCAGCCCAAAAATCAACGCATCCTCCGCCAGCAACTCCGGCGTCAGCACCGTGCGATCCTCCGTCGCGCGCTCACCGCGCTCCAGCCCCGCCAGCCACTTCTCCAGATCCGCGATATTCGTCCCGCGCCCGCCCGCATACTGCGACGCCCCCGACGGCCCCAGCCCCACCCACGAGTGCATCCGCCAGGTATTCACGTTGTGCCGGCACGCGTGTCCCGGCCTCGCGAAGTTGGAAACCTCATACTGCGCGTAGCCTGCCGCATCGAGTTCCGCCCACGTCCGCTCGTACAGTCGCGCCTCACGCTCCGTGTCCAGCTTCACCTTCCCCTGCGAAAGCTTCACCCACAGCTTCGTGTCCTCCTCGAACGTCAGGCAGTACGTCGAGATATGATCCGGCTTCAGCGCCACGGCCTTCGCCAGATCCGCCAGCCAGTCCACCTCGTCCTGCCCGGGCAGTGCGAACATCAAATCCAGATTCACGCTCTTGAACTCCGCCGCCGCGATCAACTCATGCGCACGATAAACCTGCTCCCGCGTGTGCTGCCGCCCGAGCCCTTCGAGCAACGCCGGTTGAAAACTCTGCACGCCCATCGAGATCCGCGTCACCCCGATTTCCTTCAACGCCTCCAGCCGCGCCTTCGTCACCGAGGCCGGAGCCATCTCCACCGTCCACTCTTCGTGAGCCCCACCGGTCCGCGCATTCACCACCGCACCGAGCCGCCGCATATCATCCGGCGCCAGCAACCCTGGCGTGCCCCCGCCCCAGAACACCGTGGATACAGGCCGGTCCCACTCCACCAGCTCCGCCTCCCGCGCGATTCCAGACATGTACCGGTCCACAGAATCCCCCATCGGTTTCTCCTGATAGAACGCGCAAAAATCACACGTCGTCGCGCAAAACGGCACATGCACGTACAACCCCAGCGGATTCGCCGGACTGTCGCTTAGCGGCGCAGATGTGATTTCGCTCATTGCAATGACGGTAGGATTATGTTGCCTTCCAAACGATTTTTAATCGGAAAAATCTACATGCAAAACACCCGTTTCTCCCAAGCGAGACGATTCGTCCTCGGCCTCGGTATTATCGCCAGCCTCACTCTGGTCGGCTGCAAAACCACCGCAGTGACCAATCTCACTCCGGGTTCGCTGCCCGCCAATCCCTCGCAGATCTATACGATCTCCGCGCGCATCAAGCCAAAGCTCGCCAGCTTTGTCCAAGGCACCGTGCTCCCCAGCATCGTCATCGACGGTCAAAAGTACCGCATGACAAAGAGCAACCTCGGCGAAGACATCTTCGAATTCGACTACCAGCTCGCCGCCGGCCGCACCGAACTCGCATACTACTTCGAGTACACGTATCAGGTTAGCAACAACGGTACCCTCAGCTCCCGCGAGGATTACACCCAGGTCCAGCGCGCTACCATCGTCGGCCGCTACGTCCTCTCCCTCGAAGTCAACCGCGGCCCGGTCGGCGCCAAGGTCAGCATCCTCGGCCGCGGCTTCACCCCCGCCGATGTCGTTTACTTCGACAACGCTCCCGTGCGCACCGTCTTCGAGTCAGCCAATTCCATCAGCTTCTACGTCCCCTCAGTCGATGCGAACCGCAACTACAAGGTCTCCATCGGCGGCAATCTCGGCCAGTCCCCCGCCGGCACCTTCCGCGTCGACGGCGTTGGCGGCGTCTCCGAAGGCCTGAACAACACCTTCAGCCCCTCTCCCTCCGTGGCCGCCACCAACGCTACCGGCGGCACCCTCCTCGTTAATCCGACCGCCCTTTCCCTCAAGAAGGGCCAAAAGGTTAATCTCACCTTCACCACGCCTGTCACCGCCTCCGCAGGCGGCCTGCTCATCGACATCACCACCGATGTCCCGGAGAGCGTGATCATGCCGGAGGTCATCGTCCCCGCTGGCAGCAACACCGTCACGATCAGCATCGAAGCCGGCCGCCCCGGCACCGGCAGCCTCTTCGCCAAAGGCCCCGGCGTTAAGGAACTCGTGATTCCCGTCAAAGTTCAGTGAGCGCTCAGCTGGCGCTCTAAAAACTCTCCTGCTTTCCCAAGCCGGTGCGATTATCGCACCGGCTTTTTTGTGCCCGCTCATTCCGCTGGAGGAACGACCTCCGTGTCGTCCGCTCCAATCCGACCTCACCCTTTCCGCCGCAGCAAAAACGCCGCCGCTCCGTCGTGCCCCGTCTCCCACGGCCGTGACACCGTCGATTTCTCCAGCGAGAATCCGCGCCCACCCGCGCTCTTCAAAAACGCGTCCACCACTTCCACGTTCTCGTCTTCATCCAGACTGCACGTGCTGTAAACGATCCGCCCGCCCGCCTCGACCAGCTGCGCTGCCGCCGTGAGCAACCCGAGCTGCTGCCTCGCGTGCTTCGCATAGTCCCCCACCTGCAAACGCCACTTCACGTCTGCCCGGTGGCGCATCACGCCCGTGTTCGTGCAAGGCACATCTATCAACACCGCCGCATACGCCTTCGGCAGTCCCTGCGCTTCAAAAATTTTCGCACCGTCCACGCCAATATCGCCCTGCACCAGCGCCGTCTCCACGCCGCTGATGCGCGCGAGATTCTCCTTCAACCGCTCCACGCGTGTCGTCGGCAGATCCACCGCCACCACCCGCCCCGAGCCCAGCGTATCCGCGATCGCCAGACTCTTTCCGCCCGGCGCCGCGCACATATCCAGCACCGATTCGCCCGCTTTCGGCGCGAGCAACTCCACCGCCAGCCGTGTCGCCGGATCTTGCAGGTAAATCACTCCCGCCGCCAGCGCCGCCTCGACGAGAGCCCAGTTCCCCGACTTCACTTCATAAAAACCCGCCCACGCCGTTGGCGTCAGCCACTTCAACTCGTCCTCGCTCGGCGCACGATCCCGGTTCCGCCAGCGTGCATACACCGGCGCAGGCTTCTGGTTCCATTCCAGCAACGCCCGCGTCGCGTCCGCACCATACTGCGCGATCCACCGCTTCACCATCCAGTCAGGATGCGAAAAATACTCCGCCAGCTGCGCCGCGCTCGCCTCTTTCGGAGGCACGGGCTCACTCGCCAGTCCCGCCGCCAGCTTGCGCACCACCGCATTGACCAGCCGTGCCTCCGACGGACTCGCCAGCAACTTCGTCTGCTCCACCGCATGATGCCCCACGCGCGCCGCGTGCCCCTCGGTACCGCCTTCGATCAATTCAAAACCTGCCACCAACAAAATCCCCTGCACGCGCGGCCGCGGCAGCAGCGTGATCAACTGCTTCAGATGCGCCTCGATCCGCCCGCGATGCCGCACCGCACCGAGCAATAAATTTTGGCAACGCCCCCGATCCACGCCCGTCACCGTGCGCGGCATCGTGTCCAGCAGCGCGTCCACGCGTTCCCCCTTCTCCACCCAACGCGCTACCAGGCGGGCCGCGTGTGACCACGGCGTTAAGCGGGCTTCGCTAGTTGTCGGAGGATTCATCGCGCCAAGCTCCGCACCGCGCCTCTCTTGGCAAGACCGAAGCCCTCGCACCGCATCTTCTCTTAACCAGATTTCTCCTCGGGAAAGCGCTGGTTGACATCCCCCACCCCACTCCCCTCAACTGAACAATTCAGAACCGCCACATCACCTTTATGAATTCGGAAGCTGTCTCTGCGCTCATCGCCAAAAACCCGACGCTCAAGCCGTCAAAATCCAAGTTGGAGGCCATGGCTCCCGGTAGCTATGTCGTCCACCGCAGCTGGGGTTTCGGCCAGATCAAATCCTACGACGATTCCGCTCTGAAGCTCATCATCGATTTCCAGACGAAGAAAAACCACCCCATGGACCCCGCCTTCTGCGTCGGCACCATGGAAGTCCTCCCGGCCAAACATCTTCTGGTCCGTAAACAGACCGACACCGCCAAGATCAACGACCTGATCGCCAACAATCCCGCTCAACTCGTCGTCGAAGCCCTCGGCGGTTACGACAACCACGCCACCACCGCCATCGACCTCGAGATCACCCTCGCCCAAGTCATCGGCGAAGAGAAATTCAAAAAGTGGTGGTCCGCCGCCAAAAAGGCCATCGCCAAGGACCCGCGCATCGCCGTCCCCGCCAAGAAGACCGAGTGCTACGTACTCCGCGAGACCCCCGTCTCCGCCGAGGACGAAATCATCGAACAATTTAAGAACACCCGCTCCGCCCGCCGCCGCATCGCGCTCGCCGAGCAGCTCATCGGCACCTTCGACTCCAAAGAAGTCCAGGCCCATCTCCAGGACATCCTCACCGGCCTCGCCGAAGCGGTGAAAGACTCCAACCAGATCGACGCCGCTGAGCGCCTTGTCGGCGCCTCCATCCGCGACGACCTCGCTAAAGCTGTCGGCGTCGATGTCGCCACGCTCGAGCCGTCTCAAGCATCCTTGATCGCCAACGTCCGAGACCTTCCCGCCATCGCGGAAAAGATCCCTGTCCAATTCCAAAGCCGCTTCCTCGAACTCGTCAAAGAGACGCACCCCGTCGAAGCCCGCGACATCGCCTTCACCCTCCTCAAGACCAGCCAGGGCAAGTTCACCACCGAGTGCATCAACTTCCTCGTTGAAAACGGCCACTCCGACGAACTCGCCGCCTCGCTCAAGCGCTGGCAGATCGAGCAAAATCTTCGCGCACCGGTGCTCCTCTGGATCATCAAGAACCGCCACTCGAAAAAGTTCGCGAAACTCCTCAACGATCTCATCACCCCGCGCCTCCTCAGCTCGATCTTCTTCGCGATCGATTACGAAGCGCTCCAGGCCTCCAACGCCCGCCGCATCCCGCTCGCCGAAATCCTCAGCGACGATGCCGACCTGATCAGCGACCTCCTCTCCACCGCCGATCCCGAGACCGCCCGCGATCTCGCGAACGCCCTCCTCCTCAATCAAGGCTTCGAAGAACTCACCAAAAAATCGCTCCTCGCCCGCTTCATCAAAATCTTCCCGTCCATCCAGACGCTCGTCGCCTCCGAGGCCGACAGCAAAGAAGAGAAGCTCCTCGTCTCCCGCGAGAGCTACGAGCGCAAACGCGAAGAGTACGAGATCATCAAATCCAAGAAGATCCCGGAGAACTCCAAAGCCATCGCAACCGCTCGCGAGCACGGCGATTTGAAGGAAAACTCCGAGTACAAGATGGCCAAGCAGGACCAGCAGGTTCTCGCCGCGCAAAAGTCCCTCCTCGAAAAAGAACTCGGCCGCGCCCGCATCACCGACTTCAAAGAAGCCGCCGCCGACCAGGTCAGCGTGGGCAGCATCGTCGACGTCAAAGTCGGCGGTAAGACCACCAAGTACACCATCCTCGGCGCTTGGGACAGCGTGCCCGACAAGAACATCATCTCCTACAAAACCCCGCTCGGCCTCGCCCTTCTCTCCAAGAAAGTCGGCGAAACCGTGAAGGTGAAGATCGGTACCTCCGAAGAGAGCTACACGATCACCGGCCTCACCCGCTACGTGGACGCCTAAGCGATCAGCAGGCGCTCACCACGAGCCCATGCGTTCCCTCCTTCCAAGGCCAGCGGTCACCCCGCTGGCCTTTTTCATGCCCGCTACTCGCACCCCACCCGCGCCCAGCCATGACTGAACACCTCCTCAAAGGCGTCGTCATGGGCTTCGCCGTCGCCGCCCCCGTCGGCCCCATCGCTTTGCTCATCCTGCGTCGCACCCTCGCCGAAGGCCGTCTCGCGGGCTTCGTCTCCGGCCTCGGTGCCGCCACGGCGGATACACTCTGCGCCGCCCTCGCCTCGCTCGCGCTCTCCGCCGTCACTGCCCTGCTCACCGCGCATCACGACCTCGTGCAGCTGCTCGGCGGCGTGTTCATGCTCGCCCTCGGCCTGCACACCTGGCGCTCGGCCCCACCCGCCTGCGCCGTCTCCCGCCCGCTGCACGAGCGCAATCTCTTCACCGCGTTCCTGACCACCTGCCTGCTCACCCTCGCCAATCCCCTCACCCTGCTCGGCATCACCGGCGTCATCGCCGCCGCCGGCCTCTCGCCCGGCGACACCCGCCACGGTCAGGAAACAATTTCCCTCATCCTCGGCGTCTTGTGCGGCTCCTCCACCTGGTGGCTGATCCTGTGCCTCTGCGCCGGCTGGCTCGGCCGCAAACTCGGCCCGCAAACCCTGCGCACCCTGAACCATCTCGCCGCCGCCCTCATCCTCGGCTTCGGCCTCTGGCAACTCGCCGACCTCGCCCGCCACTGGCTCTGACGCGACTCCTGCTAGCCCACCGCTTGACCCCCGCCAGCGCCGTCTTCATGCCTTGCTTCATGGATACTGCCACACCTCCTTCCGTTCCGGGTGCTCCAGCACCCGCCGCTCGTACTTGGGAAATGCTCGCCCACCTTTCCGCCCTCGCCGGCTTACTCGTCCCGCTCGGATCTTTTCTCGGGCCCTTCATCATCTGGCAGATCAAGAAAAACGAATTCCCCTCCGTCGAAGCCCACGCCAAAGCCTCGCTCAATTTCCAGCTCTCCTGCCTTATCTACGCCGTCATCTCAGCGATTTTCATCATTGTGGGGATCGGCATTCTTTTTCTGATGGCCGTCGGTATCTTCAGTCTCGTCTGTGTCATCATCGCCACCATCAAAGCCAACAACGGCGAACCCTGGAAATACCCGCTCTCGCTCACGTTGATCAAATAACTTGATCCGCTCGTTTTCCCTGCGGCGAAAGTCCTCCGGCTTTCGCCGCTCTTTTTATCCACCGTCCAACCACCCGCCCCGCTTTGAACGCCTCCTGGGACACTCTTAAAATTCTCTCCGACCCGACGCGCGTCCGCCTGCTCGCACTGCTTCTGGCCGAAGAGCTCTCCGTCGCCGAGCTCCAGGAAATCCTCGGCATGGCCCAGTCCCGCATCTCCTCGCAGCTCGCGCTCCTCCGACAAGCCGACCTCGTCTCCGACCGCCGCGACGGGAAAAAAGCCTTCTACTCCATCCGCGCCCAAAACGACCCGCGCCAGCTCGGCCTCGTCCGCTCCGCCTGCGAAGCCGTCCACGACATGCCCGAGCTCGTCGAGGACCGCTCCAATCTCGACCGCATCCTCGCCCGCCGCCGCCAGCAATCCGAAGCCTACTTCAATCTCATCGCCGGCAAGCTCGGCAAAAACTACTGCCCCGGTCGCTCCTGGGAAGCCATCGGCCACCTCGCCCTCCGCCTCACGCCCGCCATCACCATTGCCGACCTCGGCGCCGGCGAAGGCCTCATCTCTCAACTCCTCGCCCGCCGCGCCGCGCGCGTCTGGTGTATCGATAATTCCCCTCGCATGATCGAGGTCGGCACCGAGCTCGCCGCCAAAAACGGCCTCGCCAATCTCACCTACAAGCTCGGCGACATCGAGTCCGTCCCCCTGCCCGACGCCTCCGTCGATCTCGCCATCCTCAGCCAGGCCCTCCACCACGCGCAGCACCCGCAAAAAGCCGTCGCCGAGGCCCACCGCATTCTCAAACCCGGCGGTCAGATCCTCATCCTCGACCTCAAAGCCCACACCTTCGAAAAAGCCCGCGAGCTCTACGCCGACGTCTGGCTCGGCTTCAAAGAAAGCGAACTCCACGCCTTCCTCCAAAAAGCCGGCTTCCAACAACTCGACGTCACCACCGCCGCCAAGGAAACCACCGAGCCCCATTTCGAAACCCTCTTGGCGAGCGGCACCAAGGCCTGACGCCCGTAGCGGCAAACGGTCCTCACAGGGAGACGCCAATTGACCGCCGCTCAACCCCATCGCGATCACCGCGCTCACAGCCTTCAGCTCGCTCGTTGAGCGTTCAGCGTTAAACGTTAAGAGTTAAGCGTTCGCAGTCCGCCACTGGCCATCGGCATGGATGTTGGGCGTTCGATGGTGGATATCTCCTCCCGCCCCGCCTCACGCCTCCATCGCCGCCTGCCTGCACCCCTTCAGATCGACCTTGCCCGTCCCCAGCATCGGAATCGCTTCCACGCGCTTGATCGTCTTCGGAATCCACAGCGCCGCCAGCCCCGCAGCCTGCAACTTCTCGCGCAACTGCTCCAGCGTGACGTCCTGCGTCGTCAGCAACACCAGCGCCTCGCCCTTCGCCGCATCCGGCACGCCGACCACCACCGCCTGAATCTCCGCCGAGTCCCAATCGAACGCCGACGCGATCGCATTCTCCACCGTCCCATGCGGCACCATCTCGCCGCCGATCTTCGAAAACCGCGACAGCCGACCCTCGATAAACAAAAACCCGTCCTCATCGAAACGCGCCAGATCGCCCGTCACGAACCAGCCGTCGCGAAACGCCGCCGCCGTCTTCTCCGCGTCCTTCAGATAGCCGCCAAAAACATTCGGCCCGCGAAACAACAACATCCCCGTCTCCGTCTGCGGCTTCTCCGCAAACGTATCGGGATCGACAATGCGCGCCGTCACACCCGGCATCATGCGCCCGACCGAGCCCAATCGCTTCCCATCCTGATGCGAGCCCGTCTCCGTGATCACCGGCGGATGATGCTGGTTCACATTCGCCACCGGCGTCGTCTCCGTCAGCCCGTAACCCTGCATGATCTCGATGTGGAAACGCTCGGTAAACGCGTCGTACAGATCGCGCGGCATCTTCTCCGCGCCCGACACCAGCAACTCCAGCGACCGCAGCTCCCACGTCTCCGCCCGCTTCAAGATTGGCCGTAGAAATGTCGGCGCACCGATCATCACTGTCACGCCCTCGTCCCGGATAGCATCCACGATCTTCCGTGTATCGAGCGGACTCGGCACCGTCACCAGATGACACCCGCGCAGCAGCGGATACCACAACGTCACCGTGAATCCGAAGCTGTGAAACACCGGCAGACACCCCATCAAAATCGCCGTGTTCGGCAGAATCGAGAGCGACGAGATCTGCCAGCAGTTCGCCAGAATGTTCCGATGCGAAAGCACCACGCCCTTCGGATCGCCCGAACTCCCGCTCGTGAACAACAACCCCGCCTCCTCGTTGTCTCCCTTGCTCGGAATACCCAGCAGCACCGGCACCAGCTGATTCGGCAGCACCCACGCCGCGATCGTCCAGAGCAGCACGGAAACCTTGCCCGCCGCCAGAATCTCTTTGCGCAGATCGAGCGACTTCTCCGGCCAAGGAAACGCCGGCAGCTTCACCTTCACCACGTCAGCCGTCAGCACCGTATCGATTTCTGCGGCACGCAGACTCGACTCGATGGCCGCCTTGCCCGCCGTGAAATTCAAATTCACCGGCACCTTCCCCGCGCACACCACCGCCACGTTCGCGATGAAAGCCCCCGCCCCCGGCGGCAGCACGATGCCCACACGTTTGCCTGGCACCGTTTTCCTCAGCCGTCGCGACAACGCCGCCGCCGCACCCAGCAACTTGCCCGCAGACACCTCGCGCCGCTCCGACGTCCGGTCGATCACTTGAGTTGACCACGGCCGCTTCGCCAGCGACCGCACCACCTCGCGCCCCAGATGCCGCTTGAGTACCGGCCGCTCCATGAACGCCTCGTAACCGAGATCGAGCAGATCCCTCCGCACCCGCGCCGCCGTCGCTTCCGCCGCCGGGATCGCCTCGCCGAAACTCACGCACACCGGCGTCGGCATCACGCGCGGCGCCTTGAAAAGATACTTGTTGCCCGAAAACGAAAACACCGAGCCCCACAATCCATCATGCGCCACCGGCACCACCGGCACTCCCGCCTTCTTCGCCATGAGTTCGAACCCACGCTTGATCTGCATCAACTGTCCCGTCCGCGAAATTTCTCCCTCGGGAAAAAGGCACACCGCCTCCCCCGCCTCCAGCAACCGCACAATCCGCCGCGTGCTCTCCACCGCGCTCCGCGGAGAAATCGGAATAGTCCCGCTCCACTTAAAAACCAGGTTCATAAACCAGTTTTCCTTCAGCCCCGCATAGCCGACAAAATGCAGCCGACGCGGACATGCCAGCTGCAGCACCACCGGATCCGCGTACGAAAGATGATTCGCCAGCAGCAACATCCCGCCCGTCTCCGGCACCCGCTCCGCCCCACGCACCTGCACACGGTACAGCAGACGGGCGATAAAAACGGCAACAAGCTCAACAAGGCGCGGCAGGTACGAGTACCGCCTGAAAACAGGGGATTCCATGTGGATAAAAGGTTATGCAAAAATCCGTGCGTTCACTTCAAAGTATTTTCCTGTCTGCTCCGCCCCGCCAGTTGACCGACGCTTTTTCCAAGCACTGCAAAAGCTCTATGCCCGCCTTCATCTGCGCCGCCCCCAGCCCGCGCGTCACCGCCGCCACGCTGTCTTCGTACTTCGGCCGCACCTTTGCCCACAACTTCCGCCCCGCCGCCGTCAGCGAGATCCGGTAAACCCGCCGGTCCGCCGGATCATCCGCCCGCTTCACCCACCCGGCTTTTTCCATCCGGTCGAGCAACCCCGTCACATTCGACCGATCAACCACCAGCACATCGCTCAACTCCCGCTGGCTCATCGCCTCATCCCGCGCCGCCAGCACGTTCAGCACATTATACTGCGCCCCGGTCAGTCCGTGCGGACGAAACAGCCGGTGACTCTCGCGCATAAGCGCATCTGCCGTGGCCATGACAGCTGCAATCAGATCGGGACCGGTCGAAGACATGACCAGTTGTTCTGCTGTCGATGATTGATATGTCAACGATTCATTTGCCGCCACTCACGCAAATCCTTCGCCAGCGAGGCAAACCCCGGGAAATCGTTCTCCAGCCTCCGCGTGTCCTTCCGATGCCGCGCCACTTCCTCCAGCGCGCACCGCGTCTCATGCGCCAGGCTCGGTCTGTCCGTCCCATACACCCGCCACTTCAACTCCCCGCGCGTGTACGGCATCACGCCGCTCTCCTGCCCTCGCGTCCACACCGCCTCCGTCACCCGCTCGTCGCGCCCGCACAAGTACCACGCCTCGACCGCTGGCACAGCCACACCCACCGCCCGCAAAATGCGGTCGCGCCCTCTCGCCGCTGGCAGCTTCTTCACCGTCTGCCGATAGACCCCACGCAACTGGCAGATGCGGCAATGCGGATGATAATACCCCGGCGCATCATGCTCGGGTGTGTGAACCAGCGAATCATCTGAATCCACCACCACCACGATCCCGTCCGCGTCCGTATTGAAATGCAGATGCCGGATCACCGCCGGCAGCACCTGCGCGACAGAAGGCCAGCCCCGTGCCCGCAAGGTCGGCGTCACCCACGTGACGCGCTCGCGCAGCACCGCTTCCACCAAAACCTTCAGCGCAGCCTCATCCGCCGGCGACTCACTGATGATCGCGAGTTTCAACCCCGCACGCACGTCAGTCATTTTTCTCCTCCGGCACACCGCCCAGAATCCCCGTGAACCACATGTCGCCGAGCGTCCCTTCTTCCAGCAGCTCCTTCAAATCCCCCCGCTCCGCCAGCCGCGAAAATGTCGCCGCCGCCCCGATCTTCTCCGAGATGACGATCTCCTCCGGATGATCGCGAAACAGATCCAGCAGGTACGGCGAATGCGTCGTCGCAATCACCTGCACGGGCTCGCGCTTCAGCCCAAACCCTGCCGGATGACTCAGTCGGTAAAGCACATCGCGCACATCCCGCAGCAGCCGTGGATGAAACCCGCGATCGATTTCTTCAATACACACGACAGACGGCGGCGTCGCATCGAACGCCAGTGCCAGCATCGTCAGCAGATAAAGCGTCCCCTGCGAAACATTGTCCGCCGGGATGCGCTCCCCGCCTTCGCGCAACACCAGCACGAACCCGACCATCCCGTCCTTCCCCGTCTCGCAGTCGATCGCCGCGTACTCCGGCAAAATCCGCATCAGCTCCGCGCTCAACGCCGCAAAATCCTCCGGATGATTCTTCCGCAATGTCGCCAGCACCGCCGCGAGATTCCCACCCGTCGTCGTTAACTCCGCGCCCTCCCGCGCCGCCGACCGCGCCGCGATCGCGTGATGATCGAACACATAACTCCGCATCCCCTGCAGCCGCGTGCGCAGCTCCGGCCAATCCTTCCCGACCGGATCAACCTGCAACAAATCGCACTGCGTGTCCGACACGCACCCGATCACCGCCTCCGACGCCTCATACGGCGGCGTAAACTGAAACGTCACCTCGGGCCCATCGTGAATATCCCGCTCCGCTTCCGGCACCGGCTCGCGCAGCGGCAGCTTCGACAGCGACCGCAACCGCATCAGCGCATCGATGAGACTCGTTTTCCCCGAGCCATTCGGCCCGATCACAAGATTGAAAGGCGCCAGCTCAAGATGAGCATTACGCAGCGCCTTGAAATTCCGGAAAGCGACGGAGGCGATCACGCCGCAAACCGTCAGACGCTCCCGCTGGTGTGGCAATCAGAGAGTAGTCAGTTATCAACGAGTGAGCGCACTCGTCTCGCCACCCGCCTCCAATTCTCAACAAAAAAACCCGCGCCTCTCAGCGCGGGTTTTGTCTTAAAAAGAAATCAGCCTCAGAGCTGCACGAACTTCGCGAACTTGATTGCCGCGTTCGCCTTGATCGCCGCGCGGGCCTTCTCGCTCGGCTCGTGATCGACGCGCACCACCATGTAGGCCGTGCCGCCCGGCGTCAGCCGCGAGAGCGACATGTCCGCGATGTTCACGCCATCCTGACCGAGCAGCGTGCCAACCGCTCCGACCATGCCGGGTTGGTCGTTGTTCTCGAGAACAAGCAGCGAACCTTCAGCCGCCACTTCCACTTCGCGGCCATTGATGCCGACGATACGCGGCGAATTCGATTTGCCGATCAGCGTGCCGCTCGCGCTGTTCACGCTGCCGTCGCCACCCGTCGCTTCGACTTCGATGAGATCGGTGTAGTCACCCGCATCGCTCAGTTTCACGACTTCGAACTGCACGCCGAGACGCTGCATAAAGGTCGGTGCATTCACCGCATTCACGCTGTCGCCGCTGATGCGGCGGAGATAACCGCGCTGAAGCGCGCGCGTGATCGCGTTCACGTCGAGTTCGGCGACTTTGCCCTGATACGTGACACGGAGCTTCGCAATTTGCTTCGGAGCGATCTGCTGCACGAGCGTGCCGAGCTTCGCTGCGAGATCGAGATAAGGCGCGATCACCTTCGCGGCCGCTGCGTCCATCGACGGGAGATTGACCGCGTTGCGCACCGCGCCGTGTACGAGCACATCGGCGATCTGCTCGGCAATCTCGATGCCCACCGTCTCCTGCGCCTCGGTGGTGGACGCGGCGATGTGGGGAGTGAGCACGATGTTCGGCGCGGAACGAAGCTCGCTGTCCTTGGGAAGCGGCTCGGTCTCGTAAACATCGAGACCTGCAGCGCCGACCTGGCCACTCTTGAGGGCTGCAACTAAAGCCTTCTCGTTGACGATGCCACCGCGGGCGCAGTTGACGATGCGGACGCCCTTCTTGCACTTCGCGAGCGCAGCCTCGTCGATCATGTTGTTGGTCTCGTCGGTCAGCGGCATGTGGACCGTGATGTAGTCAGAACCGGCCAGAAGCGCGTCGAGCGAGACGGACTCGACCTGCATGGCGGCGGCGCGGGCGGGCGTGAGATAGGGATCGTAAGCGAGGACCTTCATGCCGAAAGCCTGAGCGCGCTTGGCGACCTCGCTGCCGATGCGACCGAGGCCGATGATCCCGATATTCTTCCGGAGAAGTTCGACGCCGCTGAGCGTCTTGCGATCCCAGTTGCCAGCCTTCATCGATGCGGCGCCCTGCGCGATCGGGCGGGCGCAGCAGAGGATATGCGTGAACGTGAGTTCAGCGGTCGAGATCGTGTTACCACCAGGGGTGTTCATCACGACGACACCGCGTTCCGTGGCGGCCTCGACATCGACATTGTCCACGCCGACACCGGCGCGACCGACAACCTTCAGCAAAGGCGCAGCGGCGAAAACTTCCGCCGTGATCTTGGTCTCCGAGCGCACCGCGATCGCGTGAACGTCTTTGACCAACTCCAGAACTTGGGCCGGAGAAGAGCCGTAAGCCTCGATGACTTCAAAACCTGGCTGCTGGCGCAGGTATTCGACTCCCTTGGGCGAGATCTTATCGGCGACTAGGATTTTCATGGGAAAAGGAGCGAAGAGCGAACAACCCGCCCGCACATGGAGCAAGGAAAAGGTTGCCCCGCCGCAAACCCATCCCGTCGGCCAAAAACTTTCCCGAAAATCGCAAGAAACGCGCCCCCGCCACAGCGCGATTTGCACCTCGAAAATACCGCCCGCTCCAGCCTGCGCATGAAAATTTTCTACCCAATGTCTCGTAATCTCCTGCCTGACGGCGAAGTCCGAAATCCACAGCCCAGTTTCCCCATCCGCACACTTTTCCCGGCACGACTCCGGCCAATAAGACTGCGATGCCGAACCGCCACGCCTCCCTCGTCCCGTCCTCTCTCACCCAGATCGCATCGCGCGCAAAATCCGTCGCCGCCTCCGCTCCACGCCACACCCACATCGACACCCTCCGCGGCCTGCTCCTCGTGCTCATGGCGGTGAACCACATCCCGAGTGATCTCCACGCCGTCACCGATCACCCCTTCGGCTTCATGAGTGCCGCCGAGGGCTTCGTATTCATGGCAGGCTTGATGGCTGGCTACGTGTACACCCGCAAATGGCTGCGCGGAAACTTCCGCGAACTCTTCCACGCCTGCACGAGTCGCACCGTCACTATATACCGCTGGCACGCGCTCGCCCTGATCCTCGTTTTCTCCGGCCTCGTCTCCATCGGCTACCTCACCGGCACTCTCCCACTCAACACACCAGCCGCGACACTCGATCTTCCCGCACTCTCTTTCGTGAGCGCGCTGCTGCTCATCCACCAACCCACGCTCTTCGACGTCCTCCCGATGTACTGCGTGCTCCTGCTCGCCACGCCTTGGCTCCTGCGCATCTGCGCGCGCCCCGGCGGTTATACGCGCCTGATCTGCGGGAGCCTCTCACTCTGGGCCGCCGCCAATATTTTCTGCCCGCAAACGCCCTTCGAGTACGGCGTCATCAACACCGGTGCCTTTAACCTCGCCGCCTGGCAGCTCCTCTACGTCACCGCTCTCGCCTTCGGCCACCGTTGGGCCACACGACAGCAAACTCACTCTCCCAACAACTCCGCTCACCCGCAACACCTGCTCGCCCGCCCATCCACCGCAGTCCTACTAGGCCTCTCCGCCATCGCTGCCCTGCTCTTCTGCGTCCGCCACGGTTTCATCCCCTCCGGCCTGTCCGAGACCTCACTCGCCGCCGTCACCAACAAAAACAACCTCGCCCCGATCCGCCTCCTGGATACCGCGCTGATCATCTACCTCAGCTACCAACTCATCTCCCGCCACCCCCGCGCCTTTTCTTGGCGCCCGCTCGCGTGGATCGGCCGCGCCTCGCTCCCCGTTTTCTCCATCCACATCCTCGCCGCCTACGCGATCCACGCCTTCCCCCAGACTTTCGCCGAAACCTCCTCCGGTCGCTGGCTCGGCACCGCGCTCATGCTCGCCACGCTCATGGCCACCGCTGCCATTCATTCCGCCCGCGACCGCCACAGGCTTCCCGCTTCCCCGCCACTCGAGCGCCCCGCACCCGCACTCCAAACTCGCCACCCCCGCGCCCGCCGACACATCGTCCGCCATGAACCTCGACCGCCTCTCCCGGCAGATTCGTTTCATCGCTGAAGTGGACAAGCTGAAGGAAATTTTCCGCCAGACTCTCTGCACGCAAAGCCGCCGTCAGGAAAACGACGCCGAGCACTCCTGGCACCTCGCCCTCCTCGTCATCGTTCTCGCCGAGCACAGCAATCACCAGCCACTCGATGTCCTCCGCGTCTTGAAAATGGTCATCATCCACGACCTCGTCGAAATCGATGCCGGCGACACCTTCGCCTACGACACCGTCCGTATGGCCGATCAACACGAGCGCGAAGCCCGCGCCGCCGACCGCATCTTCGGCCTCCTCCCCGACGATCAGCGCGACGAGTTCCGCGCGCTCTGGGACGAGTTCGAAGAACGTGCCACCCCTGAATCGCGCTTCGCCGCCGCCGTGGATCGCTTCCAACCCATGCTCCTCAACTGCCTCACCGAGGGCGCTGCCTGGCGCAACCACGGCGTCACCAGCGACCGCGTCATCGCTCGCAACCAGCACATCGCTGAAGGCTCCACGCCACTTTGGGCCTACGCCGCCCGCATGATCGACGACGCCGTCGCCGCAGGCTCACTCGCCCAATAAAACTCCACTCACGGAGTCGCCACCGGCCGCTCGGCCCGCGCGGGCTCAGCCGCAGGCGACGGCCTGGCGGCAGACTCATCCGCCCACATTTCCAGGCTCAGCTCCGGCGGCTCGCCGAGATAGAGGATCTTGCGCCGGTTAAGCTCATGCCACGAGCGATCAGTCGCGGGCAGTTGCTCCAGCTTGAAAATCCGTCGCTCCAGAAGCATCCGCCGCTTCACATCGTAGAGCATCACTCCCGGCTCGTCGCTCGTCGCCACCGGAATCGCAATCACCCCCTGAGCCGTCTGCGGCGCATACGGAGCGAGCAACTTTTGACCGTCGATCAACGCCGTCGCCACCTGCTCGGGCGTGGGTTTCGCGTATCCGCGAACCGGTAACGCCGGAGCCTCGTCCGGCTCCTCGAAATTCCAGCTCACATAGACGGAGCGCGGATCGCTGAAAAATTGTTCCTCTGACGTAAGTACTGTCTTGGGTTTCCCCACCGGCCGCGCCGGATCGCCCGCCACGCCCGGCAGTTGATTCGCCAACTCGGAGCCCTCCGGGGCCGTCTCCGCCTGCGGCATGTGCGACCATCCAGTCCAGCCAAGCGCCCCAACCGCGAGCAGCCAGCCCAGGCCCGAGCCCAGCCAGCCTGCGCGCAACTCCGATGGTGCGCGCACCGCCTCAGGCGCCGGATCGAGCGCCAGACCGACTATCTCGCGATTGATCGAGGCGAGTTCCGCCGCGACCATCCCCGGCTTGCGCACCGGATCGCCCGGCAGCGCCGCCTCCGCCTCTTTCGCGCAGCGATCCGCTCGCGAACGCATCGTCCAGATCTCCTGCGGATCATGAGCGTACCGCCGCACACACCCGCGCTGCGAAGCGCACACCAGCACCCTCAACCCAAACAACACCAGCGCGAGCGCCACGCCCACGACCAGACCCAGCGGCGGCGGAGCCAGTACAGCGACTATAGCCGCCAGCCCGGCCCACACACCGATCACCCACGGCCAGCGCAGGAAAACCAGCGGCCCGGTCTGCATGAGCTGCCCCAGCCTCAACCAGAATAATTTCGCCGCCAGCCGCTCCCCGCGCTCGCGCAGCACCATGTACCGCTCCCGGCTCCAATCCAGATGCGTCACGAATCCCGTGCGCTCCGGATCGCCCGCCGCAAACACGAGCAGGATCAGCTCGCGATGCTTCGCCTTCGGTGCCTTGAAAATCGCCTCCAGCTGCGGATCGCGTGAGAGCGCGAAACGCTTCTTCAATTCCTCGCGATGCCTCACCAGCTCCGTCTCACCTTCGAGCACACTGGATAACAACCGCGCCACCGCAGCCGGATCGCTCACCGTGAGCCACTCGTTTTTCTCGGCGGTCGCCATCGTCTCCGTCGTGCTCGTACCGACCACCGTCAACAACCGCGCAGTCTCAGGATCGCGCGCAGCAATCAACTGCACGAACGGCGGCGCGATCAACGCACGCACCAGCGCCAGCCCCTCGGCCAGCGGCTCCGATTTGAGCAACGCGCGCAACAGCGCCGAGTCCACCCGCTTTCCCCGCAAGAGCAGCGGCTCGCGCTCGCCACCGATCTGGAGCCACGACGCGGCCGCGATCACCGTGCGTACCACCTCGACCGGACACTCGCGCCAGGCCGGCAGCTGCACGAAATCGCGCAGCGCATCGAGCTGCTCGCGCACACCGCTCAGTTCCTGTTCCCGGGAGGCAAACGCGATGAAACTCGCAGGGTTTTTGACATCGAAAAGTTGATCCACGCCCGCCGCCCAATGCTCCTCGGTCCGGAAAAACGCCGCAGCCTCCGCCACCGTGAACGCGCGATCCCGCCACACAAAAAGCCGGTCGTTGCGCGTCAGCTCATATCGATCCGGCAGCGTCTCGCGCTTCAGCCAGCACTGCACTTCGCGCCAGCCCCAGCGCCCATCGCGGCAGCTCGATAACAACCCGCGCAGCAGACTCGCCAGATCGTCGCTGATCGGCGGCATCTTCTCCACCGCGCCCGCCTTCGGTCCCGCTGAGTCGCGCTCCAGCAAAAGCTCCTCCGCCCTGGCCCGGAGTTCGTGGGTCATCTTCGAGACATCACGGTCCAGCACGAGCCCGAGCACCGGCTGGCCAATCACCAGTTCCTGCATGATGCGCCCGAGCGACCACCAATCCCACGCGCGCAAGCCCGCCCCCGCGCGATGTTTCGTGAGGCCCGCCGCCTCGGGCGGAGCGTAGAGCGGATTCACCGGCAACGGGATCAGCCCCGATTGGTCATAGAGCGTCGCTGTGTCGAGACCGCCGATTAACACCTTCAATCCCGCATCCGCCGCGACCAGATGAATGGTATCGAGATTCAAGTTACAGTGGACGACGCCCACCAGGTGCATCGCCTGCACCGCCGCCGCCAGCTGCTTCACCAGCGCTTCCACATCGTCCAGACTCGCCTGATGCGTGTTGGCCCACTCGCGCATCGTCGTCGCCGGCGGCACCTGCGTCGTCTCGAACCGGAAACCGTTTTCCTCCACCGCATCGAACACCTCGATCAGCCCGGGGTATTTCCCGTTCTGCAATTTCGACCACGCCTCCGCGCGCGCTGCCCGGCCTTCGTCGATCGGGCGCACAAAGATGCACACATCTTCCAGCGCCCCCACGTTGACCGCATGAAACGCCCAGCCTGCATCGCAGTGGATCGCGTCACCTATCTGATAGGCATGCCACCGCTGGCCGGATGCGATGGGCGATCCGGAAGTCGGGCTGGCTGGGCTGGCCTCGGCCGAATCGACCGGAACACTAGGAGGAGCCAGCCCCCCGCTGTCGTCGGTTTCAGGGAGCATGGACGGGGAGAGATCGTGACAATTTTCTAACACCTTTTAACGGCTCCAACTCCTCGCTTCTTGAGGACAAAAGCTACGGCCCAAAGACCTCCGCATCCAGAGGCTCCCAACCCGCAAGCCCGCCTCCGGCCACGAAAAAACGCAGCCAGGTGAGAAACACCTCAGCTGCGTTGGGGAAACCGTCCGCCCGGATTCCACCGGGCCTGCGTTTACGTGCGCAAAGTCCCCGCCGCCTGCTCGGCTAGGAAAGACGCATACGTTTTCTCGATGCCCTCGCGCAGACTGATCCGCGCTTTCCATCCCAGCCCGGCCAGCCGCGAGACGTCCATGAGCTTGCGCGGCGTACCATCGGGTTTCGATGCATCCCATGTGATGCGCCCCTTGAATCCGACCGCCAGCGCCACCGTTTCGGTGAGCTCTTTGATGGTCACGTCGGTGCCCGTGCCCATGTTCACCCAGTCGGGCGGGTTATCGAGTTTAAGCACAAACGCACACGCATCGGCCAGATCGTCCACATGGAGAAACTCGCGCATCGGCTTCCCCGTGCCCCACGCCACAACCTCAGGCAGTCCAGCAAGCTTCGCCTCGTGAAAACGACGGATGAGCGCGGGAAGCACGTGCGAGTTTTGCGCGTGGTAGTTGTCTCCCGGTCCGTAAAGATTGGTCGGCATACCGGAGTGAAAAAGCACGCCGTACTGTTTGCGGTAGTATTGGCAGAGCTTGAGACCGGTGATCTTGGCGATCGCGTAAGCCTCGTTGGTCGGCTCCAGCGTGCTGGTGAGCAGGCAATCCTCAGGCATCGGCTGCGGCGCGTGCTTCGGGTAAATGCAGGAGCTGCCGAGAAACAGGAAACGCTTCACTCCGTTGCGGTACGCGCTGTGGACCGTGTTGGCCGCGACGATCAGGTTATCGTAGATGAAGTCGCCCGGGTAAGTATTGTTGGCATGAATTCCACCGACCTTGGCCGCAGCCATGATGACGACATCGGGTTTCTCAGCGGCGTAAAACGCCTCGACCGCCGCCTGCGACGTCAGATCGAGCTCGCGACGCGTACGTAGCAGCAGCGTGACGCCTGCTTCACGTTGAAAGCGTCGTACCAGCGCGCCCCCAACCATTCCGTTATGGCCTGCGATAAATAGTTTCATGATTAAAAAAGGAAATCGCCGCACACCGTGTAATGAGAGCGAAGCCCAAGTGGCCAGACACGGTAATGAGAGGCTTTATGCGGACCAAAACTTAGGTGGGTAACTAAACACGGCGCAAGCACCGCCATATTCTCGGCGGTATTTGCGTGATTACCCGAGCCTCCACTCCGGGAGTCCCCCGTCGCCGACAGACACGCGTCTTGTCTTTGGATAAAAAAAGGCGCGGGAAAAATCCCGCGCCGTGAAAGCCAGTGTATGAATAAACGCGTTAACCGGCTTAGGCTGGATTCGGTGCTGGAGTCTGCCCGCCAAGATCGTGGTTCTCTAATTTTTCCGATGACTTTTTATCAGCCGTTTTTCCGGAAACCGCCTTCGCAGACATCACCTCGCGGATGATCGGGGAGACGATCTCACCCTGCTTCACGATTTCCATGACGTGCTTGCCTTCGATCGTCTCGTGCTCGATCAGCGCCTGGGCGATCTTATCGAGAGCGCTCCGATGCTCGGTGATAATCTGCTGCGCGCGGCGATACTGGCCGTTGATGATTTCCGAGACAGCCGCATCCACCCGGCGCGCCGTGTCTTCGCTGATGTGCTGCGAACGCGTGATATCACGGCCAAGGAAAACCGTGTCCTGGTTTTCACCCATCGCGATCGGCCCGATATCGCTCATGCCGTAATCGCAAACCATCGCACGGGCGATCTTGGTCGCCTGCTTGATGTCACCATAAGCGCCATTGGTGAAATCACCCGTGACAAGTTCTTCAGCGATGCGCCCGCCCATCGCCATCGCGACTTGGTCGAGCAGCTTTTTCTTACCACGCGAAAGGATGTCCTTGCTGGGGATGAACGTCGTGCTGCCCAAGCTCTGTCCACGCGGGATGATCGTCACCTTGTGAACCGGCATAGTGCCGTCATCGAGCACCGCCTGCACAACCGCGTGACCAGCCTCGTGCCAGGCCGTCATCTTCTTCTCGTTGTCATCCATCACGCGGCGGCGCTCGCGGCCAAAGAGCACCTTGTCGCGTGCATCTTCGATATCGATCATCTCCACCTTCTTCTTGTTGCGACGCGCAGCCAGCAAAGCGCCTTCATTGAGCAAATTCGCCAGCTCTGCGCCCGAAAGCCCGGGCGTGCCGCGCGCAACCACACTGAGATCGACCTCATCCGAAAGGGAAATCTTGCGGGCATGAACGCGCAGGATCTGTTCGCGACCCACGATGTCAGGCAGATCCACATAAACCTGGCGGTCAAAGCGGCCCGGACGCAGCAACGCATTATCGAGCACATCGGGGCGATTCGTCGCCGCGATGATGATCACGCCGTCGTTCGTGTCGAAACCGTCCATCTCCACCAGCAACGAGTTCAGCGTCTGCTCGCGTTCATCGTTACCGCCGCCGAGACCCGCACCGCGCTGGCGTCCGACCGCGTCGATTTCGTCGATGAAGATCAAGCACGGCGCGCTCTTGCGGCCCTGCTCGAACATGTCGCGCACGCGGCTCGCACCGACGCCGACAAACATCTCCACAAAGTCCGATCCGCTAATCGAGAAAAACGGCACGTCCGCTTCGCCCGCGACGGCTTTAGCCAGCAGCGTTTTGCCCGTACCTGGAGGCCCGACCATCAAAATACCTTTCGGGATCTTGCCGCCCATCTTCGTGAACTTCTTCGGCTCCTTCAGAAACTCGACGACTTCGCCGACCTCTTCCTTGGCCTCATCACAACCGGCGACATCCGCGAACGTGATCTTGTCGCGATCACGCGTGAGCAGTTTCGCGCGGCTCTTGCCGAAGCTGAGCGCGCCACGACCCGCATTCCGCAGCTGGCGCACAAACAGGAAATACAACAAACCGATGATCAAAATAAAGGGGATGAGCTGCGACGCCAAAGCCGCGATCCAGCTAGACTGCTGCTTCTCATCGAACACCGTCGATGCCTGCAGCTTTTCGTAACTTGCCTCAGTGAGACGCCCTGAAGCGACGAACTTCGCAGTCTTCCCACCTGCCGTACCGTCAGGAAAAAGCTCAGAAGTCGCCTCACCGTTGATCACATACTGGTCCCGCGCGCCGGACTGCTCGGGCCGGATCACGCCACTCTTGATCTTGTTTTCAGAGGAAAGCTGCACGACCTCGTGGATCTTGATCACCGCCGGCGCGCTCGCGCGACCAGGCAGGAAATACAGGGCCATGACGGCTGCGGCTATCGAAAGCCAGATAAGCAGCACCTTCGGCTGAAAACGTTCAGGCGGCAGGCTCTTCAAAGGGCGGCGTTTCTTTTCGTTTTTGAGGTCAGACATTCGGGTAAAGACTAGAGGCGGACCGTGCAGGTTCCAGTTTCATAAGTCAAATGAAGGCCTGTTACAGAATCACTGGTTGTTTTCGATTCTTCCGCAGGCGGAAATCCCGGAACCCACAGGATTCTACCATCCTCGCCGATAACCACCGGTAACTGCCCGCGCCGAGCTGCCGGAATCTTACGATTCACAAACAAGTCCTGCAACGCCGCCGACCCCGGCGCCCCCAGTGGTCGATACCGATCCCCCGTCCTCCACGGCCTCACGCAAAATGCAGCAGGCTCCTCTGCAAGAAACGCTTCACGCGCCATATCGACCTGCCCCGCAAAAATCCGCCTGCGCAATTCAGCCGTAAACGCCACCACCCTCATCGTCAGTACCCCGCCATCGGGCAGAAATAAAACCGTCCCCACGCTCAGCCGCGCTTCCGTCCAGCCACCTCTGCCCACTCCACCCTTCTCCATATAACGCAGTATACCCGCTCCGATCTCCACGACTCCTTCGCCCGCACTCGTCCGCCCCGAACCTCGCGCGCACAACGCCAGCACCTCTTCAAACCCCGCGCGCCCCAGTGCCGCCAGCGGCCGCCAGCGCCTCAACGCCCGCCGCCAAAGCGCCCGAGGCTTCCCCTCCAGTGCCCGCACATCCAGCGCATCGCCGTCGTATCCGCCTTCCGGTAACAACTCCGCCAGCCACACATTCAGCGCCGCATCATCTTCATCGAGCAACTCCCGCGTCAGCGCCGCTCCGCCCAGCGCATCGTTCCCTGCCGCCGCCCGCCAGGGCGGCATCACGTCCCGCCGGACTCGGTTCCGAAAAAAATCCCCCACCGCATTGCTAGCATCCTCGCGCCAGGTCACGCCCGCTTTCTGCAACGCCGCTACGATCTCCGCCTTCCTCAGCGTCAGCAACGGCCGCAGAAGAATCCGCCCATCCGCCCGCGTCTGCACCGGTCTCGGCGCCGCCAGCCCCGCCGATCCGCTACCGCGCGCGATCCGCATCAACAACGTCTCCGCCACATCGTCCTTCTGATGCCCCGTCCAAAGCACACGCGATCCCACCGCTTCCATCTCCGTTTCGAAAAACGCCAGCCGTGCCTCCCGCGCCTCCGCCTCGCTCGCACCCGCCTTCGCGTCACTCCACTCCCCTATGTGAAACTCCACGCCCATCTCGCCACACACTTCCGCGCAAAAAACCGCATCCGCCTCGCTCTCCGCCCCACGCAACCGGTGATTAAAATGCAGCACGCACAACTCGCTCCGTCGCTCCGGCCACAGCGTCCAGACCGTGAGCAACAACGCCAGCGAATCCGCCCCGCCCGAAAACGCCACGCACCACTTGCCCTCAGACTTCCCGCCTGCTTCTGCAAGCATCCGGTCCGCCTGCGCAATCGCCGCCGGATGCAGCCGCTCCCGCGCAAACAACGGCGGGAGATTTCCCCAATGAGTCGGCAAGATCGGCATGACGCGGCGCTTTCCTCTTAACTCGAAAAACGCCGCATCCCCGTCATCGCACCGCAGCCCCGCGCTCAGACGAAGCTCAAAAACTCCTTGCCGAAATACGGCACCAGCGCCGCCGGGATTTTCACACGACCATCCTCCTGAAGGTTGTTCTCCAGGATCGCCGCCAGTACGCGCGGCACCGCGAGTCCCGAACCGTTCAACGTGTGAACCAGCTCCGGTTTCTCCGCGCCCTTCGCCCGGAAACGGATCTGCGCACGCCGCGCCTGAAACGCCTCGAAATTCGAACAGCTTGAAACCTCCAGCCAGCGCTTCTGCCCGGCCGCCCAGACTTCGAGATCGTACTTCTTCGCCTGCGCGAAACCCATGTCGCCGCCGCACATCAGCAGCACGCGATAAGGCAGTTCCAGCTTCTGCAGCAGCTTCTCCACGTCCACCCGGAGCTTCTCCAGCTCGTCGTAGCTGGATGCTGGATGCACCCACTTGAGCAGCTCGACCTTGTCGAACTGATGCAGCCGGTTCAGCCCGCGCACATCCTTGCCGTAGCTGCCCGCCTCGCGCCGGAAACACGGCGTATAACCGCAGCGATAAACCGGCAGCGCACCTTCATCGAGGATCTCGTCGCGGAAGAAATTCGTCAGCGGCGTCTCCGCCGTCGGCACCGCATAGAGCGAGTCCTCAACCGTCTGATACATCTGCCCTTCCTTATCCGGAAGCTGGCCAACCGCCGTCGCGCTCGCCGCGTTCACGAAGATCGGCGGATTCACCTCCACATAGCCCGCGCGCGCATTCTCATCCAAGAAAAACTGCAACAACGCGCGCACGATCTTCGCGCCATCGCCGACATAAAACGGAAACCCTGCGCCCGTGACTTTCGAGCCACGCGCAAAATCGAACAACCGGTCAAACCCCGTGATCTCCCAATGCGCCTTCGCATGAGCCGAGACCGCATTCACGTCACCATTCGACGCATGAACCACATTCTCTTCCGGCGTGTGGCCCTCTGGCACACTGCTGTGCGGAATATTGGGCAGACCCAGCACCGCCAGTTTCCACTTCTCTTCGATCTCTTTCAGCTGCACGTCGCGCTCTTTCACCTGCGCGGAAACAGCCTTCATCTCCTGCACTTTCGCGATGAACTCAGGCGAGCCCTTCGGCAGTTTCGCCATGTCGTTATTCGCCGCCTTCTGTACGCCGCGTAACTGCTCGGTTTCCTGAAGCTGCGCGCGCCACGACGCATCGAGCGCAAGCACGGCATCGAGATCGACGTCGAGGTGTTTCTTGGCAATCGCCGCACGGACGAGATCAGGCGATTCACGAAGGAGTTTGGGATCGAGCATGGGAAACACGCAGCGAAACCAACAACCCGCCCCGACTCACGCCAAATTTTCGCCTGTCACCCGAGGCTCAAAACCCCCGCTGCGTAAACGGAAACGGATGCGCCGTCCGCACGCGCGTCCCGTCGAGCCGCTTGAAACGCGCATAAACCTCGCGCGCCGACAACAGCTTCAGGTTCCCGATCGGCGCCTGCGCCACATGATTGGTCGGAGCCGTCAGCGGAAACGGCCCATACAGCCGCGGATCAGTCGGCCCAAAAATCCCCAGTGTCGGCACGCCCATCGCCGCCGCCAGATGCATCGGCCCGCTGTCGTTCGAGATCACCCAGCCCGCCCGTTTGATCAGCGACGGCAACGCCATCAGGCTCGTGTTGCCCGTCAGATTGAGAAACTGCGCCTCCGTCAGCGCATCCTTGTAATCGATATAGTTGTTCCCCGCCCACACGACCTTCCGCCCCGAGCCATCGCGCGCGATGAACTCCGTCAGCTCCTTGAATCCGTGCCACTTCTTCTCCGCCCGCCGACTGTCCGGAAACATGATCACCGGCTGCGCCCCGCCACGTCCTTCGACATGACTGAGATTCAGCCCTTCGACTTCGCGAAACTTCACCGTCCCCACCAGCTCCGGTTTCAGGCCAAGTACGGGCAAAAATTGCAGCAAAATCTCCAGCGCATGGCTTGATTTCCCCGCCGGTGGCAGCGCCACCTTTTCCTTGTAGAAAACCCCCGCGCCCTCCCGCGCATCCGCCCGCCCCACCTTCTTCGCGCCATTCGCCCGCCAGGTCATCAGCCCCGAGCGCAGTAGCCCCTGCATATCGAAGACAAAATCATACTTCGTCTCCCGCACTTCCTTCATCAATTTCAGGAAGCCAAACACCCCGCCGCTCCGCTTGAAAACGTACACGCGGTCCACCGCTTCGCACTGCTTCACCAGCGCCGCGAAGATGTCGCGCACGATCCAGGAAATACGCACATCCGGCCGCTGCGCCTTGATCGACGCCGCCACCTGCAGGCCATGCACGATGTCCCCCAAAGAGGACGGTTTGATGATAAGAAGTTCGACCATGGAAAAACGCGCGCCGCAGAATCTGCTTTTAACTGCGGTGTCGCTCCGTTTGATGAAGTTTCCCTCGGCAAAATCAAACGCTAATCGCCTCACCCGCGATCACCGCCCGCCCTGGTCCCGCTCGCGTGCTTAAACTTCTACTACAAATCTCCGGCTGGCTCATCGCCCACACACCCGAGCGGCTGCTGCGCGCCTTCACCGCCTTCTGCGGCGACCTCCTCATCCTCCTTTCCCCGCGCCGCCGGCGCCTGGTGTTCTCCAATCTCCATCACGCCTTCCCCGAAAAACCCCGCGCCTGGCACCGCCGCCTCGCCCGCAAAAGCAGCCGCCGCATCTTCGAGACCGCCCTCCTCTCGCTCTCCAGTCCTTACCTCTCCGAAACCCGTCTCCGCCGCATCGTCCGCGTCACCGATCCCGTCATCGAGTGCTTCCGCCATCATCAGTCGTCGCCGCACCCGCTGATCGTCACCAGCCCCCACATCGCCTACTGGGAAAGCCTCACCTGGCTCGCACTCTTCCTCCCGTTCCCGCTCCGCGAATTCGGCATCATCTTCCGCCCGCTCGATAACCCCACCGCCGACGCCTGGGTAAAATCCACCCGCGAACGCCACGGCATGAAGCTCCTCTCCCGCAAAGAGGGTCTCACCGAGTCCTTCCGCATCCTCAAACGCAACGGCACCGTCGGCATCCTCTTCGACCAAAACGCCGGCACCCAGGGCGCCCTCACCACCCTCCTCGGCCGCGTCTGCTCCACCACCGAGCTCCCCGGCCTCCTCGCCGAACGCTCCGGCGCCAAGATTATCACCTTCTACCCGCGCCGCCTCGATTTCTGGCGCGTCCAATTCGAGCTCACCGAAATCGCCTACGACGGCACCTCCACCGGCGCCATCATCGCCCTCAACCGCTGGCTCGAAACCACGCTCACCACCGACGAAAACCTCTGCGCCTCCTGGCTCTGGAGCCACGACCGCTGGCGCCATCAAGACATCCCGACCAAACGCTTCCGCCTCGAATCCAAGCGCAACCTCCTCCCCGCCGACCTCGCCGCCCGCGGCCTCACCACGCCACCGCGCAAAACCCGCCTCTTCATCCGCCTCCCCAACTGGCTCGGCGACGTCGTCATGGCCGTCCCGCTCCTCCGCGCACTCCGCGCCTCCCGCCCCGACGCCGAGATCACTTTCATCGCGAAAAACGCCTTCCTCTCGCTCCTCGCGCAAACCGGCCTCGCCGACAAACTCATCCCGCTCCCCAAGCGCAACTGGAGATACTTCCTCTTCTTCCGCGCCCTCCGCCTCAGTTATCCTGACGCGTATTTGATTCTCACCCACTCCGTCCGCGGCGACCTCGAAGCCCGCCTCACCGGCTGCCGCCAACGCTTCGGCCTCGTCAAACATGGACGCCGCCGCCCCCTCCTCACCCACCGCTACGAAGTCCCCGCCGACTTCGACGAAAAAAATCACCACCAGCTCGAACTCTGGGAAAATCTCTTCCGCCACTTCGGCCTCGAACTCCCCGCCGACCGGACACCTCTCTTCACCAGCTCCTCTATCAAGTCCGCCAGCAACGCTCCGATCATCGGTTTCATCGCCGGCTCCGAAAACACTCCCGAGAAACGCTGGCCCGTCGCTCACTGGCGCACGCTCACCGACTCCATACTACGCGCTCACCCCACCGCCACCATTCTCCTGCTCGGCACCACCAACGACCGCGCGATCACCGACGCCATCGCCTCCGGCCACTCCGAATCGCAGGTCCAGAATCTCGCCGGCCGCACCGATCTCCCCGCCTACATGGAAAAACTCCGCAGCTGCACCGCCCTCGTCACCAACGACACCGGCGGCATGCATCTCGCTAATCTCCTCGGCGTGCCCCTCATCGCCCTCTTCGGCCCAACCAATCCTGTCCGCACCGGCCCCGTTTTCTCGGGTCCGCACATCCTCCTTCAACCACCCGGCTGCCCGCCCACCGGCGGCGGTTCTCTAAACGACCTTTCACCCGAAATCGTTTTCTCCACTCTCCAAGACTCCCTCCGCACACCCGCCGCCGCTCCCGCCATTTCACCCGAGAACTAGACCGACACTCCGATTCCTTCCCACCGTCTAACCCTCTCACGTTCTCACCTTCTTCCTTCCGTCTCCCCGTGCCGCTCCTCTCCGTCCAAGACCTCCGCACTCACTTCCACACCCGCAGCGGCGTGTACCGCGCCGTCGACGGCGTCAGCTTCGATCTCGAACGCGGTGAAACCCTCGGCCTTGTCGGCGAATCCGGCTCCGGCAAATCCGTCACCTGCTACTCGCTGATGGGCCTCATCCCCCAGCCTCCCGGCCGCATCGCCAGCGGCCGCGCGATGTTCGACGGCGTGGACCTCCTCCACTGCACGCCCGCCCAGGCCCGCGCCATCCGCGGCAAACGCGTCGCCATGATTTTCCAGGATCCAATGACCTCGCTCAATCCGTACATGCGGATCTCCGAGCAACTCATCGAACCGCTCCTCATCCACGAAAAAATCTCCCGCGCCGACGCCCTCGCCCGCGGACTCGAAATGCTTCAAGCCGTAGGCATCAACGACGCCGCCAAGCGTATCCACTATTACCCGCACGAGTTCTCAGGCGGCATGAGACAGCGCGTCATGATCGCCATGGCGCTGATCACGAAACCCGAGCTCCTCATCGCCGACGAACCCACCACCGCCCTCGACGTCACCGTCCAGGCGCAGATCCTCGAGCTCATCAAAAAAATGCAGCGCGAGCTCGGCATGGCCGTGATCTTCATCACGCACGACCTAGGAGTCGTCTCCGGCCTCTGCGACCGCGTCATGGTCATGTACGCCGGCCGCATCGTCGAAACCGCCGACGTCCGCACACTCTTCTACGATCCGAAACATCCCTACACCCGAGGCCTCCAGCGATCCATCCCCGGCCTCCAGCCCAAAGGCTCCGAGCTCTACACCATCCAAGGCCTCCCGCCCGACGTCTCCAAGCTCCCCCCCGGCTGCGCCTTCGCCCCACGCTGCGAATTCGCCGCCGACCGTTGCCGCGTCGAAACACCCGAACTCGCCGAAGAAAAACCCGGCCACCGCCACGCCTGCCTCCGCGTCCAAGCCGGCGAAATCCAATAACGCCCACCTAATGAATTTCAAAACGCCAGTCTTCGAGAGACCCGTGCCGGGCTCCGATTCATCCGGTCCCATCCGTGAAATCTGTGGTTAAAAATCCGCCCATGTCCGCGCCTATTCTCGAACTCCACGACGTCAAAACCCACTTCCCGATTCACCAGGGTTTCCTCAAACGTCAGATCGGCACCGTCAAAGCCGTCGACGGCGTCTCGCTCGCGATCCAGCGCGGCGAAGTCCTCGGCCTCGTCGGCGAATCCGGCTGCGGCAAATCCACCCTAGCCCGCACGATTCTCCAACTCGTCCCGACCACCGGCGGCACCGTCATCCTCGAAGGAAAAAATCTCACCACCGGCACCGACGACTCCCTCCTCGCCGCACGCCGCGACCTCCAGATGGTTTTCCAAGACCCCTACGCGTCGCTCAACCCGCGCATGACGGTCTTCGCCACCATCGCCGAGCCGCTACTCGTACACAAAGTCTGCCCGCCCGCCGACGTCCCCGCCCGTGTCGCCGAAATCATGACCCACGTCGGCCTCGCCCCGCGCTTCATGCAGAAATACCCGCATGAATTCTCCGGCGGCCAGCGCCAGCGCATCGCCATCGCCCGCGCCCTCGCGCTCAATCCCAAAGTCATCATCGCCGACGAACCTGTCTCCGCCCTCGACGTCTCCATCCAGGCCCAAATCCTGAACCTCCTCGCCGGCCTCGTGAAGAAGATGAACCTCAGCCTCATCTTCATCGCGCACGACCTCTCCGTCGTGAAACACATCTCCGACCGCGTCGCCGTCATGTACCTCGGCAAAATCGTCGAACTCGGCCGCGCCGCCGACGTCATCGAACGCCCCGCCCATCCCTACACCCGCGCCCTCGTCAGCGCGATCCCCACGCCCAACCCCGACGTCGAACGCTCCCGCAAACGCCTCGTCCTCGCCGGCGATCCACCGTCGCCAATCAATCCTCCCGCCGGCTGCGCCTTCCACCCACGCTGCCCCTTCGCCGTGGAAAAATGCAAAGCCGCCGTCCCTCCGCTTCTCCCCGCTGACAACGGCGCCCGCGAAGTCGCCTGCATCCGCCTCGGCGAAATCTAACCACGTCTCCTCTCAGCTCATGGATCAGCCTACGCAAAAACCCAAAGACCCCCTCCACGGGATCACCCTGGAAATGATCCTCACCCAGCTCGTCGAAAAACACGGCTGGGCCGAACTCGGCCGCCGCATCGACATCCGCTGCTTCAACTTCGATCCCAGCGTGAAATCCAGTCTCCAATTCCTCCGCCGCACCCCCTGGGCCCGCACCAAAGTCGAAGAACTCTACCTGCGTACCGTTGCCAAGTAGCCGCGAGCGGTCCAACGGACCGGAACTTAGCAAGTGCCGCCCCCAACTACGCACACTCACGGCGCCCCAAACCCCACCTGCCGCACCGCCTCATAACACGCGATACCCGCCGCCGTGCTCAAGTTGAGCGACCGCAACGTCGGATCGGCATGAGGAATCGTCACCCGCATCGCGTCACCAAACTCCTGATGCAGCCACTCCGGCGCACCGTGCCCTTCGTTGCCAAACACCAGCCCGTCGCCGCTCTCGTACTTCACACTCCAAAACGACTGCGTCGTCTTCGTCGTGAACAACCACAGCCGCTTCGGCCCCGCCGCGCTCGCCCGAAACGATTTCCAGTCCTCGTGATGATGCACATCGAGCGAATGCCAGTAATCCATCCCCGCCCGTTTCAAATGCCGGTCTGTGATCGTGTAGCCGAGTGGATGAATCAAATGCAGCCGTGACTTCGTCAGCGCACACATGCGCCCGATGTTTCCCGTGTTCTGCGGAATCTCCGGCTGAAAAAGGACGATGTGCAGCATGAGCGCAGGCTCACTCAACCTTCAGTCCGTCATTGTCCGCGATGAGCGTCCGTACCTCGCACGCGATCTTCACCTCGGCAAACGCCGACCTCATCGCCTGCCCCACCGCCGCCTCGCTCCCGCGCATCGCCAGACACAGTACGCTCGATCCGCTACCGCTCAACCAGCCCGTGAGCGCCCCCGCCACGATGCCCGCATCGATCGCCATGCGCCCATTCGGAATACGCGGCAACCGGTAAGGTTCATGCATGAAATCACAGACAGCGTATCGTAGCTGCGCGTAATCCTTCGTCGCTAGCGCCGCCGCAAAAAACGCCGCGCTGTTGATGCTCTTCACCGCATCGAAGTATGAAAGCCTCTCCGGCAGCACGCCGCGCGACTCCTTCGTCAGCATTTCCACGCTCGGCGACGCCACGACGAAAACCAACTCGTCCGAAATCGGCACGCGCACGACACCCAGATACCGGTTCGTCTTCGGATCACACCTCGCCACACAAAATCCACCGAGGATCGCCGCCGACGCATTATCCGGATGCCCTTCGAGTTCATTCGCGATCTCCACCAACTGATGCCGCGACAATCTCGCGCCCGACAACTCATTCAAACCCGCCAGCACCCCGCCAATCACCGTCATGCTGGAGCCAAGTCCACGCGCAGGCGGCACCTCTCCGTTCACCTCAAACGAAAACCCAAAACGCTCGACCTCCGCTGCCGCAAAAAACGCCTTCGCCGTCGTCTCCACCATCTTCTGCCCGCGAGCATCTTCCTCGCGACTCGCCGTGATCTCCGACCCAGAACCAGCCCGCTTCAGCGTGACCCGATTATAGATCTGCAACGCCAGCCCGAGCGTATCGAAACCGGCCCCGCAGTTAGACGTGCTTCCAGGAACGCGCAACGTGACTGAGTCAGGCAGAGACAGCTGACTCATAGCCGGTGGGTCTTCATCTGCTTTTTCACTTCGTCCATCTCGGCCTTCTTCTTCAGATCGTCGCGTTTGTCGTAATTCTTTTTTCCGGTGCAGAGCGCGACTTCCACCTTCACCAGCGCCTCTTTGAAATACATGCGCAGCGGAATCAGCGCCTTCCCGCTCACCTGCATCGCCTGCGCGATCTTGCGGATCTGATGTTTGTGCAGAAGCAACTTTCGCGTACGCCGCGTGATATGATTCGCAATATTTCCATACGCATACTCCTCGATGTGCGCATTCATCATCCACAGCTCGCCCTTATCGAATCGCCCAAACGAGTCGCTGATCTGGGCCCGTCCCGCACGAATCGATTTCACTTCAGTCCCCTTCAGCGCGAGACCCGCCTCAAATTTTTCGTCCACGGAGTAATCCCGCAGCGCCTTGGCATTGCGGATCTCCGTGTAGCGATTCGGATCTTTTTTCTGGGCGGACATAGAGGCTCAATCAGCGCCGGGCTTAGGGCTCAGCCGCCAGTCGGCCTCAGCGCGATTACGCGCAACACTTAGTTGTTAGTGGCGCCAACCGCGAGTTCGAAGCTGATTTTGCCTTCGATCACTTCGCGCAATGCAACGTCTTCGGAAGAAAGCTTTTCGAGCGACTCCACGAGCGGACGGCTGCCACGCTTGAGCTGTTTCACGCGACGCGACACCACGTTGATCAAAACGTTGGGGTCATTGATGACCTTCTGGGCTTCCTTAAGATAGTCGTCTCTCATGAATAACTGGGTGAATGGCTGCGATGAAACCGCGTAGCGCAGGCTTAAAAATTAGCACCGTCAAGGGCATTTTTCCCTGCTTGCGCACCTCTAGCCGCCACCAATTTTGAGCCCATGCTAATGATCGGTTGGACAACCGTCGCCACAATGCCGCAAGCCGAAACTCTGGCCGCTGGACTCATCGAATCGCGTCTCGCCGCCTGCGTCCAAATCGAAGGACCGATCACATCTTTCTACTCATGGGAGGGCCGTACCGAACGATCAGAGGAATTCCGCATTTCCATTAAGTTCATCGCCACACGTGAGTCCGACATCGAAAAGTGGCTGCTCACCCATCACCCATACAAAACGCCCGAATGGATCACCGTTCGCACCGAAAACGTTTCGGAAAAATACTTGTCATGGGTAAAGGCGAACACTTACAACTGACCCTTTCACAGAATCGAACCACCTACTTTATTCCGCCATGTCCCAACATAAAAGTCTCCAAGGAGCCAACGGCCTCGTCGTTAAACGTAACGTTCTGAAGCGCTTTGAGCGCGTCGACATCCTCAAAAAGCGTGGCCAGTGGAAAGCCGGCGACCGCGTCCAGGGTCTCCGCAAAACCAAGCCCGACGTCTAATCCGTCTCACGCCCTTTCAATCAAAGGCAGGCTGTGTCTCACACGCCTGCCTTTTTTGCGTCCAAAATCTCCTGCCCGGCCCGGTTCTTCCATGATTGATCTCATCAAAAAGCTCATCGACTTCATCCTCCACATCGACGCCCACCTGGCTGAGATCATCCAGGATTATGGGCTGTGGACCTATGCCGTGCTCTTCGCGATCATCTTCGCCGAAACCGGCCTCGTCGTGACGCCTTTCCTGCCAGGCGACTCGCTCCTGTTTGCCGCCGGCGCGTTTTGCGCGATGCCCGACACCGGACTCAACGTCCACCTGATGGCTCTCCTGCTGTTCGTCGCAGCCGTGATCGGAGACACGCTCAACTACTGGATCGGCTCCAAGATCGGCCCGCGCGTCTTCGCCCGTGAAGACTCCTTCTTCCTGCGCAAAAAACACCTCGAACGCGCCCACGCCTTCTTCGAAAAATACGGCGGCCGTGCCATCATCCTCGCGCGCTTCGTCCCGATCGTGCGTACATTCGTCCCTTTCGTCGCCGGCATCGGCCACATGACCTACAGCCGCTTCATCGCCTACAACATCATCGGCGGCTTCATCTGGATTTATTTCTTCACCTACGCGGGTTACCTCTTCGGCACTCACCCCTTTATTCAGAAAAACTTCAAGATCGTGATCCTCGCGATCATCCTGCTCTCGGTGCTTCCCATCGTTTTTGAATTCCTGCGCGCTCGGCATGAATCGAAGAAAGCCGCCAAAACGGCAAGCCTTCCCGGAAAAATCTAAGCCCCTCCATCAGCCGCCCTCAGCCAAGTGGTGCCAGGGGCTGTTTGAGAGTTGTCCGCTTGCGATGGAGGGCGCTGCTTCGTCAGCGCCGTAACCGTGAAGATCTGACCGGCCCCGAAAAAGATCGGTGGCGACAGCGCTAAGCCCCTGCCGCCGGCAAACATTCCGCCATCCACGGCTAAGCCGCCTGCTTGCGCCCACGACGACTGCGCAAGCGATCCGTCGAATTCAACAACCGGCCTGCCTCGTCGGCAATCTGCTGGAGCAGTTCCCCACTCAAAGTGGATTCCGCCACCCGCCGGAAGTGCTTCATAAAACCCATCGACGAATCAGCCGCCAGTGCCGCCTCCGCCTCCTTGTTCAGGCGCTCAACCGTCTCCGCAGGCAAAAGCTTACGGGCCGCTTCCACAAACAGAGAGCCAAAGCTCTTAGACTCCGCTTTGGCTTCCGCCATCACAACCGACTCCGCCTGCAAGACTGGCGGTGGCGTCTGGACCACAGGTGCTTGGTTCTCCACTACGACCGCCCCCGCGCGAAGCATCTCAGACGCTTCTTTCTCAAACTGCCGCCACGCTCGCCATACCGCCGCCGGCACGCGCGGCGTATGCAGTATCGTCTGGGCCTTCACGATTTCAGCTGCGCATCGGGCGCGAAAATCAGCAGCACCTGCACGAGCAGATTCCAAAAGCGACAGGTCAGGCAGCACGCCGAAGCTGGTAGGATCGGCAAGATCCGTCCCCGTCAACGCAGGCTTGATCTCCGCAGGTACGATGACCACCGGAACTTCAGGAGTCCGGACGGGCTCCACCACTTTGCTTTTCATCAAACCTTTCCCCACGGATTCAGTGCCGCTTCCAAGCGCCGCCCGGATGGCTGCGAGCTCATTTTCATCGGCATCACGGTGCCCGCATTCGATGCGCGAGATGTCCGAAGCACTCAGATTGGTCCGGCGTGCGAGTTCAGACTGCGTGATCTTGAGCGCTGTCCGGGTTTGTCGTATTTCGTGGCTCGTCATTTCAGGTATTCAGGACGTTACCCATAAACACTGAGTTTCAAATACTCGTAGCAAAAAATCATCCGCGCGTTGAATTTTTCTCAACAAGACGTCTCACAGATGCGCAGCGCTCGCCAAGTCCGCTTAATTTTTTCGCCCCATAATCACCTTCGCAAACGATCCTTAGCCTCAATCCCATGCCCAAGTACATCAACACGCTCTCCTTCCCCAAAAACTTCACCTGGGGCGTCGCCGCCGCCGCCACCCAGATCGAAGGCGCCGCCAACGCCGACGGCAAAGGCGAGTCCGTCTGGGACCGCTTCGCCGCCACTCCCGGAAAAGTTTTCAACGGCGACACGCCCGCCATCGCCTGCGATCACTACCACCGATTCGACGAAGACTTCCGCCTGATGAAAAAACTCGGTGCGAAAAACTACCGCCTCTCCATCAACTGGTGCCGCCTCTACCCGCAGGGCGACGGCTCGCTCAATCCCGCCGGCGTCGCCTTCTACGACCGCCTCATCGACCGCCTGCTCGCCCACGGCATCACGCCCTGGGTCACGTTCTATCACTGGGATCTCCCGCAAGCCCTCGAAGATCGCGGCGGCTGGCGCGCGCGCATCACTCCCGACGCCTTCGCTCCCTACGCCACCACCGTCGTGAAAACCCTCGGCGACCGCGTGAAACGCTGGATCACGCTTAACGAGATCCCCTGCTTCATCGGCCTCTCTCTCAAAGACGGTATCCACGCTCCGGGCACCAAAGACTCCGACGCTGTCGTCAACCAGGCCTACCACCACGCCCTCCTCGCCCACGGCCACGCCGTCCGCGCCGTCCGCGAACACGGAGGCCGCGGTGCCACCGTCGGCCTCACCCACAACCCGCCGTCCTATCTCCCGCTCACCGAAACCCCGGCCGACATAGACGCCGCCCGGAAGTGTTTCCACGAAGGCAACTGGCACCTGCTCGATCCCGTCTTCAAAGGCCACTACCCCGCCGGCTATCTCCGCGCCGCCGGTGCCAACCGTCCGAAAGTTCAGAAGGGCGATCTCGCGCTTATCTCGCAGCCTACCGATTTCCTCGGCCTCAACATCTACGCCGGCTCCTATGTGCAGGCGCAGCGCAAACGCTGGCGCGTCCTCCCCTTCACCGGAAATTTTCCGCAAGCCGATCTCCCCTGGCTGCGCCACACACCGCAGTCCAACTACTGGACGCCCCGCCATGTCCAGGAGCTCTACGGCGTGAAATCCATCTACATCACCGAAAACGGCGCGGGCTACGAAGACACCCCCAACGCCGACGGTGAAATCCTCGACCTTCACCGCCGCGAATACCTGCGCAATTTCCTCCTCGCCGCCCAGCGCGCCACCGCCGAGGGCGTTCCGCTCAAGGGTTATTTCCTCTGGTCCTTCATGGACAACTACGAGTGGTCCGAGGGCTACCGCAAACGCTTCGGCATCGTCTACGTCGATTACGCCACGCAGAAGCGCACGCCGAAACTCAGCGCGCACTGGTACTCGCAGGTCATGAAAGAAAACCGCGTCGTCTGACGCCCGCGCTCACAACTCCGCCGGCTCGTAGAACTCGATCTCGATGATCCCCAGCGCTCCCGCGCCGACGTTCTGCTCGCCGGTGGTCGCGTTCTTCTGATCCACGAGCTCGGTGATCCCGCCAAACGCATCGCGCGCCTCGCTGCCAGCGAGGGGCTCGATGCGCACGACACGCCCGTCCACCGGCTTCAGCGGCAGCGTCACATACCCGAGGCTCCTCGCGGTCACGCCACGAAAAACTTCCACACCATCCACCGTGATCCGGATCGGATAACTGCGCGCGCGAAACCCCGCCGTCTTCAGCGTGATCTCGCTCAGCAGCGCCACGCGCGACAACTCAAACGTCACCGCCTTCTTCCCCGACCACGCCGTCTCCTCGTTGTCATCGAACGCCAGCGCCGGATCGCCACCATCCAGTGCCGAAGCCTTGGCAACCGCGACCGCTTTCCGCGTCACTTTGAACGAAGTTGTCCCCGGCGTCGGCCCGCGACCCAGACGTCCGGCCAGCGCCGCCGCACTCGGGTTGCGCGACCAGCCATCGGTCGTCTCCACTGCCTGTGAATCCAGTTCGATCTTCGCCGATGCGAGCCCCTGCGCGTTTGCAGTCAGAACAATTTTTCCCGCCTGCAACGTCGAGCGCACCAACACGCGGTTCACCCCGCACTCCACCGGCAGCGATCGCGACAAAATGAAGTTATCCGGCCCCTGTGCGATACCGCCGCGCCATTCCGCCGGACCGCTCAACTCAAAGTCCACCAGGTTCAGCGCCGTCGGGCACCGCCGCCCTTGCGCATCCACCACCTCGACTTGCACCAGCGCCACATCCGCCGCGTCGGCGCGCAATCCGTCAGGCCCGTTTTGAATCGTAAGCTTGAGTGCCCTCGGCTCTCCCGCCGTCACATGCGACGCCTCACAAATCTTCGCGCCCTTCGCATCGTAGCCAACCGCACTGAGCGTCCCTGGCTGCCACGCGACAGACGGAAACGTGAACAGAAACCGCGTGCTCTGCGCGCCACGCCCGAGCGATTTCCCATTGAGAAACAGCTCCACCGACTCCGCGCTCGAAACCACCGTCACCGGCTTCGTCACGCCCGCCGCATAGTTCCAATGCCCGAGGATATGCGCGCGCGGTGTCTCCACATCCACCCAGCCGTCCCACATCACTTGATGCGCGAAGAACCCGTCTTTCGCGATGCGCATGGCATCCACTTCCCCGCTACGGCGATAGTTTTCCGCTCCGCGATAATGCGTGTTCGTGTCGGAGAAGATGATGTTCACGCCGCCCGAGTTCACCCGCGTGCCCGTGCCCGGCCGCTCGCGCCAAAAGTCGTACCACCGGACGACGTTCTCGATCGCATGCGTATCCTGATTCCGGTTGTAAGTCGGCGCAGGCGCGTCGCGATACGGCGGCCCCTCGCCATCCTTGTGATACGGCGGCGAAAACTCGTCCCAATATTTTCGCAATCCTTCATCCCGCGAATATTCCGTCTGCCACATCGGCTGCCGCGCGCTCTTGTTCACGTATAGCATCTCGCCGCCATACTCCGTGACGTGGCTGTCGAGCATGTCGCGACTGCCGATCGCCCGCCCACCGTGCGGATCGAAACGATCACGGATCGCCTTCATGTCCGCCATGTGTGCCTCGCTGATGCCGTTGTTGCCCGACTCATAAACCAGTACGCTGGGGTTGTTCCGGTTGTAGATGATCGCATCGCGCATCACCTCCTGGCGTTGCACCCACTGCCGTCCCTGCGCGTCGCGCTCCGAGTCTCCGGCGGGCAACATCTGCATGAGCCCCACGCGATCGCACGACTCCACGTCCTGCTTCCACGGCGCGATGTGCATCCAGCGCACCAGATTCGCCCCGCTCTCAACCATCAGCCCGTTGCTGTAATCGCTTAACCACGGTGGCACCGACATCCCCAGCGCCGGCCACTCATTCGACGTCCGCTGCGCGTAGCCCTTCAGCTGAATCACACGATCATTCAGTTTCACTACGCCCTGCCCGAACTCCGTTTTGCGAAAACCTGTACGCGTCACGACCGAATCAAACACCTGCCCCTCGCTCTCCAGCGACGTCGTCACCGTATAAAGATAACCGTATCCCCAGCTCCAAAAATTCAGCTCCTTCACCCGCGCCGACGCCCGCGCCGTCACGCTCTCGCGAGGCGCAATCGTATAACGTCCGCCATCGAACTCCGCCACCGTGCGCCCGTCGCGATCAGCCACCTTCACGCGATAGACAAACGTCCTAGCCGCCGTCGCCTCGTTGCGGATCTCCGACTCTGCATGAATCGTCGCCACCCGCGCCGCCACATCGAAGTCAGTCGCGTACACATAGACGCCCGTCGATCCGAGATGCGAATACAGCGGCAGCGTCTGATAGACGCGGTCCGTCACATGCAGCCGCACATTCTTCGGAATGCCTCCGTAGTTCGCGTTGAAATTTTTATCCGACCACTGGTACCGCGCCCCCGACAACCGCTCACGATAGTCCCACGCGTTGTCCGTCCGCACCGCGATCACATTAGCCTCCGGCGCCGGCCGCACCTGCTCGGTCACATCGAGCCCGAAGGCGTTGATCCCATTCTCGTGCCCGCCGACCAGCTTGCCGTTGATCCACACCTCGGCGGCCTGGCGTACACCTTCAAACTCGAGAAACACCTTCCGCCCTCCGCTCCCCGCCGGCAGCACAAACGTCTTCCGATACCATGCGATTCCCGTGGAAAGATCCTTGATGTCTTTCTTGAACGCCTCGTCCTCATTCCACGCGCGCGGCAGCGTCACCGGTTTCCATCCCGCATCATCGAACCGCGTCTCCTGCGCCCCCGCCGGATCGCCGACGTGCAGCCGCCAGCCCGGATTAAAATCCAGCGCCTCACGCGCAGCCGGCACATCCGCCGCGATCATCGCAACCGAGCTCAAGAAACAGCCACCGGCAAACGCCACGTTTTTCAAGAAGTGCGTCATAGGGATTTTGGGGTAACACTGACTATAACCAGAAAAGAAACTATCGCGGCATTCACGCCGCCGCACTTACCGAACCGGCGCCGTCACCCGGAACCAGTCGAAGTCCGCGTGCCCCGTCGCCGTGGCGTCGCTAGGTGCCGTCGCGATGAGCCCAAACTTCGCACCGATCCAGCGATCTTCGCGTGCCTTGAACGCCTCGCCAATCGGCGTGAACGTCACGTCATCCAGACTGTAGGCAAAGCGCGCCATCGCATCCGCCCCGACCGTCACGCGCAGATAAACCGGCCCCGCTGGCACCTCAGCACTGGCCGTCTCGCGATGCTGCGCGCCGACCGCGTCCGCGCCGATGTTCGTCAAGAGCACCAGCCGCGATTGTTCGCCCTGCTTGCGCAAACCCAGCACCGCATAATTAAACCCAAACACTGCCAGCCCGGCCATCTCGCCTTCGGCCACCGGCGCGAAATCGAGCACGGTCGTCGCGGTAAACGCAGGCGCGGGAAACTTCTGCACGTAGAAATTCGGCGCATCGTACAGACTGTTCTTCGCTGCTGAATCGTCATTGCGCGTCGCCGGAGCAGGCACGCTCGCCAGCCGCAGCGCACCGGCCTTGGCCGTGAGCGAGGCCCAACCCTCGCGTGGATTCGCGTTCCACTGCCACTGCAGTCCCGCCTTCGGCGCGTTGAATTCATCGGTCGTCGCGGGCACCGCGACCGGCCATGTGCGGCCGACATTCGGCTTCGCATGCGTGAGCACCGGCTCGCCTTTTCCATCGCTCTCGGGATCGGAGCCCATCACCGGCCAGCCATCATCGCGCCACCACATCGGCTGCAAATGCACGACCCGGCCATACGCGCCCTTGTCCTGAAAATGGAGAAACCAGTCCTCTTTCCCGTCGGGCGTCGTCACCCACGCACCTTGATGAGGCCCGTTGATTGGCGTCTTACCCTGCTCCAACACGATGCGCTGCTCGTACGGCCCGCGGATATTTTTGCTGCGAAACACCGCCTGATACCCCGTCGCCACTCCGCCTGCCGGAGCGAACACCCAGTACCAGCCGTCCCGTTTGTAGAACTTCGGTCCTTCCAGCGTGCGCCACCCGTCGAGCTTGTTCGCGTCGATGACGACCGTGCCGATGTCGTTCGTTTTGCCATCGGCGGTCTGAAGGTTGATTTCCGATTCGAGTACGCGCGTTCCGTCAGCGCTGAGCTCCTGCACCGTCAGCATATTCGCGATGCCCGCCCGGCTCCTCGCCCAACCATGGACAAGATAAAGCCGCCCGTCGTCATCCCACAGCGGGCACGGATCGATCAGTCCTTTGCCTGCCTTCATGAGCACCGGCTCGCTCCACTTGCCCGCCGGATCGACCGCCGTCGTCACATAGATGCCGAAATCCGGATCGGGATAAAAAATCCAAAACTTGCCGTCGTGATGCCGTATCGACGGAGCCCACACGCCCTGCCCGTGACGCGGTTTTGAGAAATGCTCCGCCGGTTTTTGAACCGCGAAGACATGGTTGATCAGCGTCCAATTCACCAAGTCCTTCGAATGCAAAATCGGCAGCCCTGGCGCCGCGAGGAAGCTCGATGCCGTCATGTAGTAATCGTCGCCCACCCGCACCGCGTCTGGATCGGAATAGTCCGCATGAAGCACCGGGTTTTGATAAGTACCGTCGCCGCGATCAGGCACCCAAGCCTCGGTGCTGGCTGCAAACGAGGACACGGTGGTTGCAAGCATCGCAGTGAAAAGAGAGCGCGTGAGATAGATCATGGGTTGAAAAATGGAATGCGGGAGGAAACCGGTTAACGTACGAAAAAAGATGAGGTCCAGACCAGACGACTGGAGAGGGAAAACGATGCGTTGAACGTCTGCCTTTCAACAAAAGCGGCACGCGCATTGTTGCCCGGTCAAAGCCTCCAGAAACAGACGGTCCGCCAAAATGTCCGGCTGTTGTTCATGGAGCCGGCACCGACACGCGATACAACCCCGCGCCGTGCCACGGAATCACCGGCGCGAATCGTTCTCCAATCTCGCCGAGGTCTTGCTTCGCCCACAAATCCCGCACCTTCACCGGACCGCTGATGCCTAGATCCTTCAGCGCAACCTCGACCGGCAGCCCCGGCCGCTCGCTGCCATCACCAGGCCGCCCCACGAACACGCGAAACTCCACGCTCCCGCCCTTCGTCGCCTTCACCGCCGCATCATCGAGCGCCGCCGTCGCGAGGAATCTCACCGCCCCCGCGGGCAGCGCGTACTCGATCAACGCAGGCGCATGAGCACCGATGCCGCGCGCGACCGGCTTTCCTCCCGACGACATCCGCCCGCCGCCGGGCGCTTTCTCCGTGGATAGATTGCTCCAAAACGCATCCGCCCGCGTCCACGACTGATCGAGCAGACTGCGCTCGCTGCCATCCGCCATCACCACGCGCGGATCTATCCAGAGCGCATGATCCCACGTCGTGCCGTCCACCGTCGGATCGGCCACCAGCACGAGCGATGTCGCGCCCGTCACCTCGAGATCGACCGCGACGCTCTGCCGCCCAGCATCGCGCGACACTCCGCCACGAAACACCGCGCGCTCCGGCGCGAGTTCGATGCGTTCACGCGCATTGAAGAGCGCCACATACTTATCCGGCGAACCAGGCACATCCGCCATCCAGCCGATGAGATTATCGCGGTTGAAAAGCGGGCGGTTGTTTTCGCTCCGCTGATTGACCGCCAGCACGTCGTCATTCGTGAGCAACGAAAGCGTGAACTCGTCCATCTTCGTCATATCCCCGCCGTGCATCAGCGGCGACCGCGCGATGCTCCAGAGCGTCATCACCGTGTACTGCTCGTCCTTCGTGAAACGTGTCGTGCGCTTGCCGAGGTCGATCACGCCGAAGGGCAGCATATCCGCATCGGGCCACGCGCCTGAAATACGATGCGGATTCCACCGATCCAGCCGCGCGAACTGCTCATGCAGCGCCGGCCAGTTGTCCCAAAAATCGTCGCTGATGCGCCAGAGATTCGCGTGCCGCTTAACATGTTCCGCAGCCGCGATGATGGTCTCGCCAGGCGAAAGGCTTAGCACCATCGGACGCCCCGCCTGGTCGATAGCTTTCCGAATGGCTTCGATCTCCGCGCTATGCGCGTCGTACGGACGCGCGATGTCGTCCACCTTCACGTAGTCGACTCCCCACGACGCAATCAGCGCGAAGACCGAGTCATAGTATTCCTGCGCGCCCGGCTTCGACATATCGACGCCATACATGTCCGGATTCCACGGGCAGATGCTCTTCATATCGGCGATATCCTGCGCGCGGACGTCGGTGCCTTTCACCGGCAGATTCCGCTCCACCGCCAGCCGCGGAATCCCGCGCATGAGATGAATCCCGAACTTGAGTCCCAGCGAATGCACATGCTCCACGAGCAGCTTGAAACCCGCGCCGCCACCCGCCGACGGGAAACGATTCTCCGCCGGCAGCAACCGCCCCCACTCATCCATCACCAGCGGCGCGCCTTTGCGATAATCGTAACCAGTCGCGCCCGGCTCGTACCACTGGATGTCCACCACGACATACTCCCAACCGTGTTTTTTGAGATGTCCCGCCATGTACTCCGCCTGCGCGCGCGTCTGCGCCTCGGTCACCGTCGTCGCGAAACAATCCCAACTGTTCCACCCCATCGGCGGCGTCGCCGCCCATGCGTGAAACGCCTTGGCCTCGCCCCCGGCGCTTCCGAACAGCGGCACCGTGAATGCGACCGATACGAGTAAGAGTTTAACGAGGAGAGCGCCCGGAGTTTTCATAGGTGTGGATTTTCAGAGGGCGTCATCAACACGCCTGCCAGGACAGACAGTGCCCCGACGCAGTGGGGTATTTCGCCGCGCCTCGACAGATCGAAACGCGCGCCCCGAGTCACCGGAGAAAAACGCCAAACACAACCCCAGCCCTCCCCCCTTCTGACTGGAAGCCACTCCCGCCACGCACGCACTCGCTACGTTGCGACATCACTAAGAGACTTCTCAAGAGATTGTAACTCAGCCCATTTTCTCCGTGTTCACTAGCGCCTGTCTCTTCATGCGCGCCCTTCGAACGCTCATACTCCCCACTCTCGCGATCATCGCGCTCAGCCTGCTCCCCTGCCACCTACACGCTTCCGATACAGCGCCAGCATCGCCCGAAGCCGCAACCGCCGCAGACGACATCATGGGCGACGTCACCCTCCTGCCCGCGCTCAACGCCTCCGCCGGCCGCATCGAGGACTTCGGCTTCCGCGTCTCCCCTGCCTACGAACCCGCCCGATCCACCTTCTTCAATCGCGTGTACACACCCGTGGTCGACGTCGTGCTCCCCAATACCGCCGCCTCCCGCGCCGGCCTCGAACCCGGCGACCGCATCGTCAGCTCCGACGGCGCTCCCACTGCCAGCGGCTCCTTCTCCCTCAAAAAATGGCGGCGTATCCAGGAAACCAAGTGGGCCGCCGTCGCCCGCGGTGAAAACGACGTCACCTGGACCCTTGTCGTCGAATCCGCCACCACTCAAAAACGCCGCACGCTTCACCTCCGCATTCCCACGCCGCCCCCGCGCTGGGGCGATACCGTGTGGCGCGCGCCTGATCGCCGCCCCGCCCTCATTCCCGAGCCCGGCCCGCTCGCCGACCGCGCCCGCCTCATTCTCGACCACGGCATCCACGTCCTACTCCGCCGCTCCTACCTCAACGGCCTCCAACTCCCCGTCGATGCCAACCAACCCTATTTTCTCTGCCACCAGTGGACGCTCTGGAGCGACTCGGTCGGCCACCGCATCTACGTGAGCCAGCAACGCGGCCGCACCGACATCATCCTCGAAGCGATCTCCGCCGAAGCCTCCGCCGATCTCTCCGCAAACGCCGCCACCGCCACGCCCGGCCGCCCCATCTCGTCGCCCACCACCATCTTCGCCCGTGAGTCCCGCGTGTACCTCACCTCGCCCTCCGGCGCACTCGAACGCGCCTGGGCCCTCCCGCGCGGCCGTCCGCAACAAGAAATCCCCCACGACCTCGCCCGCCCCGAGTTCCAGCGCGAACTCGATTTCTGGCTCAACCAGACCACCACCTCCTCCCCCCGCTGGCCGCTCACCGTAAACGCCGATCACACCCCCGCGCCCGACCTCTCCGAAACTCCACCGCCCATCTCCGAAGCCCCCATTTCTCCCGATCAAAATCCCCCACAAGCCACCTCCGCCGCGTTTCAAAAACTCCCCCGCGCCACCGACACCCAGCGCGCCCTCTTCGAAGACGCCTTCGCGAAAATCGGCGCCGAGTCCGATCGCTGGGCCTACACCGAAACCACCCGCCGTGCCGGCGAAAAGAAAACCACCGTCACCCGCATCGATCCCTCCAGGCCCGAACACGAGCGCTGCACCCTCCTCGAAATCGGCGGCAAACCACCCACTCCCGACGAACTCCACCGCTGGCGCGAAAACGGCGGCGACGACACCGATCCACTCGGCGAACTCCGCAACCTCCGAAACTCCATCGACCGCACCGACCTCCGCCTCTTCGCCGACGAAGTCGCCGCCCTCGTCTTCGAACTGCCCGTTCCCTCCACCTCTGCGGATTTCCCGTCCGATAAATTCCAGGCGCTCTTCCGCGTGAACAAAACCACGCGCGCCCTCGAAGACATCGTCGTGAAACTCCGCGAGCCGCTGCGTTTCTCCGGCGTCGTCAAAGTCACCGAGGCCGGCCTCGAAGCCCGCTTCAAAACCCTCGACCCCGCGTATCCGCCCCAGCCCGTGATGCTCCGCGGCGGCGGCGCTGTCCGCGTCCTCTTCGCGAAGATCTCCCGCGATTTCGAAACCACGCGCACCCATTTCAAACGCGTGGAGACCGCCTCGTCAGCTCCCTGAGGGGACTAGAACTCCCATCACACATACGCGATCCACTGACGCACGATCGCCACGAGCGCGGCTTTATTCGCGACCACATCACCGACCGTCACCAGACACCGATCCTTGGCGAGCCACTTGATGAGACTGCAGGGATCGCTGATCGCCATCGACTGCACGTCGTCGCGCGCCTTTGCACCGAGGTGGAAAACGATCTGAATCTTATCCCGCGCGCGCAGATGAATCGTCGCGAAAAACTCAGTCGTCCGGAAACTCGGCGCGTTCCACTTGACCCCTTCCTGAATCGCCGGACTCACCCCGGATATAATCCGCCGCACCTCCACGATCTCGTTTTTGAGCGGATGATCCAAACCTGCCATGAATGTATCGACCTCTTGCGTGCCGCTATCACCGCCGCCATCGCCCCGAACCTTCGTCGTGTTTTTCGTTTTCATCGTTGAAGCAAGAGCACGTGCGCGACCAGACCGCGCACGAACAAAACCACAACGAACAAGCCCCACGCCTTCGGACACCTTACCCAAAGATGATCCGAGAAACTAGTGCGTCCCCTTCGCCACCGGCCGCGCCGGATCGGCCACCCACTCGCTCCAAGAGCCCGCGTACAGCTTCGATCCCGCGAGCCCCGCGTACTCCATCGCGAAAATAGCCGCGCACGCCGTGATTCCCGAGCCGCACGAATGCCCCACGCGCTCCGGCGCGCGCACGCCGATCAGTTCGCTCAGCTCGCGCCTCAACTCCTCCCTTGGCCGGAACGTGAGATCCGCCTTCAGGTTCGCCTTATAGAAACGATTCAGAGCTCCCGGGATGTGCCCCGCCACCGGGTCCATCGGCTCCACCTCGCCGCGATACCGTTCCCCCGCGCGCGCATCGATCAACGCGAACGCCGCATCGTCGATCTGCCGCAACACATCCTCCGCGCTCCACACCCACGCCGCATGCTCCCGCACCGCCAGCGGCTGCGCCGCCACCGCCTCCGGCACTTCCGTGGTCACCGCTCGCCCATCTGCGATCCACTTCGTCCACCCGCCATCAAGCAGAGCCACGCGCTCATGCCCGATCCACCGCGCCATCCACCAAAGCCGAGCCGCATAAAGTCCACCTGCGTCATCATACGCCACGATCATCGTCTTCTCCGTCACGCCATGCCTCGCGAGAAACGCCGCAAACGCCTCCGCCGCCGGCAGTGGATGCCGCCCGTTCTTCCCCGTCTTCGCACCCGAGAGCGCCGTCTCCACCGGCGCGAAATGCGCCCCCGGGATATGCCCCTCGCGATAGAGCCTCTCCCCGCGCGACGTATCCACCAGATCGTGTCGGCAATCGAACACGACCCAATCGCTGCGCTGCAAATTCCCACTCAACTCTGCGGCATCAATCAACATGCCGCGACGCTACGCCCTCCCATTCCCGCGTAAACCAAATCCCTCCCCACGCCCCACCTCACCGCCCGCTTCCTCACATCCCAACTCACTCCGATCGCCGCCTCCCCTCACACCCTTCTCTACCCACACCTCGCACCCGCTCGTCCCCACGCGCTACTGGAAAAAACCTTCCGCCCGGATCACGCCCGACTCGTCATCACCATCCTCCGACGCTTCCCAGCAATCTTCGGGAAACGCCGCCTGCCGCTGCACCCACCGCGCCGCGCAAAAACTGTTCGTGAGCGCCTCGTGCAGCGCCGAACCAAAATCATACGCCCGCCCATCGAAACCCGCCTCCGCCACTGCCTGATCGATCGACAGCATCACCGCAAACATCCGCCCGCGCACGCCCGGCACGTACACATCGATGTCCTCGCGCCCCGTCGCCAGATTCATGCGACACGCCTCCGCGTTCGTGCTGTGATGCGACCGGCACGCCTCCGGCCGCGCCGCGTAGATCGAGCAACTCCCGTCGCGCAGCAACACACACGGCGTCCGCAGATCCGTCCGCTCGTGATTCGATTTCCCCGCAAACGCCGCCCGATGCGCCGCCGCCCGTTCGATCAACGCCTCCAGCTCCTCCGGCGAAAAAGTCATCTGCACATGCTGCGCCGCAATCAGCACTTCATGCGCGAGCAAACCCACCGGCACATGACAGCACGCATCGCACCCCGCCCGGCACGCGACCGACTCCCTCGCCGCCGCCGGAGCCGCCGCATACGCGCGATCGAATTCCTTGTGCGCGCTCGCGACCACCGACAACAGGTCCGCCGGATTCTTCGTCTTTCGCAGACGCCGCAGCACAGACGCGCCCGTCTTCTCGAACAACTCGTCTTCTTCCGGTGAAAATTGCGCGCACATGCAGCCGCGCACTCAACATCACGGCCGCAGACATAACAAGGTCGGTGCGCTTCGCATTCGCACAAACAGCCGTTCAACCGCGTCCACCCATGTAATCAGGCGCATACAGGCCCGCTGAAGCTCCAGGAACTTGAGCCTTCCTTTCGTTTCCCACCTATTCGCCCCGGTCCACCGTTTCCCATGAACAGCCCTGATAAATGCGCCACTGCGTTGTTAGCGATTTTCGTCTCTGTCACGGCCTCATTCGCCGGCGAATCTTTCGCCCACGGGCAACAACCGGCACTCGCAGTAGCTTCGATCAGCGACGAAACGCCAGCCCATGAAAAATACGGACCTGCGGCTGCGCTCCAGTTCGCACGAAATTATCGAGGAGAAGTTTTCAAACCCAACACGCTTCACTGTTATCCAGATGCCCTCGGCGTACCTTTTGGAGACTGCGAAAATATCATTCCAATGACCGCCGTGCTCTGGACGCCCGCTCAAATGAGGGCCGACTTCGAACGGCGAATGAACAGTCTGCCTGCGCACGAGCGGAAAAAAGGAATCATCGTCGTTCTGAAAACAGAACGCTGCTCCACGAAAGCACTGCGTGCCTGCACAGTAACCACTGCGGCGCTGGAGAAGCGATCCACCCCGTTGGCGGCTGAGTTCGCCATCTACGGTCTGCTGCTCAAACCACGCGATAACGATCATCCCGCAGGCAGTTTGATCATCGAAACCGGACTGGATGCGTGGAAAAACGACGCCGCCGGCAAATACGATTTCAAGCAAGGCCCCGGTGCGACTCTCGTCTTTCTCAATCCTGCCGATGGGACAATCCTCGATCAGACGGATGCAGTGGCACTCAGCTTATTCGAGCGTGAGTTCATTAGAAATACAGGGACAACACCAAGGCTCCACACGCTGCTCGAAAAAATTCTCGCTCAGATTCAAACCAATACCTCACCAGCGCCGCTACCCCGTCCTACCACCGAGGGTTAACCGTCGATGAATCACTGAAGTGAGTGGATTCGACGCTTATCATGACATCGCCGGTCCAGCGTCATTCGCGCGCGAAGCCGCTTGCGTGATCATCACCTCCAGCGGCTTCGTCGTCTCCAGATGCACATCGCGCTGCGGGAACGCCATGACCACGCCCTCCTTCGCGAAAACCTCCGCGATGCGATGCCGGAGTTCGTTCTCGGCATCGACCGGATCGGAAATGCTCACCCAGAAATAAAGTTCGAAGATCAGTGAATTCTCCCCGAAGTCCGCAAACTTCACGACCGGCGCCGGATCTTTGCGCACATTTTCCACCGTGCCCAGCACGCCCTCCAGCAGTTCCGACACTTTGCGCGAGGACGAATCGTAAGCTACCCCAAGACGAATCCGCTTTCTCACCACATCGTCCGACAACGTCCAGTTGATGACCGGCTGCTCCAGAAGCCGGCTGTTCGGCACCACGAGATGCGTGTTGTCCGCCGTGCGCACGATGGTGCTGCGGGGCCCGAGTTGCTCAACCGTCACCTGTCGTCCGTCGATTTCGATCACGTCGCCCTGATTCACCGGACGCTCCACGAGCAGGATGATGCCGCTGATAAAATTGCTGATCAGGTTCTGGCTGCCGAAACCCAGCCCGACCGCAAGCGCACCGCTCATCACCGAAAATTGCGTGAGTGATATGTGGAAGAAATCGAAAGCCACCACCAGCACCAGGATGAAGAGTCCATAAAACCAAAGCGTCTGCCACGCCGCCTTCCGCCCGGTGTTCATGCCCATGCGCGTGAACACCGTTCTCGACATGAGTGCGCTTGCCCATCGAGAGCCGTAGTAACCAGCAACCACGAGCAGCAAGACACCCAGCATCGTCTTCACGCGTATAGGCGCGTCGTTCACAGAAAAAATTTCGTAGTTCCATGCGCCGATCACATTCTCGCGGCAGATCGCGAGCGTGTCGCGGACGGAGAAAAGATTCACGCGCCCACTCAGTTCTTCCTTCAAACGGTTGCGCTCGGTGTGCAGCCGGTCGAGATCCGCGAGCTCGCTTTCGCTCAGATCGATCCAGCCCGAAAGACGCTTCATGCGCTCGAGCGTCCACAGCGCGGCCTTCTCATCGCCCGCCGCTGCACGCGTCAATCGACCCTGTCCTTCCTGAAGCTCTTTCCGGCTCTTGAGCAAATCCATGGCCTGCCGCTTTCGCTCGCGCTCGAGTTGATCGATCGCCTCCTGATTTTCGTCCGCAGCGGCGCGCATTTCTTTTGAAGAGAGTTCGCCCCCAAGCACGCGTCGCCGGAGTGCGGCGACATCTGCCCGCTCTGCGAGACGTGCGCGCTGCGAGGTAAGAACACTGAGCGTGAGATTCGCCGTCTGCCGGTCCGCGCGCCGCGACTCCAGCTCCTCCGAGGCCTGGTCGCTTTTGCTGTGGCGCTCTGCCGCGATTACCAGCCGGGCGGCTGCATCTGCCTCTTCTTTAGCGCTGGCGATCGCATCATCTAGGACGCCTCCACGCTCCTCCCGCGCTTGTTTCGACGCCGCAAGCTCTCCGTCCCCGAGTGCTAGATGCGCGCGCAGCCACTCGAATCGCGGACGCAGCAATTTCTGCTTCGGCCCCAAAAGCGACTCCTGCAGCTTCAACGTCCGCAGCGCGTTTTCCTGCAGCACCACCGTCTCCTGAGCGAGACGAACCTCCAATTCGGCGAGGCGCAAATTCCCCGGCGCTTTCATCTTCGCGTCACCGGTATCAACCGTCTCTCTCACCGTCCGCCGTACGCGCTCCTTTTCTTCTAATGTGTCACGCGCCTCCTGGAGCATCGTCTCGGTATTAGTGATATCGGTCTTCAACCAGCCACCCGCCTGCTCAAGGTAGTCGCGCTCATCGTAAAGCTGATCGAACAACTCCATCCCGAGCGGCGGTTTTAACGTAGCCTCGGGCGGACGTTGATTGCGGGTGCGTTCCTCGACATCAGCCGCTTCCTTCGCGAGATCCGCAGCGTGTTGCAACGTACGCTGCTGCTCCGCGTAAACCGCATCGAGACGCTCCAGCAACGCGGTCTCCTGCGTGAGCCAGCGTGCGGCGGCGTCAGTCATGCCTTCCGATAACTGGGCCAGCTCTTCGCGCGTTGCAGCGATTTCCTTTTTCAGCGCCGCCCGCTTGCCCGCCACCGACTGAACGTTGAGCACGTCTTTCGGCTCAGACTGAGAAGCCGCGGGTGTTGTCGCAGTCAGCGGCAGCGCGGGTGCTGAGGCAGCCAGCGAAGAAATCGCGCTCAAGAAACTTCCGAGCACAAGCGTCACGAACATCAGTCGCGTCAGAAAAAAATTAGGCATGGAGCCCACACAGTAGGCGATCCCGGCCATGCGTTCCCTGCTACTCCCTGAGTGCATCTGTCCGCCGCGCTGACTCGGGCGTTCGCCGGATCAGAGATTAAGAAATTCTCCGCTACGCCCTACCCAAGTCTGATCCAATTGCGCAGTCCGCAGCAGCCCCCAAGGCGCATGCACACGACGTCGACTGATCCGGGTGAGACCGGCCACCGAAAGGGGTAAGGGTTGTAGCAAGCATCCGGGGTGAGATGCAGGGACCACGCGCGAGACGCAGCCCCGTCAAAGAAAGCAGCGGCACCGTCCGCCTCGATTTTCGCTTTGGCAACAGCCGAGCCCTGCCAAAACGCACCTCCTCATTCTCTTCTCAAACGTGCCCACTTCAGCGAAATCGCCGCTTACCGCTAGATCTTCGGCACTCGCATCGTGCTGATCATCGCACTTCCGCTGAGCACATAAATGAACGCGAACGGATGCAGCACCGCACCACCGATGTGCCACGCGCCCAGCCAGAGATTCGCCCCGATCAGCCCTTGCGCGTACAGCACCGCGATCACGACCACGATCGCGACACTCGTCGGAATCGGCGTTCCCTCAAAGTACTTCACCTTGCCGCTATCGTCAGCCAGCGCATCCGCCGTGGCGTTGAAACGCGCAAGCCGGCTGATGCCGCACGCCACGAAATACAGCAGCACCGCCACATCGAGCGCCCCGCGCAGCCCCACCGCGAACCCGAGTGCCGCCGGCGCCATGCCAAATGAAATCACATCCGCCAGCGAATCCAGATCCGCCCCCAGCGCCGAGGAATTGCGCCGCCACCGCGCGACCCGCCCATCGGCAAAATCGAAAATCAGCGCCACCGGCAGCAACACCATCGCCGTCACCAGCCAGCGCCCTTCGCCCATCACGAGAAAGTACATCGACGCCAGCACCGAGCCCGTCCCGCAAAAGCCATTTCCCAGCGTCAAAAAATCCGCGAGCACGAACGACCGTATCATCGAGAAGCGGCGCGGCTTGGGGCTGGTCATGTCATTCGGGGTCATGGTGTCGCTTGGTCAGCAAACGACTAAACCCGTTCCGCTCGCAAATCGGAGCGAGTCAGCACGCGCGAAGTCCCCCGCCCTTCCATACGCCCGGTGACCGCCTCCGCCCCGTACCTCACGACCGGGAAAAACCCGACAGCTCGGTCGGTGCGCAACGTCACTCGAGACATTGCGCACCTCGTCTTCGCCCGGCTCCCCGCTCAACCTTCGCTGCGTTTCCGAGTCGGCTCACGTTGTCGCGATCACCGGATAGTCCGTGTAGCCTTTGGTTTCTTGCGTGTAGAGCGTGCTCCCATCCGGCTCGACGAGCGCCACACCGGCTTTCACGCGCTCCACCAGATCGGGATTGCTCACGTAGTGATGGCCAAACGCCACTGCCTGCAACGTACCCGCGTCGATCGCCTGCGCCGCCTCGACCGGCGTGTAGCCCATGTTGCCCATCAGCGGTCCCTTGAACGCTTCCCGCGCTGGCGTCACCACGTCGGCTTTTTGAATGCCAAAGAAATCACCGCGCATGAGATGCAGATAGGCGATGCCGCGAGTGTTGAGCTGCGTCGCGACATACCGCGTGAGCGCGACCGGATCGCTGTCCTTCATGTCATTATAGCTGTTGAGCGGAGAAAGGCGCACGCCCACGCGCTCCTTGCCCCAGACCGCTACGGACGCGTCCACAACTTCGAGCAGCAGCCGCGCACGATTCTCAATCGGCCCGCCATACGCGCCGCTGCGCCGGTTGCTGCCATCGCGCAAAAATTCATCGAGCAGATAACCGTTCGCCCCGTGAACCTCCACCCCATCGAAACCCGCCGCTTGCGCGTTCCCGGCAGCCTTGCGAAACCCGGCGACGATACCCGGCAATTCGTCGTCGCGCAGTTCGCGCGGGATCACGTACGGCTTTTTTCCCTCAGGCGTATGCGTCTCGTCGTTCGTGATGTGCAACGCACTCGGCGCCACCGGCTGCGCACCGCCATTAAAGAACGGATGACACGCCCGTCCGCCGTGCCAGATCTGCAAAACGATTTTGCCGCCGCGCAGGTGGACCGCCTCGGTGATCTTTTTCCACGCCGCCACCTGAGCCTGCGAATAAATGCCCGGTTCACGTCCGCCAAACGCGGAGTTGCCTTCGATGACCATGGTGGCTTCTGCCACGATCAGGCCGGCGCTCGCGCGCTGCGCGTAATACTCGGCCATCATCGGCGTCGGCACGTGATTCGCATCCGCGCGGCAGCGGGTAAGCGGCGCCATGACGATGCGATTAGGAAGCGCGAGTGCGCCGAGAGAAACAGGCGAGAACAATGGTGCGTTTTGCATAAGGTGAGAGCGGGACCGGTAAGACAGGAGAGATCCGCCAGAACGCAAACGCCCCGCCTCAATACTGAAGGGCCAAGCGCAGACCGCGCGTACCGCCCGCTTCCAATTGTTCTGCTGATGTCCGGAACCGCCCTCCCCGTCCGTCAATCAGGATAACCGCGACGCCGTCCCATTTGCATACACGCAACCGACTGCCGCCCGCGGCCTCTTAAAAAACATGAGCACCACCACATCACCCGATTCCTCAAAACCTCTCGGTAAACCCGCCGCCAAACCCATCCCCGACGGCATGCACACCGTCACTCCTCATCTCGTCTGCGATGGAGCCGCCACTGCGATCGGATTCTACATAAAAGCCTTCAACGCCACCGAGCTCATGCGCGTCCCCGGCCCCGATGGAAAACTCATCCACGCCGCCGTCAAAATCGGCGACTCCACCGTCATGCTTGTCGACGCCTTTCCTGAGTGGGGCTCCCACGACCCCAAGGCCCTCAAAGGCTCCCCCGTCACCATTCACCTCTCCGTCCCCAACGTCGATGAGGTCTTCGCACGCGCCGTCGCCGCCGGGTGCAAAGTCATGATGCCGCTCGACGACATGTTTTGGGGCGACCGTTACGGCTCGGTCGTCGATCCCTTCGGCCACAACTGGTCAATCGCGACGCATATTCGCGATCTTACTCCCGAAGAAATTGTTCAATCGATGGCCGCGCAAAATCCCTGCCCCGAAGCCGGCAAATAAAAAGCCCGGAGCGGGAAAGCTCAGGGCTTTTGCAGTCCCGGCCAGAATGGCGGCCGGGAAACTCTGAGGCATCAGCTCTTCGCTTTCGCCTCCGGATTCGTCCCGTTGATAAACTCCTCGATATTCGTGTAGCCGTCCCCGTTCAGATCCAGCACCGCATCCGCCGCGTTCTTCGGATCGAGATCGTACTTCTTCTCCCAGCTGTCCGGCAGACCGTCGCCATCCGTGTCCTTGTACGGCTTGCCCGAATACTTCGGATAACCGCCCACTTCCGATGGATCGGTGATGTAGCCCTTCGTCACCATCTCCTCCATCTCGTCGATCCACTTCTGATCGTAGCGTACCGCCGCTGCCTTCGTCTTCGACTCCGGCGTGATCGTCGCCTTCGCGACTTTCCCCGTCTTCACCATCTTCACGACACGCTCGTCCACTGCGTCGCGCACCGGCAGCGTCGCACCCGCGTTTTTCAAGACCTCTTCATACGCTTCGCGCGCTGTCTGGATCGTCAGCGCCGCGTGCTTGAACGGCTCCTCCACGCGGATCTTCGGCAGCACCGCCTGCACCGCCGCCTGTGAATCCGGCTGCACACCACCATCCCAGTTATTCCTCGTCACGCGGTCATGCCCTTCGACCACGTTTCCGTCCACGTACGCCTTGCCGAAATTATCCACCACCGTCTTCGACCGTTCGCTCTCCGGCTTCAACAACCGGTACGCGATCGCCGTGTCCGGCGTGCCCGGGCCCGGCTTGAAGTAATTATTAATGATATTGAAACGACTCCGGTGATCGCCGCCGTCCACCGTGCGATGCCGGTAATTAAAGACCACGTTGTTCACGAACGTGAAATCCCCGTCCATGCCGACGCTCGGATTCCGCCCCGTGTTCGAGGCCCAGAGATTGTGATGAAACGTGCTGTTGCGCCCGCCGATCGTGGAGCCAAACGCGTGGTGATACGTGTTCAGCGCCTCCGAGAAAATCGAGTGCTGGATGCTGATGTTCACCGTCGGCAGCTTCAGCTCCTTCCCGCCCTCCGGCGGCTGGTACATGTGGCGGTACATCGACATATTTTCGTCGAGTCCCCACGAAGCCGAGACGTGATCGATCATCACGTTGCCCACCGGATTGCCACCGATCGAGTCGTTGCGCTCCGTCGCATCCGTAGCACCGCGGCGAAAACGCATGTGGCGGATGATGATGTCGTGCGACTCCAGCTCCACCGTGTTGCCCGCGATGCACACGCCATCGCCCGGTGCCGTCGCGCCCGAGATCGTGATGTACGGCGCGCGGATCACGATACGGTTCTTCAGCTGGATGATGCCCGCCACGTTGAAAACCACCACGCGCGGCCCCGCCGCCTCGCACGCTTCGCGAAAACTCCCCGGCCCGCTGTCGTTTAGATTAGTCACCACCAGCACCTTTCCGCCACGTCCGCCAAACGAATACATCCCGCCGCCTTCCGCTCCCGGAAACGCCGGGATCTTCGCCTGCGGAAGATCGCCCGCCTCCGCCGCGCCCGGCAGATAAGGTTTCCCCTTCGCCGCCCACGCCTCGATCTCCGGCAGCTGCTTCGCGAAGAGTTCGTCCGAGCGCTTCTTCTCCGCCGCCACGCGCTCATCGGTGATCTTCTGCACCGCCGGATCGATCCGCGGGTAACCCTGCGCGAACGCATCGGAGCCGGTGAGCAACACGCCCGACACGACGGTCGCGGCAGAAGTAAGAGTGCGGAGGGTTTTCATAGAATGAGAAAATGATGAGAGGAGGAAACCACGCGGTGAGCGAGAGCCATACCTGGATGCACCACACAGTGCCCAAGCCTTCGTTACTCCAACATTATGGACCGCCCGCCCCACCTCAAGCCCCACACATCACCACTGCGCTGACGTCTCCAGTCCACCCCTCACACCGGCGGCCGCCCTCGAACATCCGCCAGCACCGGACTCACCTCCGCCATCGGCCGCACTTCGACCGTCAACCCCTGCGCGAGGCCAGGACACTTCTTGGCGATCTCCGTGGCCTCATCGAGATCTGCCACCCGCAGAAAAATATACCCGCCGACGATCTCCTTCCCCTCCGCATAAGGCCCGTCGATCACCCGCTCGCCCTTCGCGCCCGACACCACGCGCCCGCCCAGTCCGAGCGGCCGTCCATGCTCCACCTTCCCCTCGCGCGCCAGCCCGTCGTACCAATCGTTCCATTGTTTCGCCAAAACCCTCTGCTGCTCCGCCGTCAGGTGCGCATGCGTCTCCGGTCCCGCATTCCGAAAGAGCAACAGGTACGCAGCAGCGAGGGGAAACGGGGTGTTCGTAGTGGCCATGATCCATCACTTCTGCCCAGCCAAAACGTTTGCCGTCAACCCACTCGTTCACCGAAATCTTCACCTTCCTTACGTTTCACACTCCGCCATGTCCAAACCCGCCTGCCCAGCCTGCACCCTCGACGACGTCCTTGAACATCCCGCCCACTGGGAATGCGCCACGTGCGGAAACGAATGGCCCAAAGACGCCGCCCCCGAAGCCGCCCGCGTCGTGAAAGACGCGCACGGCACGCCCCTCGCCGATGGCGACACCGTCGTCCTCATCAAAGACCTCAAACTCCGCAGCGGCTCCGGTGTTCTCAAAGGCGGCACAAAAGCCAAAAACATCCGCCTCGTCGACGGTGACCACGAGATCGACTGCAAGATCGACGGCATCGGCATGGCGCTCAAAGCCTGCTTCGTGAAAAAAGCCTGAGGCCCGGCCTCACTTTTTCGTCACGAGCGCCGTGAGTTGATCCGCGCACACTCCCCAGCCTTGATGAAACCCCATTTTCTCATGCGCCTCCTTGTCGGCGATCGACCAGTGTCTCACGAGCGCCGTGTATTTCGTCTTACCCGGTCCAGCTTCCTCGAAGGTGAGGACGATTGTCATAAATGGCTTCTGCGACGGTTCCCACGCTTTCGTGAACGCGTCCGTCGCAACGATCCGCTCGTTGGGAATGACTTCGAGATACACGCCGTGATTCGGCATATCCACGCCATCCGGCCCGCGCATCACGATCAGGCTCGAACCGCCCGCACGCACATCCAGTTCTGCGACCGGCGTCGTGTACGGCAGCGGCGCGAACCACTGCTGGAGGAGTTCTGGCTGAGTCCACGCCGCGTATAATTTCTCGCGCGGAGCATCGATGATGCGCGTAAGAACAAGGTCGCGATCAGTCGGTGTATAATGGTCAGATTTCGTGGCGCTATTTTGAGAGCTCATGATTTCAACGGGTTGAATTAGTTTCGTCCACCTCTGCAACGAACGCCCCTGACTTCAGCGGACAACATCAACAAATTTTCCCACGAAAGATCGCCAGAGAATGTCCCCACTGTCTGCGTTCGAAGTATCAACATCCACGACGATCTCCCTGACTGCGCCGGCTGCGGCCGCTGCTGCCACCTCGTGGTCGAGCTCCGCCCCGGCGATCTCGTCCCCGAAGAACTCGTCGTCACCCACGACGGCGCCCGCTGCATGGATCAACACAGCGACGGTGCCTGCGTCGCCCTCCATCCCGTCACCCGTCTCTGCACGATCTACGAAACGCGCCCGCAAACCTGCCGTGATTTCAACCGCGGCGAATCCCTCTGCCGCCAGATCCTCGGACGCCCCTCACTCGTCGGATAATCAATGGGCGCTCCGGCCCGTCGCCTCACCGCATCGCCGGCCGCAACTCCCGCCGCAGTTCTCCGGTGAGAATCAACTGCTCGCGACACGCCGCCTTCACCGACTCTGGCGACGCATCCGCCAGCTCCACCGCCTTGAACGCCACCTTGAGCGATGCAACCGGCGGCAGCTTCCCCGTGGTCAGCCGCTTCACGCAATGCGCGCGTAGCCCGCTTGCACGCGACTCGATCACGAGAAAAATTTTCTCGCCCGTTTCCGTCGGCTCAAAAATCACCGCCACCCCCAGCGCCTTGGCCGGGATCTTTTTCTCCACCGCATCAGCAGCACACACGGTGAACCCGAAACGTTTCTGCCACGACACGGTTTTGTTTTCCATCCGTCACCGTCGCCTCCCGCCACCCGCAACACAACGCGTTTGTGTCCTCCGCTCTGGCGAAATCCCCGCCCGCCTTCGCTCCGTTAATTATCCCGTTTCACCGAAGTCCTCATCGACACCGGCCCCTCCCCCGTCACGGTCATGCCACCCCCACCCATGAAAACAGGCGTAGAACTCATCCTGGCCACCAAACAATTCGCCAAGGACGACGCCACCCGCAGCTGGTGGTATCTGCTCTCCACCGGCTTCCTACTCGCCGCCGCCCTCGCGCTCACCTTGCTCCCCGTCCACCTCGCCGCCCGCCTCACCGGCAGCGTCCTCGCCGGCCTGCTCCTGCTCCGCCTGTTCGTGATTTACCACGACCAGCAGCACCACGCCATCCTCCCTCGCTCCCGCGTAGCCGAGTTCCTGATGCAGATCTTCGGGATTCTCGCCCTCAGCCCGAGCAGTATCTGGCGCGCCTCCCACAACCATCACCACCACCACAATTCCAAGCTCCGCGGTTCCCACATCGGCTCATACCCGATCATGACCAAAGAGCAGTTCAAACAAAGCTCCACCGGCAAACGCTTCGGCTACCTCTTCGTCCGCCACCCGCTCACCATCCTCTTTGGCTACGTGTTCATGTTCCTCTTCGGCATGTGCCTCAACCCGTTCCTCAATCACCCCCGCAAACACTTCGACTGCCTCGTCGCACTCATCATCCATTTCGCCATCAGCACCGCCCTCGTGATCTACGGCGGCTGGGCCACCTTGCTGATCACCCAGACCCTCCCGCACTTCATCACCTACGCCATCGGCTCCTACTTCTTCTACGCCCAGCATAACTTCCCCGGCGTCTCCTTCAGCGACCGCGACGGCTGGACCTACGAAAAAGCCGCCCTCGAATCCTCCAGCTACATGCGCATGGGTCCGCTCATGCAGTGGTTCAGCGCCAACATCGGCTTCCACCACATCCACCATCTCAACGACCACATCCCCTTCTACCGTCTTCCCGAGGTGATCCGCGCCATGCCCGAGCTGCAAAACCCCAAAGTCACCTCGCTGCACCCCGCCGACATCATCCGCTGCCTCCGCCTCAAAGTCTGGTGCGTTGAAACCCAAAGCATGGTCAGCCTGCGCAACGTCTAGCACTCCGCCTCCGCCACCCGCGCATCTTCTCGAAGCGCGCTCCGTTCCGACACACCGCCGCGCGTGTGCCCGATTTCCAACTACCCCTTTATGCAAATCACCACGGCCGATCTGGCCAGACACCTCGGCGGCGAACTCATCGGCAACGGCGACGCGACCCTCACGGGCTTCGCCTCCGCCGATAACGCCAGACCCGGCGATCTCACCTTCGCGGAAAAAGAAGCCTACTTCGCCGCCGCCGAAGCCAGCGCCGCCACCGCCATCCTCATCTCCGGCGCATTCACCTCCGCCACCAAAGTCCTCATCCGCGTCCCCGACGCCCGCGTCGCCGCCGCCAAAGCCCTCCCGCTCTTTTTCCCCGCCGACTCTTTCGCCCCCGGCATCGACTCCACCGCCCGCATCGCCGCCTCCGCCCAGATCGATCCCTCCGCCCACATCGGCCCCGGCTGCGTGATCGGCGAAAACGTCATCATCGGCGCCCGCACCGTCCTCATGGGCGGCAATCACGTTGCCCGCGATTCCCGCATCGGCGACGACACCCGCCTCTCGCCCCACGTCGTCCTCTACGCCCGCACCGAGCTCGGCCACCGCGTCTCCATCCACGCCGGCACCGTCATTGGGTCCGACGGTTACGGATACGTCTTCAATCAGGGCAAACACGTCAAAATTCTTCAGGTCGGCCACGTCATCATCCACAACGACGTCGAGATCGGCGCCAACGCCGCCATCGACCGCGGCGCGCTCGGCCCCACCATCATCGGCGAGGGCACCAAGATCGATAACCTCGTCCACGTCGCCCACAACGTCGTGATCGGCAAACACTGCCTCATCATGGGCCAGGTCGGCTTCGCCGGCAGCACCCACCTCGGCGACTACGCCGTCGTCGCCTCCCAATCCGGCATCGCCGGCCACCTTAAGATCGGCCGCCAGGCCATCATCGGCGCCAAGTCCGGCGTCATGCGCGACGTCGCCGATAAAGAAACCGTCCTCGGCATCCCCGCCGCTCCCGACAAACAGGCCAAGCGCCAGTGGATCGCCGTCCAGCGCCTCCCCGAGCTCATGCTCCGCGTCCGCGAATTGGAAAAACAACTCGCCACACTCGCGCCCTCGTCCGCGCCCAAGCCCTCCGCCTGATCTCGCGCCGCACGTCCGGCGCATTTCAGTCCCGCGTTCACCGTCTGCCGCGCCATGCGGACCGGACCGATTTCCCGGCTTTGACGCCCGCCCCGAAATCCCTACCGACACCTTCGTTTCGCCAATCTCGATCCTCCCATGAAACTCCCTCTCACACTCCTGCCCGCCCTCCGACTGCTCCCTTGGTTCGTCGCGACCGCCGCGTTCACCGCCTCCTCCGCGTCCGCCGCCCCCGTGACAATCAAGAGCCCCACCGGCGACTGGGCCATGGCCGATGAGATCGTCCAAAAAATCCAGCTCCCGCAAATCCCCCAGCGCGACTTCCTCATCACCGACTTCGGCGCCAAGGAAGGTCTCACGCACGATTCACGCCCCGCCATCCTCGCCGCTATCGCCAAAGCCTCCGCCGAGGGTGGCGGCCGCGTCATCCTCCCGAAAGGCTCCTGGCTCAGCAACGGCCCCATCCACCTGAAGAGCAAAATCGACTTCCACGTCGCCGAGGGCGCCACGCTCCTCTTCGGCCCCGAGCCCAAAGACTATCTCCCCGCCGTCCTCACCCGCTGGGAAGGCACCGAGCTCTACAGCTACTCCCCGCTCATCTACGCCTTCGAGGTCCACGACGTCGCCATCACCGGCAAGGGCGTTATCGACGGTAACAAGCAGAGCGTATTCAACACCTGGATCGGCGAACGCCAGCACGCCGACATGAACGCCCTCCGCAAGATGGGCGTCGACGGCACCCCCGCCGCCAAGCGCGTCTTCGCCGAAGGCACCTACCTCCGCCCGCCCCTCATCCAGTTCTTCCGCGCCGAGCGAATCCTCCTAACCGACTTCACCCAGCATAACTCGCCGTTCTGGATAAACCACCTGGTTTACACCGATCACGCCACCATCCGCGGCCTCAAGATCGACAGTCACCAGCACAACAACGACGGCGTGGACGTCGATTCCTCCCGCTTCGTTCTGATCGAGAACTGCCACTTCCGCACCGGCGACGATTCCGTCGTCGTCAAATCCGGCCGCGACCGCGATGGCCGCGAGGTCGGCAAGCCCAGCGAGTACGTCGTCATCCGCAACAACGACATGGGCGGCGAAGACGGCATCGCCCTCGGCAGCGAGATGTCCGGCGACGTCCGCCACGTCTTCTTCGACAACAACATCCTTCGCAAAGGACTCTCCGCGATCCGCTTCAAGGCCAACCTCGACCGCGGTGGCGTCGTCGAACACATCCGCGTCCGCAACATGACCGTCGAATCCTTCGACACTCTGTTCTGGTTCCAGCTCAACTACCCCGGCCTCCTCGGTGGCGGCCACCCGTCCACTTACCGCGACATCGTCTTCGAAAACCTCACCGTCGAACGCGCCGGCACCATCTTCGACGGCTCCGCCCCCGCCGAGTCCCCGCTCAAAGGCGTCGTCCTCCGCAACATCGCGATCAAAGAAGCCGGCAAAACCTTCATCCTCGAAAATGTCGAAGACCTGAAACTCGAAAACGTCACCGTCGCCGGAAAGCCCCTACAGCTCCCCGCAAAATAAGGTGGAACGCGCCGTCCCCGGCGCGTTGTCCGGTTCATCCCTCTGGAGGGACGACCTCCGTGTCGTCCTTTTCACCTCAGTCCACCGCGTGGGCGAAGCCTCTACGCGGCGCGGCGCGATCGTCCTTCTTATCGAGTCAACGCCCCGCTCTGCGCAAACACGCTCAGCGCCGCCTGCAGTTCCGCCAGCTTCACCGGCTTCGCCACGAAACCGTTCATGCCTGAATCAAAACACCGCGCCCGCTCCTCCGGATAAGCCGACGCCGTCAGCGCGATGATCGGCAGCGCCGCCGCCTTCCGCTGCATCGGCTGATCGGATGTCTTCCACGTCCGCAGCCGCCGCGTCGTCTCCCATCCGTCGAGCTTCGGCATGTGGCAATCCATCAAAATCACATCGGGCAACGCCTCCCGCTGAAGCGCATCCAGCGCCGCCGCCCCATCGAAAACCATCGCGTACGAACATCCCAGCTGATCCAGCTGCGTACCCAGGATTTTCCGGTTCACCGCGTTATCCTCCGCCACCAGCACGCGCAGTTTCAGCGACCCTTGAAAATCAATCGCCACCACCGGAGCCATCGCCGGTGCCTGCGTCGCGCGCAGCGTCAGCGTGAATGAAAACACCGAGCCCTTCCCCGGCACACTCACCACCTCCAGCCGCCCGCCCATCATCTCCACGAGCCGGTAGCTGATCGCCAGCCCCAGCCCCGTGCCGCCGAAACGCCGCGTCGTGGACGAATCCGCCTGCGTGAACCGCTCGAAAATCTTCGCTGTCGCCGCTTCGTCCATACCGATCCCCGTGTCGCGCACCTCGAACCGCAACGCCGTCATCCCCGCCTCGCCCGCTTTCGCCGCGCCCGTCACCGCCACATCCACCCGCCCGCCCGCCGGCGTGAACTTCACCGCGTTCGACAAAAGATTCAGCAGCACCTGCCGTAACCGGTGGCTGTCCGCCTCGAAAAACGTCCGTGCCAGTCCGTCCTCGATCGTCATGCCGATTTCCACCGCTCCCGCCACCGCGCGATGGCTCATCAACGATACCGTGTCGGCCACCGTCGTGCCCACTTCAAAAGCGTGCTTCTCCAGCACCACCTGTCCCGCCTCGATCTTGGAGAAATCCAAAATATCCCCGAGCAGCCGCAGCAACAGATCGCCCGACTCACCCACGATCCGCACCTGCTCATTCACCTCCGCCGGCAGATCGCCACGCCGCGCCATCAAATCCGCCGACGCGATGATTCCGTTTAACGGCGTCCGGATCTCGTGGCTCATGTTCGCCAGAAATTCGCTCTTCGACCTCGACGCATCCTCCGCCTTGCGACTCGCCGCCTCCAGCGCGCGCGTCCGCTCCGCCACCAGCCGCTCCAGATTTTCATTAACACTGCGCGACTCCCGCAGCGCCGCCTCACTCCGCAGATGCGCCGTGGCGATCATCCGGATCAACGTGATCCCGAGACCGAAAAGCAGCGCCAGCACGATCAGCCCATCGCGCAACAACGTCCGCGCCGCGAACTGCACCTCCGGATCGAACGGCGCCTTAGGCAGCAGGAAAAAATAAAACCCCGCCTGCCCCGCCATGATCAGTCCGAACACCGCCACCGCCACCCAGCGCGAGGCAAACACCACCGCGAACAACAAAAACACCACGTCAAAAGCGAACAGCTGGATGCCCAGCGCCAGCGGCTCCAAAGGCACCACCGTCTTAGCGCCAATGCCAAAAACCATCCCGTTCATCACCAGCACCGCCGCCAGCGCCAGCCCGTTGCCCGCCCGCTCCACGCTCCCCTTGAACAAAAACCACAGGCAGATCAGCCCCGCCATCCCCACCAGCAGATTCACCGCGATGCGCGGCAGCAGCTCCGGCGGCTGCGTCCACAACACCTTCGCCACATTGAGCGGCAGAAACGCCAGGACGATCAGCGTGATCGCAGCCAGCAGCCGCGCCTTCTGCAGGATAAAAAGCGAGCGCCCCCGATAGGCGAAATCCAGTCGGGCCAGCAAAGGTGCGAAGAGTCGAAGCATGGAGGACAGCAGGAGATCGGGACTGCGACGGCCACAGCCTCCGATGACAAGGATGCAATCCGCACAACGGCTCAACGCATCCACCGCTTAAACACTGCTTCACTTTTCAGAGGATTACGGACGGTCTGATTCCCGTTTGACCGGCCTCCGCCACCCCACCAGCGTCCGCGCACCCCTCCATGGAAAACCAGCCCCTGCCCCCGCCTCTCGCTTCCCTAAAACCCTCAGCCGCCAAACCCTATCCCGGCCCCGACACCTCCTCGCCACGCGGCAACGGCCGCGGATGGATTCTCGCCCTCGCCATCCTCCAGGCGATCGGCGGCATCGTCGTCTTTGCCATCACCCAAGGCTCTGTCGAACCCCACGTTGCCGGCATCATGCTCGTTTTCCTGCTTGGCCTCTCCGCGATCTACGTCGGTCTCTGGATCTGGGGCAAAAAAGCCCCCTTCGCCGCCCTGCTCACCGCGCTCATCATCTTCCTCACCGTCCACCTGCTCGACGCCGTTTTCGAGCCCGCCAACCTTTTCCGCGGCATCATCGTCAAAGTCATCCTCGTTGCCGGCCTCAGCACCGCGCTGAAAAAAGCCTACACTAAAAAACGCGAAGCCGAGCTCGAAGCCTCGCAATCGTAAGCGCCGCATCCCCGCGGGAATTCCATGTCATCTGGCCCGGAAAACTCCGACGAGCCAACGGATGAAGCGCTGCCATCTCCCGGCCTGCAGTCTCCCCTCGCGCCCCTCACCGCCGACTCTGCGGTGACCCAGGAACCCGCCCCTCCCGTCGCACTCCCCGCGCCCGCGATCACCCCGCCCGCCCCCGTCGATCGCTACATCGCCAACCGCGAACGCATCGAACGCGAGTTCCATGAAGTCCGCCGCATCGTCCTTTTCTACGGCGCCATCCTCACACCGATCCTGATTCTTCTGGGCTGGTGTTTTCATCGCAAAAACTCCGACACCCTCACCGCCGAACTCGTGCTCGGCTCCATCGCGTACAGCGTCATCGCCTTCTTCGTCGTGTGCTGGCGACACGAACTGCGCGGTCTCTTCACCTGGCCTCGCACCGCCGGTGCGCGCATCTGGATAATCACTGCGGTCACTCCGCTTCTCACACTCACCTGCATCACGCTCGCCCGTCACGCCATCGCACAAATCGGCTGGCCCATAGAGCCCGTGCTCAGTCCCGCGCACATCGCCCGCTGGCCCATCGCCGCCTTTTATCTCTGGATCGGCCTCTGTCCCGCCCTCTTTGAAGAAATCGCCTTCCGCGGACTGCTGCTCGCAAAACTCAAACGCCTCATGACGCCCATTCAGGCGATCTGGGTCACCACACTCCTCTTCGGCATCATCCACTTCGACATCCTCGCGATGGCGATATTTCTCATCCCGCTCGCCTGGATCGCCGGCTGGCTCACCCACCGCACCGGCTCACTGTGGCCCGCGATGATCATCCACTTCGTTCACAACGCCGGCGTCCTCACCCTGGAGTTGCTCCGCTGAATCAGCCCGGACTCCCAGCTCACGCCTCACGCGCCACGGCATAATCGGAACCGCGTGAAATCCCCGCGCACACGCCGCGGCCTACTTCCTCTTGGATTTTTTGACCTGCGCGTCAGTCATCTTCTTAAACTGCGGCAGCGGCTTTTGCTTCTGCTGAAAACGCTGGTTGGCTTTCAGGTCTTTAATGGTCGGCAAATATTTGGCACCCATGCCCGCAAGGCCGTCGATAAACCGCCCGCCCGGCAATCAGATTCCCTGCCCGCCGACAGTCGCGTGATCGCCCGCTCGCCGTGCCCGCTCGGTCACACGTGAAACTGCTCCGACACGATCTTCCCGTCCTTCACCTCGTACACGCATAGCTCGGTCATATCCATGCGCCCCACGCCCTTCATCGTGACATCCATGCGCATCGTGCAGGCAAACGAGCTGCCCGCCACCACCGGCTCCGACACCGCGTACTGATGCATCGTCTCGATCATCCCCATAAACTTCCGCCCTTTCTCGATGATTGCCGGCAGCCCCTTCGTTTCCTTCGCAAAGTGTGGCGACGCGTACGGCTCAATGCTCACCACGTCCGCCGCGTAGAGCTCCGTCTGCGCCTGTTCGTACTTCATTTCCCGGCAAAGGCTCACCAATCGCGCTGCAATTTCCTGAGTCGTCATAAACAAAAACGTTTTGAGTAGGTTAAGGGTTCAGCAAACAGCCCGCCTCTACGGCAGGCCCGCGCACCGTGATCGCTCTTCCGAGCAAATTCAACCGCGCGCCACGTATCATTTCTTCACCTCGGCCGCGCGCACCGTCCACTTCACCCGCGCGCCCAGCGGATCTGCTCTTAACGCAAACTCCGTCAGCGCACCTGCCCCGCCCACCGCCGCACTCCGCTCCAGCGCCACCGTCTTCAATTCATTGTCCGTCGGCAAACAAACGAGCCCACTCGCCGCCCGCGTCTTCTCATCCGCCGCGAAAACACGCAGCTCGATCTTCGTCCAATCCATCTGCGCCGTCGATTGCGCGAGCCCGATGTGCGGCAGCACCGTCCCATCGCGCACCAACATGATCACCGGAATTTCCCCCGCCTCGATCCGCTGCCAGCCGCGCTCGTACACGCGCCCCGTCTGATAATCGATCCAGCGCCCGCCCGGCAGATAAACGTTACGCGCCGTCACGCCCGCTTCGAGCAGCGGAGCCACCAGGATGCTCGACCCAAACAGATACGCGTCGTCTACCAGCCATGCGCCGGGATCGTCCGGATACTCGATGAAGAGCGCCCGCATCATCGGCAGTCCGCGCTCCGACGAATCCTTCGCCTGCGCGTACACATACGGCATCAACCGGTATTTCAGCTCCGCCGCCTTCCGGAAATCATCCTCAAACGCCTTCCCATATTCCCACGGCTCGCGCGGCGGCGCTCCATGCGTGCGGCTGTGCGACACCAGCATCCCAAACGGCATCCAGCGCCGGTACAGATCGACCGACGGTTTGCCGAAAAACCCGCCGATGTCGTGGCTCCAAAACGAAAATCCGCACACGCCCAGCGACAGTCCGCCACGCAGCGTTCCCGCCATCGCCGAGTCCGTGTTCGGCGTGTCCCCGCTCCAGTGGATCGGATAACGCTGGCTCCCCGCCCACGCCGCGCGCGCCCAGAGGATGTCCTCACCAGTCGTCGCCCGCGTCACCTCCGCCACCACTTTCTGATAACGCAGCGGATACAGATTGTGCTCATAAAACCCCGTGCTTCCCGACGTGTACAGCCCGTTGCCCGGCGCCGCCTCACCGAAATCCACCTTGATCGCGCCCACGCCCATCTTCAGCAGCCCCGCGATATTTTCCTGATACCACGCGATCGCCTCCGTATTCGAAAAATCCAGCACCGCATCCTCCGTCGGCAGATTTCCCTTCGCATCTTTCACCGCCAGGCCGCGCGTCACGATCTCGGGAAACAACCGGTTCTTCGGCACGAAATACGGCAGCTGCCATAACGACACCCGGAATCCGTCCCGCTTCAAATCCGTGATCATCGTCTGCGGATCGGTGAACCGCGTCGTTGAGAAACGATAGTCGCACTCCCAGTCCGTCTCGAACCACCCCGTGTCCAGATGGATCACATCGCTCGGGATGCGATGCTCCCTCAGCTTCGCCGCCACCTCGCGCACCTCCGCCTCGGCCTTGTACGTGATGCGGCTCATCCACAACCCAAACGACCACAACGGCGGCATCGCCGCGCGCCCCGTCAGCTCCGTGTACGCGCCGATCACCTCCTTCGGATCGCCGAGAAAAATAAACAGATCCAGCGCATCGTCCCCGGTCGTCAGCGCATTGCGCCCCGACTCCGTCGCCCCGAAGTCGCACGTCACCGGCGACGACGTGTGCATGAACATCCCATACCCGCGGCTGCTCAGGAAAAACGGCACCGGCTTGTACATCTCCGGACTCTCCGCCCCGAGCACATCATGCGTCCACAACACCAGCTTCTGCCCGCGCTTGTTCAACTCCGTGTAAGACTCCCCGCCGCCAAAAATCTTCTCCCCCGGCGCCAGCGAAAACACCGCCGCCACACTCCGCGAATAATCCGACGCCCGCCGCACAAACGAAAACGGCAGCTCGCTCTTCTCCGTCAACGTCTGCGTGAGCAGCTTCCCCGCCGCATCGCGGATCTCGATACGCCACGGCTTGTCGCGCAACGTCACCTCGCCCACCGCACTCTTAAACGCCCACCCGCCCTCGATCTTCCGCGTCTCCCAAGAACCATCGCGCTGCGGCTCGCGCACCAGCATGAGCGACTTTTCCCGCTCCGCCCGCGCCGTCGAACTCGTCGCCATCCGCAACCGGATCGTGCGCGGCGAGACAAACTCCAGCGAGAACGGCAGCTCCGGATCCACCGCATAAACGGTCGTCGGCCACTCATTGCCCGGCACCTTCTCATACGTGGCGCTCGTGTTGTTAAACGAGATTCCCCACTGATACTTCGTCCGCCGCCACCCCAGTTTCCCCGCGCCCGTCGCCGGATCAAACGCCGCCACATGATCCACGACGAAGTAAGAATTCGCGAAGTCCCGAAAATCCCGGCTCACATCCACGACCGAACTCAAGATCGGCTGCGACGTGACATCCGCCACCAAGGGCGAAACACCTGCCAGCGCCAGTGCGCCAACCTTCAACCAAAGACCAACACAAGCCGAGCGGGGGTAACGCATCATGCCCGCAAGCAAGGCCTCTGCAGCGTCGTTGTCTACGAATTTTACCGTGGCAACGGTGGCTGCCCCCAGCCTCCGCTTATACGAAGCGACCGATCATACTTCAGATTCCCAAAGTCGTACCAAGGGCTGCAATTCTGCCACTTCAATCCGTGCCAATAGACATCATCGTCTTGAGTAAGACCCATGACCTTCTCAGCTAGATCAGGTCTTACTTTATCGCCGAAAATGACCGCTTTTAGTGCGGCGCCATAGTCGAGATAAAGATCATCTGTCGTATTACTCCAAACTACCCAGCGGTATTCTTCTTCTGCGCTCCAATCGGACATTTTTTCAAAAAAGAGCCGATGATGAAAATTCTCCAGATGCTTTAACGCGTACTTGCGAAGCCCCCATTCCTTCAGCGCATCCACGTTTATACCATAAGCGGGATCGGTGTTCAGTCCTACGACTGGCCGATTTCGATAAACAACCGGTCCTGAAGAAATCCTGCAACGCGGTTCAAAGGTTTTGACCATCCGTTGGTGAAGGAGCTCTCGATCAAAAACGAGGCACACACCTGCATGGTCTTCCGCATACTGGGCCCACATCCGCGGCTTCACAAAGCCTCGATCAAAGATATCGGCAATACGATCTCCCGTAAGTTGAGGACGATCCGAACAAAAGCATATCACGCGTGCGCAACCTTTGAGTTCAGTAGAGAACGCCTGTGAAAGACGTTGCTTATCTTGGTTCACGAGCGCGCCAGAAGAGCTATTTGAGCTGAGCCAAAACGACCATTCTTTGACCTCCTTTGGGTCATTCGTTTTGGAAAAACTACCGATACGCAAAGATCGTTTAGGGAGTATGTGATCTATCACCGAGCTAATCTTGGTGTAGTGATAGACGTACTGATCGGAGTTTTTGGTATCAATGATCTGGTCCATCTTCATGGCTTCATAAGAACCAACTTCGTCTCCACACGAATAACAACGCGCATGTGTTCGCGATCACTGGATGCGCGTGCTTGCGCTACAGGTCGGCTGAGATGCAGCCATAATCGCTGGCAGAACCTTTTCCGCTTCGCAGCCATTAAGTCCGGCCCCCCACGCCGCATTGAACTCAACCACGGCCCAGCCTCGGTCAGCGATGAACCCCACATCAACGACCACAGCATGCGGGAGCTTCACGGCATCGATCACCTCACGAACAAATCTTACCGCATCCGCGACGTTTGCGCTTCCTTCGTAAACAGCCGCATCCAGCACCTGCCCATCCAACACGAAGCTACGCACCTCCGCTGCGAGCCGCACTTGCTCGGCGACGAAGACTTTTATGTCCGGCGTTAAGCCGCGGCACTCTTCCGAGAGCGTGTCAGCCGACGAATAGACTGCCCCTCGAAATTGTTTTGGTGTGACCGGTTTGATGAACGCCGGAAACGGTCCACCCGAAACTTCTGCCAGCGTGCTCATCTCGAGCCGCCGCTTCAGGAACGGTTCAGGAACTCGCAGGAGCAACTCGTCGTCCGGAAAACAAAGATCGAACCCCAGCTTTTGCTGAAGCACCAAACAGAACGAATCCGCTCCGTACACTCGCACAGTCTCGCGAGGAAACACCGGCGGATCCCAAAAGCGTCCGATCCGATGAACCTCTCCTCCGTGGCGAACAAACGCATCTGCCAGCGCATCGCGCTCCGTATCGGCCTTATCGGAGATGAGAAGGTTCAGCCCGGTCGTGTTCATTCGAACGACCTAGCCGAAAACCGAGGCAAGCAACAGTCTTCTTCGCTCCACCGACTCTCACCGCTCAACCGTACGTCGGCATCTGCGGCCAGCCTTTCGGCGAATCCTCCCAATCCTGCTGCCGTCCGAATGGCGTGGCTTCGAGCAGACTGTTCACGTCCACCAGATGCTCCACGCGCTAACGCCTGGAATACCTACACGTTCATCCCCCACTGCGGCCATTGGCCGTCTCCGCCCGGTCGCGAAGGCCATTGGCCGCAGCCGCTCTTCCTAAAAAACGCCCCATTGGCGTTTTTCCATCAGTGGTTACCTCCCTCCGAAACGTCCACGGCCCAGGCCAACTCACGTCGTCCTCACCACTCCGCCATCCACCCGCACCGCCGCCCCATTCGTCGCGCTCGCCAGCGGTGAAGACAAAAACGCCACCGTGTCCGCCACTTCGTCCACCGTCGCGAAACGTTGCAGCAACGACGTCGGCCGCACGCTGCGGAAAAACGCTTTCTCGAAATCCTCCGCCGACTGCTTCGCATCCGTCGCGAGCGTGTTCACAAAATCCGTCACCCCCTCCGACGCCGTCGGCCCGGGCAGCACCGCATTCACCGTCACGCCCGTTCCCTTCGTGAGCCGCGCCAGCCCGTTCACCAGCGCGATCTCCGCCGCCTTCGTCATCCCGTAGTGAATCATCTCCTCGGGAATCTGCACGCCGCTCTCCGACGAGATAAACACCACGCGCCCCCAGTTCCGTTCCAGCATCCCCGGGAAAAACGCCCGCGTCAGCCGCACGCCCGACATCACATTCACCTGATAAAACCGCTCCCAGTCCGCATCCGGAATCTCCGCGAACGCCTTCGGCTCAAAAATCCCCGCGTTGTTCACCAAAATATCCACCGCCCCCGCCTGCACCACGAGCGATGCACAACCCGCCGCCGTGCTCACATCCGCCGCGATCCCGCGCGCATTCGATCCGATCTTCCGGGCCGCTTCATCAGCAGAGTCTTTGCTGCGTCCATTAACGATGACGTTCGCCCCTTCTGCGGCGAGGACGCGGGCAATCGCGAAGCCGATGCCCTTGGTCGATCCTGTGATGAGTGCGGTCTTGTTTTCGAGTTTCAGGTTCATGCGAATGAAGTGGAAAGGCGCGCACCCTCCGCATCTCGCGCCATCCAGCAACTCGTCCGCGCACATTCCCTGAATCGCTGTGTCGTAAGAACTCCCCGCCTGTTTCGTTGAATCGTTGCCTTCCGAAAATCCCGGTCCGTAACGTTCGCGCCCCGGCAGGACCAGAAAACCTTTTCAAGATTCGTCATGAACCTGAACCCACGCGCTTCACTCGCCTTCCTCATCGCCCTCGTTTTCGCGGCCATGCTTCCCGCCGCCCCACGTGACAAGGAATGGAAACAAGTCGACGAAGCCGCCGCCCAAGGCCTCCCTAAAACCGCCATCGAGCGCCTCGACCCCATCATCTCCGCTGCCCTCGCCGAAAAAGCCTACGCCGAAGCCATCAAAGCCATCGGCCGCAAAATCGCCCTCGAAGGCGAAATCCAAGGCGGCAAAGCCGAGGAAAAAATCGCACGCCTCGAAGCCGAACTCGCCAAGGCCCCCGAGCCCATGAAGCCCATGATGCAGGGCGTCCTCGCACACTGGTATTGGCAGTACTTCCAGCAAAACCGCTGGCGCATCCAGCAACGCACCGCCACCGCCGAAGCCCCGGGTGCTGACCTTCAGACATGGGATCTCGCCCGCATCCTCGCCGAGATCGACCGCCATTTCACCGCCGCCCTCACCAGCGACAAACTCCTCCAGGCGACTCCGATCTCCGAATACGACGACCTCCTCCAGCCCGGCACCGCCCCCGACACCTACCGCCCCACGCTCTTCGACTTCCTCGCGTACGAAGCCCTCCAGTTCTACCAGTCCGGCGAACAAGCCGCCCGCATCTCCGAAAACGAATTCGAGATCGACGCCACCTCCCCGATCCTCGGCACCACCGCCGAATTCCTCGCCTGGCAGCTCCCGCCCGCCGACGGCTTTTCCCCGAAGCACAAAGCCATCTCGATCTACCAATCGCTGCTCCGCTTCCACGCGAAGGACAAAGACCGCTCCGCCTTCCTCGACGCCGACCTCGCCCGCCTCAGCTACGCCAGCAACATCGCCACCGGCGAAACCAAGACCGACCGCTACAAAGCCGCCCTCGAGCGTTTCATCGAAGAAACCAACCGCCACGAAATCTCTTCCCGCGCCATCGCCGCGCTCGCCACACAACTCAACGCCGACGACGAACCCGCCAAAGCCCGCGATCTCGCCCAGCGCGGCCTCGACGCCTTTCCGAAAAGCGCCGGCGCGGCCCAGTGCTTCAACCTCATCCAGGAAATCGAAGCCCCTTCCGCCCAGCTGAAAACTGAGTCCGTCTGGAACGCGCCCTGGCCCACGCTCGACGTGACCTACCGCAACGTCACCCAGGTTTACTTCCGCGCCATCCCCATCGATTTCAACGACCACGTCACCAAGTCCCGCTGGAACTACGGCCGTCGCGACACCGACTACGTCCAACTTCTCGCCACCCCGCCTGCCCTCCAGTGGAGCGCCGAACTTCCCGCGACCACCGACTTCAAGGAGCGCACCGAATCGCTCTCCGCCCCCGCCACACTCAGGCCCGGCTTCTACGCAATAGTCGCCAGCTACGACCCGACCTTCCACTCGACCGATAACCAGATCAGCATCGCCACAGCCTGGGTCAGCGACCTCGCCCTCGTCCTCCGCCTTCGCCACGACCGCACCGAACATTCCGGCCTAGTCCTCAACGCCCTCACCGGCGAGCCCGTCTCAGGAGCCACGATACGCCTTTGGAAACGCAACAACGACGGCGCGATGAAACCCGTCTCGCCCAAAACGACCGACGCCAACGGCCAGTTCACGTTCTCCACCGAAAACAATCCCCTCGTCATCCTCGCCGAACACGCCGGCCACGCCGTCGCCAGCGGCCAGGAAGTTTACGCTTACGGCTACCACGACCGCGTACGCGCTCAGACCCAGACCGTCTTCTTCACCGACCGCGCCATCTACCGCCCGGGCCAGACCGTCTCCTACAAAGGCGTCTCCATCCGCTACGATCAGAACGCCGCCAAATACGACGCGGTCGCCCGCCGCAAAGTCACCGTCCTCTTCAAAGACCCCAACGGTCAGGAGATCGCCCGCGCCACCCACACGACCAACGACTACGGCTCCTTCAGCGGCGTCTTCACCGCTCCCCGCGACCGCCTCGCCGGCCGCATGAGCATTCAGGTCAGCGACGGCAACGGCAGTACCGGCTTCAGCGTCGAGGAGTACAAACGTCCCAAATTCCAGGTAGCCCTCGATGCCCCCGCAGAAGCCGCGAAACTCGATGCGCCCGTCACCGTCACCGGCAAAGCCACCGCCTACACCGGCGCCAGCATCGGCGGCGCAAAAGTGAAATGGCGCGTCGAACGCCTCGTACAGCTTCCCTACTGGTGCTGGTGGTTCCAGCCGCCCGCCACCAAATCCATCGCCCACGGCACCGCCATCACCGACGCCGACGGCACCTTCAAGATCGATTTCACCGCCGCGCCCGACCGCGCCGTCCCCGAGAAGAACGAGCCCGTATTCGTTTTCAACATTCACGCCGATATCACCGACACCACCGGCGAAACCCGCTCCAGCAACCGCTCCGTTCGCAGCGGCTACACCGCCCTTCAAGCCACCCTCACCGCCGACGACTGGCAGACCTCCGACAAACCCGTCGAACTCGCCATCGCCACCACGTCCCTCGACAGCGACCCGCAATCCGCCACCGGAACCCTCACTCTGCACGCGCTCAAGCAGCCCGAGAAAGTTCAGCGCGCGTCTCTGCAACAGGAGCGCTCCTGGTGGCGCTTCGGCAACGACACGCCCCCGGTCGATCCCACCAATCCCGACTCCTGGGAACTCGGCGAACGCGTCGCCAGCGAAGCCTTCTCCACCGACGCCAAGTCCGCAGGCCTCGCCAAAATCCCCGTCACGCTGAAGCCCGGCATCTACCGCGCCTCCGTCGAGACCAAAGACCGCTTCGGCAAAACCGTCACCGCCCGCCACACCGTTCAAGTCCTCGATCCCGCCGCCGCCCGCTTCAGCATCAAGATCCCCGATCACCTCGGCTCTCCCACGTGGTCCGTCGAACCCGGCGAAAACTTCACCGCGCTCTGGGGCACCGGCTACGATCAAGGCCGCGCCTTCGTCGAACTCGAGTGCGCCGGCAAACCCATCAAGAGCTACTGGACCCCCGCCGACCGCACCCAGTCGCTCATCGAGTTGCCCGTCGCCGAAGCCATGCGCGGCGGCTTCACCCTCTGCGTCACCTCCATCCGCGAAAACCGCGCCTACACCCACGAGCGCGTCATCAACGTCCCCTGGTCCAACAAACAACTCACCGTGAAGTGGGACCGCTTCCGCTCCAAACTCCTTCCCGGCGAAAAAGAAACCTGGACCGCCACCATCTCCGGTCCCGACGCCAGCCGCGCCTCCGCCGAAATGGTCGCCGCCCTCTACGACGTCTCGCTCGACCAATACCAGCCCCACAACTGGCCGCAGACCTTCGGTGTCTTCCGTACCGAGTTCAGCCGCACCCGCATCGAATTCCAAAACGAGCTCCGCAACTTCAACACGATCTACGGTTGGAAACATCCCGAGAACCGTTCCTTCGCGTGGAGCTACCGATCCTTCCCCCATACAATTCTCCAATCGGCAATGGATGGAGACGTGATCGAGCTGCACGCATTCTCCGTGTCGTCAGATCGCCGGGGCGGCGCTCTCAGAAAACAGAACCGTGCTATGGCTCCAGCCCCTGCAGCCATGCTTGCTGAATCAAAAGAGGTAGCGTCCGAGAGCTACACCGTTCTGGGCCAATCTGGTGGCGGCTTGGTTACACCCGAATCTCCCCCACCTCCCCCCAACCTCTCCAAAATCACCGTCCGCACCAACCTCAACGAAACCGCCTTCTTCTTCCCGCAACTCCTCTCGGGCGACGACGGTGTCGTGAAGATGGTCTTCACCATGCCCGAGGCCCTCACCGAGTGGAAACTCCTCGGCTTCGCTCACGACAAACAACTCCGCTCCGGCTTCATCACCGAAAAAGTCGTAACCGCCAAAGACCTCATGGTAGAGCCCAATCCCCCGCGCTTCCTCCGCGAAGGCGACACACTCGAATTCACCGTCAAGGTCACCAACCAGAGCGACCAGCCGCAGACCGGCACCGTCCGCCTCACCTTCACCGACGCCGCCACGCAAGCCTCTGTCGATGCCGCGCTCGCCAATCAAAAACCCGAGCAGCTCTTCGACGTCCCCGCCAAACAATCGCGCAGCTACTCCTGGCGCATCTCCGTCCCCGACGGCCTCGGCTTCCTGACCTACAAAGCCGTCGCCGCCTCCACCACGCTCAGCGACGGCGAGGACGGTTTCCTGCCCGTCCTCAGCCGCCGGATACTCGTCACCGAGTCGCTCCCGCTCCCCATCCGCGGAAAATCCACCAAGCAGTTCACCTTCCCGAAACTCCTCAACTCCGGTTCCTCCGACACGCTCAAGCATCAATCGCTCACCGTGCAGATGACCTCGCAGCCCGCCTGGTACGCCGTGATGGCCCTGCCCTACTTGATGGAGTACCCGTACGAGTGCAGCGAACAGGTCTTCAACCGACTCTACGCCAACGCCCTCGCCCGCCACATCGCCGCGTCCGATCCGAAGATCCGCCGCGTCTTCGATCTCTGGAAAAACACGCCCGCGCTCGATTCACCGCTGGAGAAAAACCAGAACCTCAAATCCGTCCTCCTCGAAGAAACGCCCTGGCTCCGTCAGGCCAAATCCGAGAGCGAAGCCCGCCGCAACGTCGGCCTGCTTTTCGATGCCAACCGCCTCGACGAAGAATCCGCCCGCCAGCTCCGCACGCTCTCGGAGCGCCAGCTCAGCGAAGGCCTCTGGCCGTGGTTCCCCGGCGGCCGCCCGAGCGAGTACATCAGCCTCTACATCACGACCGGCTTCGGCCGCCTGCGTCACCTCGGCGTCGAACTCGACACCGCCCCCGCGATCAAATCCCTCGCCGGCCTCGACGCGTGGATGACCAAGCGTCACGCCGACATTCTCAAGTCGCCGCACCCCGATCAGTACGTCCCCGGCTACACCGACGCGCTCTATCTCTACGGCCGCAGCTTCTTCCTCAAAGACCGCCCCATTGCCGCCGCCCACAAAGCCGCCACCGACTTCTTCCTCCAGCAGTCGCGCAAATTCTGGCTCCGCGTCGACAGCCGCCAGAGCCAGGCCCACCTCGCCCTCGCGCTCCAACGCTTCGACGACAAAGCCACCGCACTCGCCATCGTGAAGTCACTCAGGGAGCGCAGCGTCTCCAACGAAGAACTTGGCATGTTCTGGCGCGACACCGAACTCAGCTGGTGGTGGTACCGCGCCCCCATCGAAACCCAGGCGCTCATGATCGAAGCGTTCTCCGAAATCGCCGACGACAAACAGGCCGTCGAAGACCTCCAAGTCTGGCTCCTGAAACAAAAGCAGACCCAAAACTGGAAAACCACCAAAGCCACCGCCGACGCCATCTACGGCCTCCTCGTTCGCGGCAACAACCTGCTCTCCAGCGACGCGCTTGTCGAAGTCTCCCTCGGCGGCGAAACGATCAAGCCCGAGAAAGTAGAAGCCGGCACCGGCTTCTACGAAAAGACTTTCGCCGCGTCGGAGATCAAACCCACCCAAGGCGAAATCACCGTCCGCAAAACCGACGACGGCGTCAGCTGGGGCAGCGTCCACTGGCAGTACCTCGAAGACATCGCGAAAATCACGCCGCACGAAGGCACACCGCTTACGCTCAAGAAAACCCTCTGGCTCAAAGAAAACACCTCCAAGGGGCCCGTCCTCAAACCCGTCTCCGGCGCGCTCGCCGTCGGCGACGAACTCGTCGTCCGCATCGAACTCCGCACCGACCGCGACATGGAGTTCGTCCACTTGAAGGACCAACGCGGCAGCGGCACCGAACCCGTCAACGTCCTCAGCCGCTACCGCTACCAAGACGGACTCGGTTACTACGAAAGCACGCGCGACACCGCATCGCACTTCTTCATCGATTACCTACCGAAGGGCACGTACGTCTTCGAATACTCGACCCGCGTGCAACTCCGCGGCCGCTACCAAAGCGGCATCGCCGAGATCCAGTGCATGTACGCCCCCGAGTTCAACAGCCACTCCGAGAGCATCGCGCTGGAGATCAAGTAGCTCTATCCCGATGGAAGCGCGACGCCCTCGTCGCGCTTCCCGAATGTAGCCGCCAACCGCGTGAGCACGCCTTTACGCGGTGGCTTTCTTGACCAACGGCGCCACCTTCGTCCCGAGCAACTCGATCGCGCGCATCAACTGCGCGTGCGTGAGCAACCGGTTATCCAGGAGCACGGTCAGACGCGAGATGCCGCCGAGTGACTTGCTCTCGTTCACGATCTTCTCCGCCAGCGCTTCCGGCCCGCCCACCATCAGCGCTCCGATGTGGCTGCATTGCGCGTCGAACTGCGGTCGTGTCGGTTCCGGCCAGCCGCGCTCGCGCCCCAGCCTGCCAAACATATCGCGATAGCCCGGCCAGAAATCGTCCAGCGCTTGCGCGGTGCTATCAGCGACAAAGCCGATGTTGTGAATCCCCACGAAACATTTCCCCGCCGGATGCCCGGCCTTCTTCCACGTCTCGCGATAGAGATCGACCAACGGCCGAAACGCCGACGGTTGCCCGCCAATGATCGCGACAACGAGCGGCAGTCCAAGCGTCGCCGCACGTACCACCGACTGCGGTGTGCCGCCCACGCCGATATACACGGGCAGTAACGGCTGCGCTGCCCGCGGATAAACGCCCTGCCCCGTCAGCGGCGCGCGATGTTTCCCTGTCCAAGTAACCTTCGTCTGCGCGCGGATCTTCAGCAGCAGCTCCAGCTTCTCAGCCGCCAGCTCCTCGTAATCATCGAGGTCGAATCCGAACAACGGGTACGACTCAATAAATGAGCCGCGCCCCACAATGATCTCCGCCCGCCCGTTCGAGATCAGATCCAGCGTGGCGAACTGCTGGTACACGCGCACCGGATCATCCGAACTCAGCACGGTCACCGCGCTCGCTAGCTTGATCCGTTTCGTTCGCGCCGCCGCCGCCGCGAGCAAAACCACCGGAGCCGACGCCACATAATCGGGCCGGTGATGTTCACCCACGCCAAACACATCGAGCCCGACCTGATCGGCCAGCGCGATTTGCTCCAGCAATTCCTGCACACGCGCGACGTCTCCGACACTCCCGTCTTTCGACTGGTCGAGGGCCGTTGCGACAAAACTATCGACTCCGATTTCCATAAATAAAAACCCGGCGCGATTTCACGCCGGAGCCCTTCGATATAGCCAGCTTTCACTTTTTATCCAATCGCGCCGCATCCGCACCACGCGCACTTCACGACTAATTGCAGACACCTCGCTTCCCTTCCCCACGGGAAAAGCCCAGCCTTGCCGCGTGCTCAAGCTCTTGATCCTCGTTGCGACCACCGTCTTCGGCTACGCCTTCTGGCTCGGAGCAGAAGCCTTGGGTTTCGACTTCATCGGATCATTCCTCATCAGCGGACTCGGCTCCATGCTCGGCGTGTGGGTAGCGTGGAAATTCCACCGTCACTTCCACGACTGAGCAACGCCTCCCGCAGACTTGGCTTAACCCGCGCGCTACTTCCGCTCGCGCAGCGACTCCAAGATTCCGCGACACCCATCCTCCAGCAGATCGAGCACATGCTCGAATCCCTGCGGGCCACCATAGTACGGATCGGGCACCTCTTCGTCGTCATGCCGCTCGCAGAACTCGCAGAACGCCCGCACCCGCGCCCGGTCTTCCTCCGTCTTCGCCAGCGCGAGCACGTTGCGCCGGTTCTCCTCATCCATCGTCAGGATCAGATCGTACGCCGCAAAATCCTCCGCCGTGAATTTCCTCGCCCGGCTCGTAAGAGCGTATCCGCGTTTCAAAGCCGCCGCGCGCATCCGCGCATCCGGCAGCTCTCCCGCGTGCATCCCGATCGTTCCAGCCGACCCGATCTCCACCTGCGCCGACCGCCCCGCCTTCGCTACGAGCGTACGCATCACGCATTCAGCCGCCGGCGAACGACAGATGTTTCCCATGCACACAAACAGCACACGCGTCTTGCCTTGGTCCATGCACAGGAGACCGCCGGCTCTCACAGGTAGCGGCAAAACAAATCTCCCGGCTCGAAAAATATCCGCCTGATTTACTCTCCACTTCCCCGGCTCAATCCGTTCTCGTCTCCGCCCTCCCCATGCGCGCACGTCTCCTTCAGAAAATCCTCGTTCCCCTGCTCGTCCTCTTTACCGGCCATCCAACGGTTCACGCCAAAGACGTTTACGGCAACAACACCTCGTGGACCAACTCAGACACCACCATCTACAACATCCAGCGCGAGCGCCGCGCCCAGGAAGCCGTCCCCCAATGGTGGAGTAATCTCGGCAGCCCCGCGCCAACACCGTCGTGGATGAAATCAGAAGCCGAGCGCCGCGCCGAACAACGCCTGCGCGACCGCGAAGCGTACAACCGCTACGACTATGACTCCGACCGCGCCCCGGCACCGCCGCCTCCACCGCCCAAGCCGCTGACCTACACCCAGTATCTCGAACGCGAAGTGCTCGATCACCGCGACCGCCAGGCCCAGGAGACGCTCGCCTTTCACTACCTCTCTTTCGAGAAACCGCTCCAGGCCATCCCGCATCTGGAGATGATCGCCTTCCTCAAAAAAAGCCCGCGCGCCGGTGAGGCTGCCTACGAGCTCTCCCGCATCGCCGCCGCCAGCGGCGCCGCGCCTGATCGCGCGCGTTTCCAAAAATACCTCACCGAAGCCGTCGCTCTCGGCTACCCGCCCGCACTCTTCGCTCAAGGCAGCGCATGGATTTTCGGGGACGAAAAAAACGGCGTTACCCCCGCACCCGCCAAAGGCGAAGCGGTCCTCCATCAAGTCATCAAGACGGGCGACGGCTGGCATAGCCGCGCGGCGGGAAAAATCCTCTTCAAAGAATATTACCTGGGCGCGCATCTCCCCGCCGATCCCGCCAAGGCCATCGCCGTGACGCAGCGGATGCACAAGATCACCACGATCAAAGCCGTCGATAACGATCACGAGGATCGCTACACCGAACTCCTCATCGCCAGCCCCGGCGGCTGGGCCGAGCACCACGAAGAGATCATCCGCTCCATTGAACGGAACTTCGGTTCGATGCTCTACCCCGACAAAGCCGAGCGCATGACGCGTATCTACCTCGGCCTCGACGAAGAGGTCGCCGCCCACGTTGAGCCCAACCGCGAAAAAGCCGCCGAAGCCCTCCGCAATCTCGCCCGCCTCTCCCCCGCGCGCGCCCTGCCCTATCTCTCCGTCGTCCTCGAAGCCGGTCCGCAGCACAACCCGGCCGGCGCTTATCAGATCTTGAAAAAACTCCAGGAGGATAACCCCACCGACCCCAAGTGGATCAGCCTCACCGCCGATCTCCTCGCCAATCTCTACGGCGACAACTTTGAACCCGCACTGCTGCAAGCATACCTCGCGTCCCTCGATTCTCCGAAGGCCACGTCCGCGCAGCTCCTCGGTGCCGCCCGCTACTTCGTCACCGGCGGCCAGCGCGTGCGCGCCGACTCCGAACGCGGCGTCCGCACGTACGAACGTCTCCTGAGCAAAGACCGCTACGCCTACGACGAACACGAATACACCGCCAACCTGGAGCTGCACCGCCTCCAGCTGGTCGGCACCGCCGTTCCTCAACAAGTCCCCTACGCGCTCCAGCAACTCGAAGACATCATCAGCAACGAAACGTCCGACACTTACCCGCAACGCGCCTTGCTCGCCTCCGTTTACCGCACCGGCCTCTACGCTCCGCGCGATCTCGCCCGCGCCCGCTCCATCGTCTCCATCGCCGCTCATCACGATTACCCGCCAGCCGAGTACGAATACGCCGCCACCTTGCACGCATGGGACAACCCATCCGAGCCGCTCGACGACAGCGACCGCGAGAGCGCCTTCTCTTTATTGAAACACGCCGCCGACACCGGCCTCACCGAAGCCCGCCTGCTGCTCGCGCAATTCTACCGCGAAGGTTTTGGCGTCGCCAAAGATCCCGCCCAGGCGCTCGCCATCTACGAAGCAGGAACCGCCACCGAAATCCCCGCCGCCTTCGCCGGACTCGCCGCCCTGCGCCTCGACTCCAGCACTTCACTACACGACGAAGCCGCCGGATTCACCGCCGCAAGAACCGGTGCCGATCTGGGCGACATCACCGCACTCTACCTCGCCGGCGAATGCTATCTCAACGGCCGAGGCACCGCCGTCGATGCTGGCGAAGCCGTGGCCTGTTTCCACATCGCCGCCGACAACGGCCACTGGCCTTCCGCGCTTCTCGCCGCCCGCGTCCTCGTTAACGGCGCCCCCGGCGTCGAGCGTGATCCCGACCGCGCCATCGCCCTCCTCGAACTGGCCGCCAAAGAAAACACCAACGACATTCAGTACGCACTCGGCCAGCTCTTCCGCTCCGGCGATCTCGTCCCGGCCAACGAAGAACGCGCACGCCACTGGTTCAAACGCGCGGCCGACCGCGGCCACTCCGCCGCCGCCGACCAAGTCCGCTGACGCCGCGCGAAAAGTCAGCCCTGCGTCACAGAAACATCCCGCCCGAGGCCTCGACTCTCTGCGCATTCACCCAGCGCCCTTCCTCGGAGCACAGGAAATCCACCACACCGCCGATGTCGTCCGGCACGCCCACGCGCCCGAGTGCGATATTGCCCTCCATATACTCACGCGCTCCTGGCCGGGACAGCGTTTGCTTGGTGAAATCAGTCTCGATGATTCCCGGAGCGACGACGTTCGCGCTGATCCGCCGCGCACCGAGCTCCTTCGCCAGATAACGCGTCATCACTTCCACCGCGCCTTTCATCGCCGCGTACGCCGAGTAACCCGTCACCGAAAACCGCGCCAGCCCGGTGGACGTATTCACGATCCTGCCACCATCCGCCAGCAGCGGCAGCAGCTTCTGCGTGAGAAAATAAACGCCCTTCACATGGATGTTCATGAGGCTGTCGAAGTCCGCCTCCGTCGTTTCAGCGAACGGCTTGTGAATGCCGATGCCCGCATTGTTCACGAGAAAGTCGAAACGCTCGCGTTGCCAGTGACTCGTCAGCGCAGCTTTTAGCGCAGCCACGAACTCCGCAAAACTCTTCACGTCCGCGACGTCGATCGGCAACGCCACCGCCCGCCGCCCGAGCGCCTCGATCTCCGCGACGACCGCGTCGGCTTCGGCTTTTCCCCTGCGATAAGTCACAACGATGTCCGCGCCGGAGCGAGCCAGCTGGAGAGCGATATTGCGCCCGAGCCCGCGGCTGCTCCCGGTAACGAGAGCGATCTTTTTTTCGTGTTTCATAAAGCGAGTTCCTTGAGCGATGACCGTCGGTGGATCAGTGAATGCTAGCGACGGGGCGGACGATGATCTCGTTCACATCCACGTCAGCCGGTTGCTCGATCGCATACGCAACTGCACGCGCGATCGCATCCGGCGTGAGCGCGACTTTCCGGAAATCCGCCATGGCCTCAGCCGTCGCCTTCGAGGTGATCGTGTCGGCGAGTTCGGACTCAACGACACCAGGCGAAATGATCGTCACACGAATATCCTGTGTTTCCTGGCGAAGGCCTTCCGAGATCGCCCGGACGGCGAACTTCGTCCCACTGTACACCGCGCACGTCGGCCACACGCGGTGCCCACCGATGGACGAGAGATTGATAATCTGCCCGCCCTTGCGCGCCGTCATGTGCGGCAGCACAGCCGCAATGCCGTGGAGCACGCCGCGGATATTCACGTCGATCATCCGGTTCCACTCATCGACCTTCAGCTCCGCCAGTGGCGAGAGCGGCATCACGCCCGCGTTGTTGATGATGACATCGATGCGTCCGTGTGTCTTGAGCGCGAAGTCCGCGAACGCCTGCACATCGGCGAGATTGGTGACATCGAGCGCGCGATAATCAGCGCTGCCGCCATCGGCGCGAATTTCAGATGCTAATTTTTCGAGACGTTCTGTGCGCCGTGCACCGAGAACAACGCGTGCCCCTTGAGCAGCGAGATGACGGGCGGTGGCTTCGCCGATGCCACTGCTGGCGCCGGTGATGAGGACGATCTTTTGAGCGAGGGAGGAGGACATGATATTTAAGAGGAGATGTTTTTGTTTTCGTTTTTGGCATCATGAACACCGCCGGTTTCGAGCGGGCTTCGGATGTCGTCTGGCAACGTCATGAGATTATCAGCAACGCGCCGCCGGCGAAATACCCGGTCCTCCGAGAGCCTTGCCTGATTCTCCAGCGCGCGGGAGCGATGCTGTACATCCGCCCCATTTCATTGCCTATTCCTGCGCGTCACCATGGCCGCCAAAACCAAGTCCCCGGTCGAGTCCGTCACGATCGCCAGCGCCGCGAACGCCCGCATGGCCGCGCTGCTCAAAGACCTCGCGCAGGGCCAGGGCTTCAGTCGCTCGCTGCTGCCCGGCGTGCGCTTCATGCGCTCCACGCAGCACGTGCCACGCAGCCCGATCGCTTACGAGCCGAGCATCGTCATCGTCGCGCAAGGCCGCAAATCGGGCTACCTCGGTGACCGCCGTTTCGTTTACGACGCGAACAACTACCTCGTGCTCACCGTGCCCATGCCGTTCGAGTGCGAGACCTACGGATCGCCGGAAAATCCTTTTCTCGGTCTCGCAGTCGGCATCACGCCCGCTCTCGTCGCAGAGCTCCTCCTGCAACTCGAACATCACCAGCCTCCCTACGACGAAGCGCCGCGAGCCATCGAATCCACATCGCTGGACGAGGGCCTGGGCGGCGCAGCCGTCCGCCTGCTGGAGTGCCTGCGCTCCGCCAACGACGCCCGCATTCTCGGTCCTCAGATCGTGCGCGAAATCACCTACCGCGTCCTCCTCGGAAAACTCGGAGGCAATCTCCGCGCCCTCGCCGCGCCGCACAGTCACTTCGGCAAAATCAGCCGCATCGTTAACCTCATCCACACGGACTGCGCCCATCCCTTCGATATGGAAACGCTTGCGCGCGAGGCCGGCATGAGCGTCTCCACGTTTCACGCACACTTCAAAACCGTCACCACTTCCTCGCCGCTTCAGTACATCAAAACCGTCCGCCTCCACAAAGCCCGTCTCATGATGGTCCATGAACGCACGAGCGCCGCCGAGGCTGCCGGGCAGGTCGGCTACGAGAGCGCCTCGCAGTTCAGCCGCGAGTTCAAGCGACTCTTCGGCGACTCCCCAGCCGCCGAAGCCATCCGCGTGCGCGAGAGCCTGATCAACCTCGTCTGAGCGAAACTGCACACCCGGACATCGCCATCTGTAAGGAAACGCGCCGGGCAGCTTCTAACTCAGCGTCACGCACTCATTCATTCCCGTCCCTTCGCCTCTCGTCTCATGAACTTGGTTTCAAAATTCTCCGCCCTGCTTGCAGCCTCGGTCCTCGCAGCCACCGCCGCACACGCGGCACCACTCACCGAGGCCGACCTGAAGCAACACGTCGCCGCGCTCGTCGAAAACAAATCGCTCCAAGCCGTCTCCCTCGGCGCGATCCAACCCACCGGCTCCGTCACCGGCCACGCCGGCGTGCTCTCGACGGCCAATCCCACCCCACCCGACGACCGCACGCTCTACGAGATCGGCTCCATCACCAAAGTCTTCACGAGCCTGCTCCTCGCCGACGCCGTCGTGCGCGGCGAAGTCACGCTCGACACACCCATCGCCCGCCTGCTCCCCGCTGACGTCGTGCTGCCCGACGGCGCCGGTGAACGCATCACGCTGCTGATGCTCGCCACCCACACGTCAGGCCTGCCGCGCATTCCCTCTGAAATCTCAGCCATCAACTTCACCAACCCTTACGCCAGCTACGACGAAAACGATCTCTGGAAAACCCTCCGCCAGGTGAAGCTCGATTTCGAGCCCGGCACCAAAGCCAGCTACAGCAATCTCGCCGCCGGCCTCCTCGGCACCTTGCTCGCGCGAAAAACCGGCACGACCTACGAGCAACTCCTCATCACCCGCATCGCCGGGCCGCTCGGCATGACCGACACCGTGCTCACGCCCAACGAGGAGCAGCGCGCCCGTTTCGCTCCCGCCTTCACCTCCGCCGGTCTGCCCTGGAGTCATTGGGAATTTCAATCACTCGCCGGCGCTGGCGGCATCCGCTCCACGACCGCCGACATGATGCGCTTCGCCGCCGCCATGCTCCAGCCCGCGAATACACCGGCGCCGCTCGCGAAAGCCATCGAGCTCGCGTGGACGCGGCAATCACTCGCCGCCACCGCATTTCCCGGCGGCCAGGCGCTCGGCTGGCTTCTAGCCGGCGACGGAAAAACCCGCTGGCACAACGGTATGACCGGCGGCTTCCACTCAGCGCTCTTCATCAATCGCGAACTCGGCACCGCGTCGCTTCTACTGGCCAATCGCTCCAATCCCGTCGGCAGCGGTCTAGCGGAAAGTCTTTTCCGCCGCGCCGCCGGCATCGCCGAGCGCCCGATGCCCAACCGGGATCGCGCCGAGGTCGCTCTCACCGAAGCGCAACTCGACCGCTGCACCGGCACCTTCCGCATCAGCCCGCAATTCGCGCTGACTTTCGAGCGCCAGAATCTCGCGCTCGTGCTCACACCGACCGGCCAGCCGGCCGACCGCCTCTTCGCAGCCGCGCCGGAAATATTTTTCTCACGCCGCGTCGCCGCCGATATTGTCTTTGAACTGCCCGCCGACGGCGGCCCCGCCACCTCACTCACGCTAAAACAAAACGGCCGCGAGATGCGTGCTCCGCGTGAGTAGCCCAACCCGAAGCAACTTCCGGCGCGTTGGCGGCTGTTAGAGCAAGTACGCGTACGCTTCGCGCAACACCCGTTTCGCCTCGCGGTCGATCACCTGCCCGTGCCCGACCGCGATCCGCGCCACATCCCAGGCCAGCACGCGCCGCCAGCCCTCCGCGAAGGCTCGCCGGTCACGGATAAGAAATTTCTCCAGCCGCGACGGCCCGGGGCTGGGCCCGATTCCCGCCAGCCGGAAGAGCAGCCGCGTTGTCATTGTCTCTCCGAGACCGAGGTTAAACAGCACATCCGCCAGCACCAGCGTGCGCGAGGGACGGTGAAAGAAAACCGTCTCCTCCACGCTCGGCATCCCCGGCAACGTGTACCACTCGAACTCGCGCAGCGTTTCCGCACAGGACTCCAACGGCACCAGATTCCACGACTCGTGATTAGCCCGCACTCCCGCTGATCCCGCAAAGCGACAGCCCGGCAATTTATCCATGTATTGATCAAAGTAGCGGTCGTGCCAGCGGCTCGGAACCACCATGAGCGAGACTTTGCCCAACGCCTCCAACTCTGCCTGGCGAGCGTGCGACCAGCTCAGTGGAGAAAAAACCACGACTTCATCGGCCTGCGTGCGGATCGCCGTCACACGGCGGCCAAGCGGCAGTCCCGCGAAACGCATGGGCTCGTGATCGGTCCAGACATCGTCGGCGATAAGCTCCAAAGGCATGGCAAAAATTTCAGGCGATTAAACGCAGGGCGCAAGAACCCCCGCTGCTCCTTCGCGCAAAGAGACTGTCAGCATCAGCGCATCGTTGCCTGCGGCGTGCATCGCTCGAATCGTCGCCCTCATGTCGCCTTACCCCGCGCGGATTGCCGCCAGCCTGCTCTGGCTCGGACTCACCTTATCGATCAACGCCGCGCCACTACGCGTTCTCTATTTCACGAAGTCCTCCGGCTTCGAACACAGCGTGGTGAAACGCACCGATGGCCAGCCGAGTTACTCGGAGAAGATTCTCACCAAACTCGGCGCAGAGCACGACCTCGCCTTCACCTTCACCAAAGACGGCAGTCTCTTCACGTTCGACTATCTGGCGAATTTCGACGTGCTGCTCTTCTACACGAGCGGCGATCTCCTCAGCGTTGGCACCGACGCACAGCCCGCAATGACCGCAGACGGAAAACAGGCGCTGCTCGACGCAGTCTCCGGCGGTAAAGGTTTCGTTGGCCTGCACAGTTGCAGCGACACGTTTCACACCAGCGAAAAAGCCGGCGTCCCGTCCACCGACCGCCTCGCGCGATTCCGACATCACGGCGACGCCTCCGATCCCTTCATCAAAATGCTCGGCGGCGAATTCATCCGCCACGGCCCGCAGCAAATGGCCCGGGCGCGCGTGCTCTCGCCTAAATTCCCCGGCATGGAATCGCTCGGCGACGAACTCCACCTGCACGAAGAGTGGTATTCGTTAAAAGAATTCGCCCCCGACCTCCACGCCCTGCTCCTGCTGGAGACAAACGGCATGACCGGCTCCGACTACCAGCGTCCACCGTTTCCCATCGCATGGGCGCGCGCACACGGAAACGGCCGCGTCGTCTTTAACGCGCTCGGTCACCGAGAAGACGTTTGGGACAACCCGCAGTTTCAGTCTATGGTGCTCGGTGCCATCCGCTGGTCGGGCAAACGCCTCGACGCCGACATCACGCCCAACCTCGCCCTCGTCGCCCCGGATCACGCCACGCTGCCACCGCCTCCACCCGAAAAAAAGTAGCTCAACGCGGCCCGCCCGCCTCTGATCGGCGTATATGGACACAAAAAAGCCGCGATGAACATGGGGTCACCGCGGCTGAAATAAAAACGCCGGACTGACGTCGTCTGCTCGTTACTTCTTCAGCGAAGCACAGAACTTCGCGAGCCGGGCCACGCCCTTGGCCAGGATCTCGTCGCTCGTCGCGTAGCTGAGGCGCAAATAACCTTCCGCGCCGAACGCGCTGCCGAACACGGCGGCGACTTTTTCCTGCTCCAGCAACTTCGCGCAGAACTCCTGATCCTTCAGACCGAAGCTGGAGATGTTCGGGAAAAGATAAAACGCGCCCTGCGAAAGCACGCAGGTGACACCCGGGATCTTGATGAGCTCGGCGTGGAGAAACTTCCGGCGACGGTCGAAGGCCGTCATCATTTCCTTGAGCGCGGCCGCTGTCTTTTCCTTTTCCTTGAGTGCGGCGAGCGCGCCGTACTGGGCAAAGGTCGTGGCGTTGCTCGATTGCTGGCTCTGGATTTCCGCGCAGGCCTTGGCGATGGGCGCGGGCGCGACGAGCGTGCCGAGACGCCAGCCGGTCATCGCGTAGGTCTTCGAGAAACCAGCGACGATGATGGTGCGCGCTTCGGCTTCCTTCGACAACGCGGCGACGCAGGTCGGCGTGGCACCGTCGTACACGAGATGCTCATACATCTCGTCAGAGAGGATGTAGAGATTGTGCTTCACCGCGACGGCCACGAGCGCCTCGAGCTGCGCGCGCGAATAAACGGCCCCGGAGGGATTCGACGGCGAGTTGAGCACGACGAGTTTCGTCTTCGGCGTGATCGCGGCTTCGAGCATCGCAGGTGTGAGGAGGAAGCCGGTCGTGTCGTCGGCAAGGACGACCTTCGGCGTCGCACCCGCGAGCTTCACCATCTCGGGATAGCTCACCCAGTACGGTGCGGGAATGATCACTTCATCGCCGGGCGAACACGTTGCCATGATCGCGAGGTAGCAGGAAAACTTCCCACCCGGGGAAACCACGACCTGCGAGGATGCGACCTTCAAACCGTACTCGGCGGCGTAGCGCTCGGCGACGGCCTGGCGCAGCGGCTCGATGCCGGGCGTGGGCGCGTACTTGGTTTTGCCGCTCTTCAAAGCGGCGATGCACGCCTCCTTGATGTGCTCAGGCGTGTCGAAATCGGGTTCACCGGCGGCAAAATTCAAAACGTCCTCGCCAGCGGCGAGGAGTGCTTTAGCCTTCGCATCAACCGCGAGGGTTGGCGAAGGAGAGATATTCTGTGCCCAGGACGAGAGAGGCCGTGGAGAGGTGCTCATGCAAAAGGGCGCCGACTAAAAGTCCGCGCCCTAAAAAGGGCAAGCGCGCCGTGTGCGGGCGCGCTTGCGAAAAGTGTGAGCCGGTTTGGCAGACTGGCTGCCAGCGAGCGGCTCCGGCTCGCGTAGGTAACCCCGGGAGAGATTACTTTTTCTTGGCGACCTTCTTGGCTTCCAGCGAGTCGATGGCGACGCGGAGGAGTTCGCCGACGCTGACGCTCTTCTTTTTGGCGACCTTGGTGAGCTTGGTTTTGATGTCGGCAGGCAGACGTACCGAAATCTGGCGGTGCTCTTCGGCGGAGGCCTCGTACTTCTCGAAGTTGAATTCAGAGATGGCCAGACGAACGACTTCGCTGGCGGATTTCAGACCAAGTTTTTTCTGGTTCGAACCGAGTTTTCCGATCAGGGAGACCGGCAGATCAAACGTGAGGGGGGCAGGGGCGTTGGTTTTTTTCTTAGCCATGGCTGGTTGATTTTTCTCTCGACCGTTGGGTTACGTGTCTTGGTGAAGACATTACACAAATGCCCGTGCGCCCGCGTGGGGCAACACGATTTTTGCAGTATCTCCACGGTTGACTAGACTGGATACGCGCCGGATTTTTCGCCGTCCCCTTCCCCGCAACCCGCGCCGCGCCCCACTCATGGCCAAAGTCACCATCGAGACCCTCGTCAAAACCTACCCCGAAAAGAACGGCCCCGGCGTTACTGCGGTAAATAGCATCAACCTCACCATCGAGGATCGCGAATTCATGGTGCTGGTCGGCCCTTCCGGCTGCGGAAAGTCCACCACCCTGCGCATGATCGCCGGCCTCGAAGAGATCTCCGGCGGCACCATCTCCATCGACGGCAAGATCGTGAATGACGTCCTTCCCCGCGACCGCGACATCGCCATGGTTTTCCAAAACTACGCGCTCTACCCCCACATGAGCGTGTACGAAAACATGGCCTTCGGCCTGAAGCTCCGGAAATTCCCCAAAGCCGAAATCGACGCCCGCGTCCGCGAAGCCTCCGCCATGCTCGGCCTCGACGCCTACCTCGACCGCAAGCCCAAGGCCCTCTCCGGCGGCCAGCGCCAGCGCGTCGCCGTGGGTCGCGCCATCGTTCGCAAGCCCAAGGTTTTTCTCTTCGACGAGCCCCTCTCCAACCTCGACGCCAAGATGCGCGTCTCCACCCGCACCGAGATCTCGAAACTCCACGCCCGCCTCGGAGCCACGATGATTTACGTCACCCACGACCAGACCGAGGCCATGACCATGGGCGACCGCATCTGTGTCATGAAAGACGGTAATATCATGCAGGTCGCCGAGCCTCTTGAGCTCTACAACCACCCCAAAAATCTCTTCGTCGCCGGCTTCATCGGCAGCCCGCAGATGAACCTCTTCAAAGGCACTATCCGCCGCGCGGGCGACAAACTCGTCTTCATCGAAGAAAACCCCGCCGCGCCCTCGTCCGCTGTCTCCATCGCCCTGGATCAGCGCCTCGCGGCCAAAGCCGCCGCTCACATCGAAAAACCCGTCGTCCTCGGCATCCGCCCCGAAAATGTCGACGACGCGCTTACCGCCACCACCGTGAATCCGGCCGCCACCGCCGAGGTCAAAGTCGAGGTCTCCGAACCCATGGGCTCCGAGACCTATCTTTATCTTCACACCGGCGCGACCGCCTTCATCGCCCGCGTGCTCCCCACCGCTCACTATGAAGCGAATCAATCAGTCAAAGTGTGCTTCGACGTGAGCAAAGCGCACCTCTTCGACGCCGTCACCGAGCAGGCGCTCTGACATCCGTGCGAAGCTGTAGGCGCGGCTTAACACCGCGATTCCGCCCGTTTCACTCCAGCGAAAACTCGCCTTGCTCCTTCGGCGCGCTAACGCCCAGGAAAACGCCATACCGCTCGATCCAGTCATCCAGTTTATCGAGGTAGTACTGCGGGTCGTACGGCGCATTCGCAGCATCGTATAACGCCACCGGTTTCGCCCGCTGCCAGTCGCTGGTTTTCCCCTTGGCCTTCGCCGTGATGTAGTAGGCCACGCGCTCGCCCATGCGCGGACGCGGCGTGAGTTGCAGCGCGGCTTCAGCGGAGGCCCGACGCGGTTTACCACCTTCGTTCATGGCACGCTCATACGCATCGGGATTTGAACTGAGCACTTCCGACTTCGCCAGTTCTGCCACCGACGCCGAGCGCTCCGCGATGCGACGTCGAAAATCTTCCACCAGCACGAGCGGCGATTCTGTCTCCGCCCCGACCAGAAACCGGATCAACCGGTCGCTGATCTTCTTCAAGTACGGCTCGATACCACGCGAGCGCAGCGCCGAACCGCGGATCGTGAGCTTGGTGCCATCATAGAGCGCGTAGTTCTTCGCCTTGTAGCAAAACATCGCCGTGTACCGCCCGTCGTATTCCAGCTCGATTCCCTTCGGCAGCACCGCCTCCACCTTTGCCAGCAATTCCTCCGGCCGGTCGAAAAATTCCTCCGACGACAGATAAATGCCGTCCGTATCCGCTTCCAGGATCGTGCATCCGTGACGGGCGAACTCGTCGATCAACGCCTGCAACAGCTCCCGCCCGCGTCTCGTCACTTCGGCGGCGAGTTCACCGTCGCCGAAACGCGCATTCGCGAAACCGAGATAGCCGTAGAACGAGTTGATCAGGATTTTGAAATTGGTCTGACGCGCCTGGTACTCCGCGCGCAACTCCTCGGTCTCCGCCGTGCGGGCCAGCTGCTTAAACTTCAACCGGTACTCCCTCAACCGGCTCAGAAGCGGGATAAACACGCCCAGCGAATCGTTGCGCGGATTGCGCGCGATCTGGAGCAACAGGCTCGGGTAGAGCGACGCCACGTCGAAGTGCAGCACGTGCTTGAAGACGCCCTCCTTGAAACTCCGCGTGTACCCGCCCTCGAACGGCGCGACCTCCGCCGGTGACGGACACGCCTGCCGCGCATGGTAATACTCCTCCAAAAACAGCAGGTCGATCTTGGCCGTCGTGCCGCGAAGCGTCGCGTCCTGAAGCAGGATAGGAAACGTCTTCGTCTGCTCGAAATACGTCGGCAGCAGCAGATCCGCTATCCCTTTCGTCTCCCGCAAATCGTCCGCCAGATAAGCCAGAAACGCTTCCCGATCCTGTTGGAACGCCGCGTGGATCTTGTCGCCCGCGAGATACGTGCGCCCACCACTCTCCGCCGCGTCCTCGCTCGTGATCCCGAAATAAACCGCCACGTCTTTCAGCCCGTACGACGTCATCTCACGCGTCGTGATGTCGTACATCTGCACGAGCAGATACGTGTCGATCACGGTCCGCCCCGGCAGATCGCAACGCGGGAAATCCACCCAGCGCTCCGCGACTTTCAAGCGGCTGTTGCGAAACGTCGCCTTCTGCCCAAAACGCCCCCACGCGCACGCCACCTTGAGCCGCTTTGCCCGCTGCCGCAGATAGTCGAAGTCGAACTTGAACAGATTGTGCCCCTCGATGACGTCCGGATCTTCAGCCAGCAGCACGGCATTGAACTCCAGCAACAGCTTTTTCTCCGCCTCATCGGTCATCGCTTCGAGCACGAGCAGCCGCTGGCGCGCGCCGAATTGCAGCCCGATCGCCAGCACACGGTCGCCCGCTTTGCTCGCATCGCTAAACCGGCCTTCCTCGCTGGAGCCCGTTTCGATGTCGAACTGGCAGCGCCGGACCTGCGCGAAACTCAACTCGCGGAAAAGCCGCTCACGCCGCTGAAGTAAAAACGCGTTTTCCAGCGGCCTGATCGTGTCCGCCGACACACCGGCCGTCTTGAGCAGCGCATAAAAGTTCTCGTGCGCCGCCAGCGTTTCCGCGTGAGCGAGATGGCTGTAAACGCCCTCGCCTTTCAGCTGCTCCGTCTCGACTCCCGCCACCGACACATCGGCAGGCGGTTCGGAAAACCACGTGAACGGCCGCAGCGTTTCTACGCGTTCCTCGCGTGAGCCGTCGGCCTTCGCGACCGAGACGTGCGCCAATCCCTCGTCATCGATCCACAGACCGCAGATCGGAGACGAGGACGTTTCCATAGCCTCGATCAAAACGGTTTCGCGTAAACCATGTACACCGCGACGGCGACCAGCGCGATCGCGACCGAGGCAAACACCTTGGCCTTTTCGCGGCGGCGGTAGCCGATGCCCGCCAGCGCGGAGAGGCCGAGCCAGCACACCATCTTCACGATCATCCAGCCGCTGAAGTGATTGGCGTACACTTTCGAAATGAGCCCAAACCCGCTCACCAGCATCACGAGACTCGCGATGCCCGTGATCATCAGGATTTTTTTGCGGGTCTCCGCCGGCGCGGCAAACGCGTAAAACGTGTAGCCGGTCAGGACCAGCAACGAGAAGACGTGGAGGATGTAATAAACGGTGGGACTCATGAAGCGGTGCGGATGATGGAAACCGTCTGGGAAAGACGGTCGAAAAGAAAAAGTTGATCCTCCGCCTGTGCCGTGCGCCCAAAGGCTCTAGTCCTTTTTAGGTTAAGGTGGGCGCCTCCCCCGCAGCGTCTGCTTTCCGATTTACGGCCTAGCATCTTCCACGGCGGGCTCAGCTCCCGTAATAAATCTAAGGCAAAGAGCAGTTATTGAAAGCACCTCGAACACTGCAGAGGATCAAGCGGAAGACGGTAGGTCGCGCCCCGCCTCCGTCAAATGCGAAGACAGGGTTTCTATCCGCCTGAGCCGGACGCTCCGAAAGCGCTCAAATCGCCCCGAGCCCGGCGCCGTTGGTGCGTATCACGTCGCGATACCAAGCAAACGAATCCTTCGGCGTACGCTTCTGCGTCTGGTAGTCCACGTGGACTAGACCGAAGCGGTCCTTGTAACCTTCCATCCACTCGAAGTTGTCGAGGATCGACCAATAAAAATACCCGTCCACCGGCACGCCGTCATCGATGGCTTTCTTAATTCCACCCAGATAACGCGCCATGAAATCGATGCGCTGCGGATCGTGGACCGCGCCGTCGAGATGCACGAAGTCCGTGTTGCAAAGGCCGTTCTCCGAAAACACCAGCGGCAGCCCGTAACGCTCCGTCTGAAACCGCGCCGCCCAGTAAGGCGCCATCGGTGCGATGTTGAGCCACGGCAGCGTGCCGCGCGCATTGCCGATGCCCCACCCGCCCGGAAGTTTTTCCGGCTTCCCCTTCGCGTCAGCGCGGACCTGCCAGCCCGAGTAACAATTGTACGCTAGGAAATCGACCTTCTGCGAAATCAGCTTCATGTCCGACGCCGTGATCGCGGGCAGATCTTTCTCGAAAGCCTTCAATCCATCGGCGGGATATTTCCCCGTCATGATCGGGTCCATCCACCACGCGAGATTCCACATGCCGCGCTCGGTGCTGGAAAAATAATCCGCCCGTGCCGCCTCGATATCGCGCTTCGCATCCGTCGCCGGGATGCGTTCGCGCCCGGTGTGCGCGATGGAAATTTTCACCTTGCCCGCGCAACCCGCCCGCAGCGCCTGCACGCCGCGCCCATGCGCCATTAGCAGGTGATGCGCACCTTTCAGGCACTCGCCAAACGACAGTTTCAATCCCGGCGCGAAAAGCCCTTCGTGATAACCCAGCCCCATGATCACCGGTGGCTCGTTAAACGTCATCCAGTGCTTCACGCGATCGCCGAGCTTCGCCGCGACGATCTCCGCGTAGTCGCCAAACCACTCGACGATGTCGCGATTCACGAATCCCCCGCGCTCCTGCAACGCCTGAGGCAGATCCCAGTGAAACAACGTCACCCAAGGCGTCACCCCCGCTTCGAGCAGGCCGTCGATCAGCTTGTCGTAGAACGCCAGGCCCTTGGCGTTCGGTTTGCCCGTGCCCAGTGGCTGGATGCGCGGCCATGCGACCGACATCCGGTACGCTTGTAGCCCAAGCTGCTTCATTAGCCCGACATCCTCGCGCCAGCGGTGATAGTGATCGCACGCGACGTCACCGTTGTGCCCCTCGAAGACTTTTCCCGGCTGGTGCGAGAACACGTCCCACACGGACGGCCCGCGGCCATCCTCGGCGGCGGCACCTTCGATTTGATAAGCGGCGGCGGCGGCGCCCCAGGTAAAGTTTTTCGGGAATGGCATGGCTGGAAAAATCAAAGACCGGTCGTGAAGAGCGAAATCTACGCCACGCGATTCAGTAGAGCGCGGCGTGGGATCATTTTGCGAGTCCGAGGAAGTTCACGACCCACGTGTTGATCGCCTCCCACTGCTCGGGCGTGTAATCGTGCGCGAGTTGCAGCGTGAGGCCGAGCGTCTTGGGCGCGGTGATGAGATTGTACGCGGCATAGATCGATGTCGGCGTGCAGACGTCGTCGTTGTAGCCCCAGTTGTAGAATCCCGGCACCTTCACCCGGCGCGCGAAGTTCACCGCATCGTAGTACCGCGTCGTCTCGATCTTCTCGGGCGTCGCCATCGCTGGCTTTTCTCCGCCCCAGGAACGGAACGGATGCGGCCACCCGCCCGCGCGTCCGTGCAACGGACCGGACACGTCGCAGAAAGCCGGATGCGTCACCGCGATCCCCGTCACGCGCGGATCGAGCGCGGCCGTCGCGATGCTGAGATAGCCCCCCTGGCTCGCGCCCATCACGAGGAGGTCTTTGCCATTCCACATCTCTCGCGAGGCGAGAAAATCGTTCGAGCGGATGCAGCTCAGATTCACGCGGTGATAATAGAAACGCTCGCGATCATCGAGGCCGTTGAACCAGTAGCCATTGAGCGCACTCGCGAGAAGCTGGTCGTACACTTCCTGACCGAGATTCACAGGGATGCCGTGAATGCCGATCTCGAGCACGATCGCCCCACGCGCCGCCAGATCCTTGTCGCCGGCATAAGGCCGCACACCCGCGCCCGGGACTTTGAGCACCGCTGGATATTTCCCTGGTTTCTTCGGCTCGCAGAGAATACCGTAAACGCGCGCGGGCGCGGTCCACGCTTCGCCGATCGTGCGGAAGCTGACGTGATAAACATTCACCGCGCCGCTGCTCTGCTCGGGCAGGAGCGTCATGCGCGCATCGAGCGGGATCTTCGAGAGTTCATCTTTCCCCTTCGCCCAAAACGCATCGAAATCCTCCGGCTCCGTCTGCGTCGGCTGGATTTTCTCCGGCGAAAACGCCGCCGTCGCCGCGCCTTTGTACGTCTTGCCTGCGATCTCTGTGGAAACGGAGCAGCGCAAAAATCCGGGCTGCTTCATCGTCCCCGCGTCGATCACCAGACCGTCCAGTGGCACGGCCGACGTTTGCGTCGGCACAGGCTGCAACTCGGGCCCGACCGTGTAACTCACCGTGACATTATCGACCGGCGTGTTGTCCGCCGTGACCGTGACGCGAAACTTCGCGGACTCGCCCGCGACGTAGGTCCAGTCGCGATGATCGGGTGCCACGCGAACCTGCACCGTGGCGATGCGCATCGCCGCCTGCTGCGGCACGGGAGCAATGGGAGTCGCGGAGTGAACGAGCACGGCGGTCGCCAGAGCGAAGCCGGTGGTGGCGAGAATGCGGGCAGTGGTCATAGGAGCAGGCGGGTACGGGGTAACAAAAGCAGGATCACGCCGGGTCGGGCGCGCGAAAATCAGCTGTCTGCGATGCTAACGACGAATCGCACGAGCCGACATGATTTTGGTTCCCGGCCTATTGAGACATATTACCCGCGTGCCGTGGGCTCGGGCGGCGAGATTCCCCTATCGCCTCCGCGCCAGCAGCGCTCAAGCCGTGGCCGAACGTGCCGCGAGCGCCTTCTTCAGCGACTTGCCCAGATCGGCCACGCGAAACGGCTTCGAGAGATAACCGCGAAACCCCTGCGCCAGAAGTTCGGCCGCCATCTCTTCGCTGTCATAGCCGGTGCAGGCGATCGCACAGAGGTCGGGATCGAGCGCGTGCAACTCGCGAAACGTTTCCTCGCCGCCCATGCCGCCGACGACGGTGAGATCCAGAATGATCGCATCGTACGGGCGCCCTATATTCAGATAACGTTTGTAGAGCGCGATGGCCTCCTCGCCGTTGCGCGCAGTGTCGTACTTGTAGTCGAGACTCCCGAGCATCCCCCCCGCGAGGCGGCAGATGTCCGCGTCGTCATCCATGAGCAAGATGCGGCCGGTGCCAAAACGCAGCGCCGGCGTGTGCCGCGTCTCCACGACCTCCACGGCCTTCGGAGCCTGCGGGAGGAGAATGATGAACTGCGTTCCTTCGTCCTGCGCCGAGTGGACGCGGACTTCGCCGCCATGGCGCAGCACGATGTTGCGGACGGTGGGCAGGCCGAGGCCGGTGCCATTTTTTTTCGTCGTGAAGAACGGCTCGAAGATCCGCTCCAGCACCTCGGCCGGGATGCCCGAGCCGTTGTCGCTCACGGAAAACTCGATGTACTCGCCGGCGGGAAGCGCCAGCTCCGCGTCCTCGATCATCGTGACCGCGCCTGCGCGCAGCAGGATGCGCCCGCCATGCAGCGGCAACGCCTGAAGCGCGTTGATGATCAGATTCTGAAAAACCTGGAGCATCTGCCCCCGATCAACCGACAACAATGGCAGCGTCTCCTCGGCCTCGATACGGATCTCCGCATTGGCTCCGGCGTGGGCCAGCCGCACAGCATCGCGCAAAATCTCCACCGGAGAGATCGTCTGCCGCGCTGACGACGCCGAGCCGCCTTTGGCGACCGCGAGCAGCTGCTTGGTCAGCGCCTTGGCCGCCATGCAAGCGCGCTCGCTATCGGGCAGGAACGTCGAGTCGTGATTGTCTTTCGCGTGCGAAATGCCGCCGAGAATCGTCGTGAGCAGGTTGTTGAAATCATGCGCCAGTCCGCCCGCAACGACGCCGAGCGTTTCGAGGCGGTTGGTTTTAAGCAGCTCTTCGGGCGTGAGCGTCATCTCCTCCGGATCTCGGAACACGAGAACCAGCCCTGCGATACCGCCTTCGGGCGTCCACACCTGTCGGATCGACCAGACAATAGGTCGCGCCGCATCCGCCGTCGTCGAGATCAGCGCATGATCGATGCACAGCGGCGGATGCACCGCTCCCGTGAGCGCCCCGTCGAGCGCGTCCGGCGCGGGCTGTCCATTCTCACGATTCACGAGGGCAAATACTTCGCTCACATGCCGCGAGCGCGCCGTCTCCAGCGGCTGGCCGGTGAGGCGCTGGGCGTTGGCATTCAGGTAAACCACTTTCCCTCGCTGGTCCGCGATGATCAGCCCTTCGCTGAGCGCATCGAGCGCGTCGCCGATCAGCGACGGCGGTATCGGGTTATCGGATAAGGCATCGAGGCTGCCCGGAAGCGCGCAACAAAAGCCGACCACGCGCAGCAACTCGCCCGTGCGCGAAAGCTGGCGGTGCGCGCTGATCAACGCCGGGACCGCCCGGCTATCCGCACCACGCAGGCGCACGACGTCGGCGTACGCGTCTTTGCCGGGGGCCGGATTCAGGAAAAATGCCTTCGCGCCACGCGATGCTTCGGCGGGTGGCAACGCCGCGAGAAACGACGCCAGCCCATCCTCCCCATCTGTTCCAAATCCGCCCGCCAGTTGCCGCCACGCAGGCGAGAACCAGTGCCGGTGCGTCGTGAAGTCCAGGTCGAATGCGGCCATGCAGCCACCATCCGTCAGACGGTGAAAACGATCCTCGTTCGCATAGGTCTGATCCTCGTGCTCCTTGCGCTCCGAAATGTCGATCTGGAGCCCCGTCACGCGCTCCAGCCTTCCCGACAGGCCGAAAACCTGCGCGCCCAGGCAGTTCACCCACACGTAGTGGCCGCGCCGATGCTTCATGCGCACCTCGACGGAAAAACTGCGGATGCCATCGGCACGTCGGTTCGCCACCCGATCCGGCGCTGCGGCGGAATCTTCCGGATGCAACAGCCGCAGCCAGCTGTCGTACGTGTTGACCAGCTCCGTGTCCGTGTAGCCGAGCAGACGCTTCCATGCGGGCGAATAATAAATCTGGCCCGCCTTGAAATTGAGATCGAAAAACCCCACCGAACCCTGGTCCGCGAGCAGAGCGAGCCCTGAATCCACCAGCATGGGCGGGATCGCTTCGCGGCGCCGCCCCGGATCATCGACCCACGCGAAATAACCGCCCGCCTCGCCACGGTTCTCCTCCACGCGAACAACCACATCGCACGACGACGAGTCGGCCAGCCGCGCGGCACACGTGATCGCCCGGTTCAGCGCCGTCGCTAAAAACAACTCCCATTGCAGCGAATGCCTCGCCGCGTCCGGCGCATTGCCCACCTCGAAGCGAAACAGATCCACGAACGCCCGGCCCGCCAGTTGAGCAGCCTCCGCCTGCCAGAAATTTTCCGCGCCCGCGCTCGCACTCACGATCACTCCCGACGCATCGAGCGTGAACAAAGCCGGGCTTTGCAGGTGCCTGCTCGGCTCAGCTGACCGCGTCGGCGGAGTGGTGAAAAGTTCGCTCACGGCGGGCACCACGCTGCATCCACCCGCACGTGTGGGCAAACCCGGTTGATCCACCCGGTCCCGAGACCTGAGGGCGAGCCGTGGTTGACTCCCGCTTTTCGACTTTGGTTATTCATTTTCCGCGCGCTAATAAGTATCAGAACGACACCGTGAGGCGGAAAAAGTTCAAGCGTCTAAAAACGCCTTCGCGCGCGTCGCCTCGGGTGTTTCCCCTACGAGCCAGCGCTGCACCCGCCCATGCACGAAATCGATGTACGGAGCCTGATCGTTCAAACACGGGATCTGCTGAAACACCGCTCCGCCTGCACCCATGAAAATCTCTTTTCCCTCACCCGAAATTTCTTCGATCGTCTCCAGGCAGTCCGACACGAACGCCGGACACAGAATTAACAGGTTTTTCTTCCCCGCCTCCTTCGGCAGGCGCACCAGCTCGAAGTCCGTGTAGGGCGTGAGCCAGGGCTCGCCGGCCAGGCGCGATTGAAACGACACCGAGTATTTATCCTCAGCGATGCCCGCCCGCTTCACCAGAGCCCGCGTGGTCGCCAGCACCTGCGCGCGATAACACGTGGCATGAGCCGTCGAACACGTCGCGCAGCAATCCTTGACCGTCAGACAATGCGCCTTCGACGAATCCGCTTTGCGCAAATGCCGCTCCGGGATGCCGTGATAACTAAAAAGCACGTGATCGTGTGCCTGTGCGAAGTACGGCTGCGACACTTCGTAGAGCGCCTCGATGTAATCCTTGTCCGCGTAAAACGGCTGCACCGTCGTGATCGTCAGCTTCGGCGCGAGCTTCGCCGCCTCTTCGAAGACTTTCACCACCACCGTCTCCCACGACGACATCGCGTAGTGCGGGTATTGCGGAAACAACAGGATCTCCTCGATGCCGTCCGCCGCGATCTGCGCGATAACCGACGCGACCGACGGGTTGCCGTACCGCATAGCCAGATACACCGGCGTGTCGTCGCCAAGCTTCGCAGCCAGCTTTTTCTGCACCGACTTCGACGTGATGATCAGCGGCGACCCCTCGGGCCGCCAGATCTCCGAATAGGCGTGCGCCGACTTCTTCGGACGTGTGCGCAGGATGATGCCTTCGAGCAGCAGCCAGCGCGCGGCGGCTGGAAGATCGAGCACACGTTCGTCGCCGAGAAACTCGCGCAGATAACGGCGCACATCGGGGACCGACGTGGAGTCAGGCGAACCAAGGTTGACGAGGAGGACGGCGCGTTTGGGCATCGCGTGGGAGTTGGCTTAAATCGCCCGGTGCTGTCAAACGCCTGCGCCGGGCCAGTTGTCAGGCTCAACCGCCAAACATCAGCCACAGCGCTGAGCCCGCGCGTAATTCGTCAGACGTGAGCGCTGGATTAGCTGTCGTGGCATGTGCTGTGTTCATGACTAATAACAGAGGGAAACGCGGTCGCTCTCAGCGCCGCCAGTGTCCATTCGCCGCCGACACTGTGGCGAATAACTGCGCCGCCAGTTCAGTGACGTGCGGTGCCGACGACGCGCGCAGATGCGCCGCCATATCGACGAGCGTGGGCGTCTCGGGATTTTGCGCGAGCTGGCGCTCTGCGAGACGGCGCGCGAGTTGCAGACCCGCTTCAGGCGAATCGGCGTGGAGGGAGTGGATCGATGACGAGTGGCTCATAAAATGAAGGGAATAAAATCAGAGTTTGGGTGTAAAAACTGACCAGTTGGAGGGCCCTGCTCCGTCTGCGCCGGTTCAGCTCGTTGAAAAATCAACCGCGTGCCGCGTGTCCCGCCGCTTTCGCCAAAAACTCGCCGATGTCCAGGCCCAGCGCCTTCGCGACGCCCATTCCGTAGGCAGGATCGGCGCGGAAAAAATGGCAGACCGCGCGCAACTGGATCTCGCGCGGCACGCCCGTCATGTGACGACCGATGTTTTCCACCAGCCGCTGCTTCGCGTCCGGCGCAAGCAGGCGGAATAGATTTCCCGGCTGCGTGTAGTCGTCGTTGCCCTCGCGATGATTGTAGCGATCCGCCGCGCCTTCGAGCGGCAGCGGAGGTTCCGCGAACGCCGGACACTCCTTGGGCCCGCCGAAAGAGTTCGGCTCATAGTTCGGCGACACATCCTTGCTGAAATCCACACGCATCGCTCCATCGCGTTGGTAGTTGAAAACCGGGCACCGCGGAGCGTTGACCGCCAGTTGCTGGTAATTCGCCCCGATCCGGTAGCGGTGTGCGTCCGCGTAGGAAAATATGCGCGACTGCAGCACCTTGTCCGGCGAGTGCCCGACACCGGGAACCACATTCGCCGGTGAGAAAGCCGCCTGCTCCACCTCGGCGTGGTAGTTCTGCGGATTACGGTTCAGCTCGAGTATCCCCACGTCGATCAGCGGAAACTCGCCATGCGGCCATACCTTCGTCAGGTCGAACGGATTGAAACGAAACGCCTTCGCCTGCGCGTCCGTCATGATCTGCACGCAGAAACGCCAGCGCGGGAAATTACCGTCCGCGATCGCATGAAACAAATCCGCCTGCGACGATTCTCGATTGTTGCCGACCACGTCCGCCGCCTCCGCATCCGTGAAGTGCGCGTGCCCCTGGAGCGACTTGAAGTGAAGCTTCACCCAGTACCGCTCGCCGATCGCGTTCACAAAAGAGTACGTGTGCGAGCCATAGCCATTCATCTGCCGCAGATTTTGCGGGATGCCTCGGTCGCTCATGAGAATCGTCACCTGGTGCAGCGACTCCGGCGACAACGACCAGAAATCCCACGCCGCCACATTGCTCCTCAGGTTCGTTTGCGGATCACGCTTCTGCGTGTGGATAAAATCCGGAAACTTCAGCGGATCGCGGATGAAAAACACCGGCGTGTTATTCCCCACGATGTCCCAGTTGCCCTCCTCCGTATAGAAACGCAGTGCGAAGCCACGCACGTCACGCTCCGCGTCCGCCGCACCGCGCTCCCCCGCGACTGTGGAGAAACGCAGGAACGCCTCGCTGGTGTTCCCGATCTTGGAAAAGATCTTCGCCTTCGAGTACTTCGTGATGTCGTGCGTGATCGTCAGTTTGCCGTAAGCCGCCGAACCCTTCGCGTGAACCACGCGCTCCGGGATGCGCTCGCGGTTAAAATGAGCGAGCTTCTCCAGCAGATGAAAATCTTGCAGCAGCACCGGTCCGCGCGGGCCCGCCGTCAGTGAGTTCTGATTATCCGCAACCGGGATGCCCGAGGCGGTGGTCAGCACGGGAGCCGACGAGAAGGATTGCAGAGAAACAGGAGTAGAGACGTTCGACATGGCCACCGAGACTACCAGCCCCGTTAATAGGTTTGAAATATAACGTTCCTATGCCGGTCATAGTCCACGGCTATCATGGAAATCCACCAGCTCCGCTACTTCCTCGCCGTCGCCCAGACGAAAAATTTCTCCCGCGCCGCCGAACGCTGCCACGTCGCCCAGCCTTCGCTCAGCCAGCAGATCATGAAGCTGGAAGACGAACTCGGCGAAAAACTCTTCGAGCGAAACAAACGCGAGTTCGCCATCACGCCCGCCGGCGAGCTTTTCCTCCACCACGCCGAGCGCGTCATCGACGAACTCGAAGCCGCCCGCGAAAAAATGCGCGACGTCCGCGGTCTCGTCCGCGGCAAAGTCGAGCTCGGCGCGCTGCCCACCGTCGCGCCCTACCTGCTCCCCGCCCTGCTCAAAGCCTTTGGCGCGCGCCACCCCGGCATCGAGGTATCCATCCACGAAGACACCACCGCCAACCTCGGCCGTGCCATCGACAGCAAGGATCTCGATCTCGCCATCATCAGCGCCCCCGCTGAAGGCCGCCGTGTCATCAGCCGCGAACTGTTCATCGAACCTCTCTGGCTCGCCCTCCCCTCTGAACACCCGCTCACGCGCAAACGCACGCTTTCCGCTGCCGATCTGGAAAAGGAGCCCTTCATCGTCATGCAGGAGAGCCACTGCCTCGGCGGTCAGGCCCTCCAGTTCTGCCAGTCCCGCGGCTTCGCGCCCAACGTGAGTTTCCGCAGCGCCCAGATCGAAACCGTCCACGCCTTCGTCGCCGCCGGTCTCGGCATCTCCCTCGTGCCCGCCATGGCACTACGCGCCGACGGCTTCGACGGCGTGACCTACCGAACCCTCAAGGAAAAGCCCGTCCGCCAGATCGCCCTCATCCACCACAACACCCGCCCGCTCAGCCGCGCCGCCAAAGCCTTCGCCGAATTCCTCCCCGCCCACCTCAAATCCCCCGCGCGCCGCTGATTAACCCGATCAGCCAATGCACATTCTCCGGAATTTTAATGCGCGTTATCACCCGCCGCACTCCCTCACCTCCCGCCCCAGTTGAGTTTTGCCTTTTGCCTCCGCCCCGCCGTCTTCATGCGTGAACATCCGACTTTCACCATGAGCACTCCGCGCAAACCCGTTCTTCTCATCATCCGCGACGGCTGGGGCAAAAACCCCCACGCCGACCAAAACGCCTTCAACGCCGTCCACCTCGCGAAGAAAGCCGCCGACGACAAACTCCACGCCGCTTACCCGCACGCGCTCGTCTCCGCCAGCGGCCTCGATGTCGGCCTACCCGACGGCCAGATGGGCAACTCCGAAGTCGGTCACGAAAACATCGGCGCCGGCCGCATCGTCGATCAAGAGCTCGTCCGCCTGAACAAACTCTTCTCCGAAAAACGCCTCGCACAGAACCCCGTCTGGAAAACCGCCGTCGCCCGCGTGAAAGCGAAACCCGGTGCCAAACTCCACGTCATGGGCATCGCCTCCGACGGCGGCGTTCACGGCATGTTGGAGCACCTCTACGGCATTCTGCGCCAGGCGAAGGAAGACGGCCTCACGCCCGCACAGGTGTTCATCCACAGCTTCACCGACGGCCGCGACACCGCCCCCACCGGCGGTCTCGAATACATCCGCCAGATCGAAGCCGAAGCCGCAAAAATCGGCCTCGGCAAAATCGCCACCGTCTGCGGCCGCTTCTGGGCCATGGACCGCGACAACCGCTGGGAACGCGTACAAAAAGCCTACGACATGCTCGCCGGCCGCAGCTCCGTCGCCACCGCCACCAGCGCCACCGCCGCCGTCCAGTCCTATTACGACAAGCCGCTCAGCGAGACGCAAAAGGGCGACGAGTTTGTGCCCGCCACCTGGATACTCGGTGCCGACGGCAAACCGCTCGCCACCTTCGCCAACGGCGACGCCGTCCTCTTCTACAACTATCGCGGCGACCGCCCCCGCGAGATCACCAAGGCTTTCGTCATCGACGGGTTCAAAGACTTCGATCGCGGCCCCAAGCTCGATCTCTACTACGCCACGATGACCGAGTACGAAGCCGGTCTCCCGGTTAACGTTATCTCGCCCAAGCCCGAGTCCCTCAAAAACATCCTCGGCGCTGTCGTCGCCGACGCCGGCATCCCGCAGTTCCGCTGCGCCGAGACCGAGAAGAACCCGCACGTCACCTTCTTCTTTAACAACTACCGTGGCACACCCTTCCCCGGCGAAGACCGCGCCTGCCCCTCAAGTCCGAAGGTCGCCACCTACGACCTTCAGCCCGAGATGTCCGCCGCCGAGGTCACCAGCCTCTCCAAAGCCGCCATCCTCTCCGGCAAGTACGGCCTCGTCGTCGTCAACTTCGCCAATCCCGACATGGTCGGCCACACCGGCTCTCTCCCCGCCACCATCAAAGCCGTCGAAGCCACCGACGCCGGCGTCGGCGAACTCCTCGCCGCTGTCTCCCAAATGGGCGGCCGCGCCGTCGTCTGCGCCGACCACGGTAACGCCGAGCAGATGTGGGACCCCGTCGCCAACGGTCCCCACACCGCGCATACGCTCAACCTCGTCGAAGTCTTCGTCATCGGCGAAGGCTACTCCGTGGGAAAAACCAAGATGCGCTCCGGCGGCCGCCTCGCCGACATCGCCCCCACCGTCCTCGACCTCATGGGCCTCCCCAAACCCGCCGAGATGACCGGCCAGAGCCTGATCGCTAGTTAACCCGCGCGCTTCCTCCGTTCAGCATATCCAAATCAAAACCCCGCGCATCCAAGCGCGGGGTTTTTCATGCCCACTTGTTCTGCTACCGCCCGCCCGTCACCCGCGTAACACGTCCGCCACATACGCCGCCGCACCCGCCGCATCCACCGACATATTCGCCTGCCGCGGATCACCACTCTCCGCCCCCGCCACCACCCGCCCGCGCACCGCGCCATAGCGCAGCCCCAGCCGCTGTGCGATCTGCCAGTACAGCCCCAGCGTGTAGCGTGGATAATGAATTTCCACCACCAGCGCACCCCTCCGGCAAAACACGAGATTCGATAACGCCGCGCCATGTGGCGCCACCACGACCTCGGCCTCCGCGAACAACGCCGCCTGCTCCGCCACACTCTTCGACCCAAGAATCACCCGGGCAAAACCCAGCGGCTCCAGCTTCGCAAACAACTCATCCTCGTTCACAATCACCCGGCTCGTCGCGTCCGCCCGGCTCACGAAAATCCTCCGCCCCGCCTTCCCCGCGCCCGCCGCGATCTCCGCCGCATAAAATTTTCTCAGCGCAGCGATCGTCGCGTCATACGCGAACATCCGCAGATCGCTCACCGCCACTAGCTCCTCGCATTCGATATGTGGATGCGCCCCCGTGTCCACGATTCTCGCCGCATCGATCCCGGCCATCGCCAGCGTTTCCCGGTGAAACGGCTTCCGCGCGCCCGACACCAGCACGTGATCGAAATCCTCCGCCCGCCACCCCGCCGCCCGCGCCAGCTCCACCCGCGGCAGCGCCTCCATCAACCAGTGAAAATAATTCTGCGAGTGCGTCCGCACATCCAGCAGCAGCGACCGCCCGCTTAACCTCAGCGGCTTCTTCAAACGCACTTCTTCAAACGCGTAGTTCCCCCCTCGCGCGCCATCTTCCCATCCTTGCGAGAAATCGTGCAAGATGCGGTCCCTCGCATCGATCACCGCAAACGTCGGCTGAAAATAGCGCACATTGCGAAAATGCCCGATCCGCAGCGCCTTGATCTCCGGGCACAGCGTCCGATGCAGCTCCGTCAGCAACTCCGGCTCGATCCACGCCCAGTCGGCCGACACCGGTGCGGGCGGATGCGCATGGCCCCCCTCCAGCTCGCGCACAGCCACGATGCCCGCCTTCGCGTCGCTCACCGGCGCATCCATCACCCCGGCCTTCGGCGGCCCGATCAACCGTGAACTCCAGGGCCCCCACCCAAGCAGGCGGGAAAGCGGTCGTTTAAGTCGGCGTGAAATCATGGCTCAGGTTGTCGGCGCTCATGACAGCCCGCACCCGCTTTGAAAAGCGAGCGCTATCAGGTCCGCAAAATGCTGGCATGTATCCGCGTTTAAGTAACACCAATCATTCCTCTGGCAGGAACCGCCCGCATTTTTCATACACCATCCCATTCTTCCGGCAGCCATGCGCGCACTCATCTATCATCTTCCCTTGGGAGAAATGGACGGCACCTCCGTCGTGCTTCGTCGCATTTACGCGCAAGAGGCCGCACACGTGCGCCAGCTTTATTTTCGTACCGGGCGCTTTCCCGTCCCACCCACCTTTCCCGTCGAGTACGCCAGAGGTGACTCGAACTGGCCTTGGGCAAGAGGTGCCCGCTTCGTGCAACGTGGCTGGCGAAAAGTCGTTCTCCCCGGCCTCCTGCGCCGTTCTCCCTGGATCGCCCAGACTCAAAAAGCCGTCGCTGAAAACACCATCACCAGCCTCCACGTAGTCGTTTACGACGAGCCCACCGCCGAATTCGCCCGCCGAGCACTCGACACCGGCAACCTCAAACGCTTCACGCTCCACCTCATGGACCTGCTCCTCGACAACGATGAGCTCAGTCCATCCGCCACTCCGCACTTGTGCTGGCTGCTCAGCCGCGCCCAGTCCCTCGTTGTCGTGAGCAACCGGTTACACGACCTCATCCGTCCTTTTACCACCGCCGACACGCTCATCTGGCCCATCCCCGCAGGCTTCAGTCCGCTCGACCGCCAGCCTCCCGCCGACAACCCCGCTCCTTGGCAGGTGCTGATTAGCGGCGCCATGTACGCCGGCAAAACCGGTTTTCTCGAACACATCTTTCTGCCCGCCTGGAAACAATTCCAGCAAACCCACCCGCACACCGAGCTCGTTTACATGGGCAAAGACCTCGACGGCATCCCGCCCTCCGTGCGCGCCTGCCTCCGCCCGCTCGGCGTCGTTCCTCAAGAGAAACTCGTCGAGACGCTCCGCGCCGCATCCGTTGCCCTGCTCCCCGTCCTCCACGAAGCCTCCACACCCTGGCGCTACTCCGTGCCCGCGCGCATTTCCGATTACCTCGCCGCCGGCCTCCCCGTCATCGCCCCGCACACAGAAGGCACCGCCACGCACGACTTCCTCCTTCAAGTCGGCAGCCCCGCCGCCTCCCTCGTCGCCCAACAAGAAGACGTGCTCGCCACGCTCACCCGCCTCCACGACGCCCCCGGCCACTGGCTCACTGCCTCCCACGCCGCCACCGCCTTTGCCCGTCAGCACCTCGACCTGGAAAAACTCCGCGCGCAGCTCTTTGCCTTCATGGCCTGATGCCGCCTCTCTCCGGCCCGACTCCTCAATTCTCCGCGTCGATCTTGTCGCAGAAATGATGGATCAAAAACAAATGCGCCTCCTGCGCCGCCCGCCCTGACTCACCGGGTACGATCACATCCACCGTCGCCATCCCCTTCGCCTTCCCGCCGCTCCGCCCCAGCAGCGCCACACTCTTCAGCCCCATCGCCTGCGCCGCCTTGAGCGCCGCCAGGATGTTCGCCGAGTTCCCGCTCGTGCTGATCACGATCACCAGATCCCCCGCGACGCCCAGCCCTTCCACCTGCCGCGAAAAAGCCGACTCCCACCCATAGTCATTGCAGATGCACGAGATCAACGTCCCGTCCGCGGTCAGCGAAATCGCCGGCAACGATTTCCTGTTCTTAAAATACCGTCCCACCAGCTCCGTGGAAAAATGCTGCGCCTCCGCCGCGCTCCCGCCGTTCCCGCAGATCAGCAGCTTCCCGCCCGCCTTCAACGTCGCCGAGATCAACTCGTTCGCCTGCTCGATCTCCACGCTGATCGTCGTCAGCGATTGCAACACACTCACCGTCGCGGCCAGGGATTTTTCAAGACTCATGGATGAGCCCTGTTGAATAGAACCTCCGCCCCAACGCGAAGCGAAAATTCCGCACGATTCACACTCGGCGGCATCTCCGATTTTCCTCCTTCACTGATCACTGGTCATTGGTCACTGGTCATTCACGCGCGTCTGCCGCGCGTGCGATGCCTTACTTCGACCACAACGCCACCGCCCCCCTCGCGCCCATCGCGCGCGAGACCTGGCTGCGCCTCTCCGACGAAGCCTGGCACAACCCCTCCAGCCCCACCCGCGACGGCGCCCGTGCCCGCCTCCGCCTCGACGCCGCCCGCGAACGCACCGCCGAGTTCCTCGGCTGCCCCCCCGCCCGCCTCCTCTTCAACTCCGGCGCCACCGAAGGCGCCCACACCGTATTCGATCACTGGGCACGCACCCTCCCGCCCGCCGCCCGCATCGCCCTCAACCCCACCGAACACCCCGCCGTCCTCGAAGCCGCCCGCCGCCACTTCCCCGACCGCATCGACTTCCTCCCCCTCACCCCCGCCGGCCTCATCCGCCTCGACGCCCTCGCCACGCTTTTCTCTTCCGACACACCTCCCTCCGCCCTCGCCGTCATGGCCGCCAATAACGAAACCGGCGTCCTCCAGCCCTGGCGCGAGATCGCCGCACTCTGCGCCGCCCGACACATTCCATTCCTCTGCGACGCCACTCAATGGCTCGGCAAACTCCCCGCCTCCGGCCTCGGCGCCACCGGCTGGCTCATCGCCTCGGCTCATAAATTCGGCGGACCCAAAGCCACCGGCCTCCTCGTCTTCCCCGACCAATCCGAGTCCTTCTCCGCCCAGTCCGGCGGCTCCCAAGAAAACGCCCACCGCGCCGGCACCGAGGACGTCCCCTCCATCTGCGCCCTCGCCGCTGCCCTCGCCGACGCCGAACAAACCAAAGTCTTCCTCGAAGAATCCCGCCTCCATCTCCGCAACCACTTCGAACGCGCCATCGTCTCCGCCATCACCGGCTCCCGTATCCTCTGCCCGGATGCCGACCGACTCTGGAACACCATCTCGCTCCTCCTCCCCCACGTCGAAAACGCCCGCTGGGTCGCCAAGCTCGATAAACGCGGCTTCCAAGTCTCCACCGGCTCCGCCTGCGCCACCGGTAAAGCAGGCCCGTCCCACGTCCTCACCGCCCTCGGCCTCTCCATCGACGAGTCCCGCCGCGTCATCCGCATCAGCTCCGGCTGGGACACCACCGAGTCCGACTGGCACGCCCTCCTCGCCGCCCTCACCGAAGTCGCCACCGAACTCATCCCCCCCGCCAACGTGGTGAAACCCTGATGCGCCTGCGCCGCCTCACCCTCCAGCATTTCCGCAACGTCGCCTTCGCCGACCTCGCGCTCACCGGCGACCGCCACTTCTTCGTCGGCTCCAACGCCCAGGGAAAAACCAACCTCCTCGAAGCCGCCGGCTTTCTCTTCGCCCTTCGCTCCTTCCGCACCGCCGACAACCGCGCCCTCATCGCCCACGGCCAGCCCGAAGCCGCCATCGCCTGCGAGCTCACTCACGAGCGCCGCGGCGACACCCGCGTCCTCATCAAACTCCGTCCCGGCGGCAAGGAAGTCACCTGCGACGGCGAACGCGTCCCCCGCCTCGCCGATTACCTCGGCCACTTCCCCGCCGTCGTTTTCTCCTCTCAAGATCAACTCCTCGTCCGCGGCTCCCCCGGCGCCCGCCGCCGCTGGCTCGACCTCGCCCTCGCCGCGACCGACGCCACTTACTTCTCCACCCTTCAAGCCTACCACCGCGCCCTCGCCGGCCGTAACGCCCTCCTCAAACGCACCGCCTCCGCCTCCGAACTCCTCGCCTTCGAACACCCCCTCGCCACCGCCGCCGCCTCGCTCACCAGCCTCCGCGCCGCCGGTATCGCCACCCTCAGCACCCACGTCGCCGAAACCTACAACCGCCTCGCCGACTCCGCCGAACCCGCCGCCCTCACCTACTCGCCCGACACCGCTCCCCTCGACGCCCCCGCCTGGTCCGCCCTCTTCGCGAAGAATCGCCCCCGCGACCTCGTCATGAAGACCACCCTCGCCGGCCCCCACCGCGACGACTGCGAACTCACCGTATCCGGGAAACCGGCACGCGACTTCGCCTCCGAAGGCCAGCAACGCTCCCTCGCCCTCGCCCTCCGCCTCGCCGAGGTCGAGTACCTCGCCACCCGCACCGGCGTGCAACCGCTCCTCCTCGCCGACGACGTCCTCGGCGAACTCGACCCCGCCCGCCGCCGCCGCTTCTGGACCGCCCTCGGCGAAAATCGCCAGGTCATCGCCACCGGCACCACCCTCCCCGACGCCAGCCTCGGCACCTGGCAAATCTTCAACGTCACCACCGGCTCCTTCGCTCCCTCCTAGAACCACAGCCCGTCCCGCCTCCCCCGATTGAGCGTTAAAAGTTAAGCGTTCCCCACTCCTCCCGCCCAACTGCCAATTCCCAACTACAAACTCCCGCCGCCTCACCCGCCTCCTCTTCACCAAAACATCGTCCTCCAAAACCTTCGCCCCCTTCGCCTCCTTCGCGAGACCCTCCCAGCCCTTCCGCAAACAATGTCCCTCGTCCCCTGGCAATGGCTCCTCGCCGGCCTCGCCGCCCTCATCATCGGTTTCTCCAAAACCGGCATCGGCGGCCTCAGCCTGCTCGCCGTCGCTCTCTTCACACAGATTTTTCCCGGCCACACCAAACAAGTCTCCGGCCTCATCCTCCCGCTCCTCATCGTCGGTGACCTCGTCGCTGTCGGTGCCTACCGCCGCCACATCCAGTGGAAATTCCTCTGGAAACTTTTCCCCTTCACCGCCGCCGGCGTCCTTCTCGGCTGGTTCGCGATGGGCCGCATCGACGACCGCCAGGCCCGCCTCCTCGTCGGCACCATCATCCTCGCGATGGTCGCCCTCCACCTCCACCGCCGCTCCAGCTCAAAACGCCCGCCACCGTCCTCTGCGCCCGCCGTATCCGATTCCCCGGCACTCCCACCCTCCGCCCCCGACCACGAACTCTGGTTCGCCGCGACGATGGGCATCCTCGCCGGCTTCACCACCCTCATCGCCAACGCCGCCGGCCCCCTCATGGCCATCTATCTCCTCGCCATGCGCCTCCCCAAACTGGAATTCGTCGGCACCGCCGCCGTCTTCTTCATGATCTTAAACTGGTTCAAAGTCCCCTTCATGGTCGACCTCGGCCTCATCACGACCGACTCCGCCACCTTCAACCTCCTCCTCGCCCCCGCCGTCCTCCTCGGCGCCTTCGCCGGCCGCGCCGTCCTCCCCCGCGTCAACCAACGCCTCTTCGAAAACCTCGCCCTCACCCTCAGCGCCCTCTCCGGCCTCCACATGATCCTCCCCTGATCCGCCTCATCGAACGTTCAGCATTAAACGCCCCCTCCGTTCCGCCCCCGCGCCCCTTCCTGTAAATCCTGTCCATCCTGTCCCAACTCCGTTTCCGTCTCCCCCTCCGGCATCAGTGTCCCTCAGTGCCCATCAGTGGTTAAAAAATTCCGTCTCTTCTTCTCTCCTTCCGCCTCCTCTGTCCGCCTCCCTCCGTTCCCCCTTCACCCTTCTCTCTTCGCCTCCCTTCCGCCCGTTCTCCGACCATGCCCCGCCAAAACGTCCGCCAGCTCTGGGCCGCCAAACTCTCCGGCAAAATCACCGCCGCCTCCACCGCGACGCTCACCGCCACCGCGTCCCTCAAGCACCTCACCCTTAAAGCCACCGCCTCGCTCTCCCTCACCCGCGCCCCCTTCTCCGGCCGCGTCCTCGGCATCGACCCCAGCCTCCGCGGCACCGGCCTCGCTCTCATCGAATTCACCCCCGGCCGCCAGCCCATCCTCCTGCGCTGCCTCACGGTCAAAGTCCCCGCCCGCGAGCCCATGTCCGTCGCCCTCGCCGAGATCCACCGCGCCGTCACCGCCTTCGTCGTCGGCCAGGACATCCGCCACGTCGCCCTCGAACAGACCATCTTCGTTCAAAACTTCCAGACCGCCCAGATCCTCGGTGCCGCCCGGGGAGCCGCCATCGCCGCCGCCGCCCTCCACGAGAAACCGATTTTCGAATACGCCCCCCTCCGCGTGAAACAAGCCGTCGTCGGCGCCGGCCGCGCCAGCAAAGAGCAGATGGCCCGCACCGTCATGAGCATGCTGGGCCACGGCCGCCCCCTCGCCTTCGACGAAGCCGACGCCGCCGGCGTCGCCCTCTGCCACGCGTTCACCTGGCGCGAGTAGCTCCGTCCATTGAGCGTTCAGCGTTAAAAGATAAACGTTGAGCGTTACTCGTCCGTCTGAACTCACGGGTCACTGCACCGCGCTCCCAGCGCGGTGCTTCATCCGCTGCCAGTGCTTATATGTCGCGTACCCCAGCCCGCTCACCCCGCTGAGCACCGCCGGAAACACCAGCGTCCGGTACCCGATCCGCGCATACCCCGCCGCCCCCGCCACTCCTCCCAGCGCGAATCCCCCGAGTAACACCCCATACAGCCGCATCCGAAACCAGTCCACCGGATGCCCCCGCACCCAGTGCCCGCACGCGATCCCGATATCCGTCACGATGCCCGTCATGTGTGTGCTCCGGATCACCGCCCCGCTGTAGCTCGTCGCCATCGCATTCTGTAACCCGCACGCCATCGACGCCAGATAAGCCCCCGCCACCGTCCCTCCCTCAAACAAATACACCGCACCAAACAACAACGCCGACTCCATCACCAGCACCACGCCATACCGCCGCCCCATGTGCAGCGTGTTTTGCCGGATGATCACCGCGCTCAAAAACGAGCCGAAGAAAAAACTCCCCACAATCAACCCCGCCGCCACCGCCCCCTCCCAATTCGCCGCCGCCACCCGCGTGCTCACCAGCGAAATCGTCCCTGTCAAATGCGAGATCCCCTGGTGATGCACGCCAAGAAACCCGATCGCATTCACCGCCCCCGCTCCCAGCGTGAGCAAAAACGCTCCCATCAAAACCCACCGAGGTGTTCGCTCCTTAAACATGGCGCACAGCTAATCACCGCCCGCCACCACGCACCAGCCGTTTGCAACACAACCCTCCGTGCGCCGGCATTCAGTCGAAAAACTCCCGCGCCACCCCAGCCCGCCTAATCTGCCTCACAAAAAATCCCAGCCGCTTCTAGCGACCGGGATTCCACAACACTGCCGACCTCACGCAGCGTCTCAATGCAGGTAAGGCTTCCCCTCGCGTAAGGCCTTTGCGCCCCAAATCGCGGAAGACCTCAACCAAACGGATGAACCCCGCAACAGACGCTCACGTTTTGATCAGTTCCGCGTCTGTCCATTCGCGCGTTTTTCAGCCGACGCCTTGATCGCCCTAGCCTGTGCATGTGCGTCGCCTCGTTCGAAATCAGCCGGGCCTCTAGAAGGAGCCGATCCCCGCAGCTGCTTTTCCGCCTCGATCCAATGCTCTTGATCGCGGCCGTCCTGCCGTCCGTCCTGCTCCCAGAGCTCGTGCGCACGGCGCGCGATCTCTTCATGCTCTACCTCCTCGCGCACATCCTGCTTCGAGCCCGTTTTAATCTGCTCTTGAGTGCGCGGCATCTGCTCAGTGCGCGTACGAGGAGGCGAAACCTTCGAGTCGCTTGATCCTCCAGCACCTGCCATCGGTGCAGCCTGTTCAATCGATTGAGGCCGCTGCGGCTGGCGCGCTTCGGCCGGAGTTTCCCGATGAGGCGAATTAAAGGACTCGGTGCGTTGAGGAACTTGAGTGTTCGATGATGAGGTTTTCATAGACGATATCGGTAGCCCACCCTGCGAGTTTTCGCCATGGGGCTAGACTTGGCCCGCTACCTCGGGTCATTCCCCGTAACCGACGTGTGGACAGTCATTTTCCTTCAGCATCCGCCACTCGTCCAACTTACCGCCCGCCTTCACCTCGCGGGCATTGGTCACCGTTCGTTAATTGACCAGTCCGCAGCGCGCCCCGCGCGCTGCGGACTCCGCCCTTCCCTTTCACCGCCTTCCCGTGTTTCGTCGCCCCAAACCATGTCCGACTCCGCCACGTTCAACAACGCCGCCCGCGTCCTCGTCACCATCGCTTCCGACCTCCCTGCCGACGCCGCCCTGCGCAAATACTTCATCCACGCCCGCCACCTCGGCGGCCGCGAAAAACGCGCTATCAGCCAGACCGTCTTCACCTACTTCCGCTGGCTCCAATGGCTCGACACCAAGCAGTCCGCCCAGAAACAACTCGAGCAGGCCTGGGCTCTCCACGAGCGCTTCACCAAAAACCCTTCGGTCATCAAACCCGAAGCCCTCGCCGCCCTCGCCGTCCCCGAATGGACCCGCGCCGAGATCGACTGGCCCGTCGACACCCTCCGCCAGATCCAGCGCAACCAATCCCTCTGGCTCCGCGCCCGCCCCGGCACCGCCCACAAACTCGCCGCCCAACTCGGCGACTCCGACGTCCTCAGCCACAATCCCGCCGCCGTCGGCAACGGCCACTGGTCGCACGTCACCGCCCACTCCGACGCCGTCCGCTACCGCGGCCACCACGATCTCTTCGTCACCCCGCAGTTCCACGAAGGCGCCTTCGAAATCCAGGACCTCGCCTCCCAACTCGTCGGCCAAGCCGCAGCCCCGCTCCCCGGCCAGACCTGGTGGGACACCTGCGCCGGTGAAGGCGGCAAATCCCTCCACCTCGCCGATCAGATGGCCAACAAAGGCGTCCTCTGGGCCAGCGACCGCTCCGAGCGCCGTATCCAGACTTTGAAGAAACGCTTCGCCCGCGCCAAACTCTTCAACGTCCGCACCGCCCCGTGGGACGGCTCCGCCAAGCTCCCCACCAAAACCAAATTCGACGGCATCCTCGTCGACGCCCCGTGCAGCGGCACCGGCACCTGGCAGCGCAACCCCCACGCGCGCTGGACCGCCTCCACCAAAGACGTCGCCGAACTCGCCGTCATCCAACGCAGCCTCCTCGACAACGTCGCCGGCTCCCTGAAACCCGGTGGCCGCCTCATCTACGCCGTCTGCACGCTCACCAAAAGCGAGACCACCGCCGTCGCCAACGCCTTCACCGAGGCTCACCCCGAGTTGGAGCCCGTCCCCGTCTTTCCGCCCGCCCAACAAGGCGCCACCGAGAAACTCGCCAGCCCCGCCTGCACCGTCGGCGAAACGAACATCTTCGCCGAAACCCAAGCGTTCCTCTGGCCCCACCAACTCGACGCGAACGGCATGTTCATCGCCACCTGGCGGAAAAAATAACGGTTCACTGTCTAGTCGAATGCCTTCGTTCCTAGAGCCTCCGGCAAAAATGCCTAAGGATGCCGGCGTAATCTACGGCTATCTTGCAGGGGAAGCTCTGCGCACGCGCAGCAAGTGGATATTTTTTCGCCAGCTATTTATGGACAGTGACGTGAGGACTAAAAAGCTGGCCAAAGCTGGAGGTCTTTTTTTCGGCGAGATCCAAAACATTTTGGTTTTTGATCTCATACTTTCGATCGCGCGCCTCACGGACCCTGCGAGCACCGGCAAAAAAGACAATTTAACGCTTTTGCAGCTCATCTCCAAATTGGCTCAGGAAAAGCAAGTGGAGATAACCATCGCTCTCCGGAATGAGTACGAGAAGGTGGAAAAACTCGCTGAAGCGGTGAGGGCACACCGGCACAAAAAAGTTTCTCACTTCGACTTGGTCACCATCGTGAAGCCGGAATCGGAGCCTCTCCCTGGCCTTACACTTCGAGATATCCGCCTCGCGATCGAATCGATTGAGGAATTCTTAGGTCTGGTTCACACGCACTATACAGGAGGCTCATTTATGTGGAGTGCGCTCACGACTAGAGACGACGCCGACACTCTTTTCGCTACACTCTGCAAAGCGGAGTGCTACGACGAGGCTGAAGCAAAAGGTGTTTTTAAAAAGCACGAGTGGGAGAAGTTTTGGGAGTGAGCGCTAAAATCTCCGCCGCCACCGTCCGCGACGACTTCAACGACCCGGTCACCGTCGTCCACTACACCCGCGCCGCACACTTCCTCGGCCTCTGGGAATCCGAGCGCATCCTGATCGAACGTTTCTTCCCCGACAAAACCGCGCCGCTCCTCGAAGCCGGTTGCGGCGCCGGACGCGCCACCCTCGGCCTCTGGCACCTCGGCTATCGCGACCTCACCGCCTTCGACTTCGCCGAAGAACTCCTCGACCAGGCCCGCCAGCTCGCCACCGACCAAGGCGTCACCGCCATCCACTTCCTCCACGCCGACGCCACCAAGCTCACGTCCGTACTGCACGACTCCTCGTCTTCTTCCGTCTCTCAACCCTCAGCTCTCAACTCTCAACCAGCTCCCGCCTTCGCGGGCGCTCTGTTCCTCTTCAACGGCCTCATGCAGATCCCCGGCCGCGACCACCGCCGCGCCGCCCTCCGCGAACTCCACGCTGTCTGCCGCACCGGCGCGCCGCTCCTCTTCACCACGCACGACCGCGATGTCTCGCCCACCGAACGCGCCCTCTGGCGCCTCGAAATACTCCGCTGGGAAAACGGCACGCAAGACCCGCGCCTCGTCGATTTCGGCGACCGCTACTTCGAAGACGAAACCGGCCGCACCTTCATGCACCTCCCCGACCGCGCCGAAATCCTCGAAGACCTCGCCGCCACCGGCTGGACCCACACCTTCGACTCCCTCCGCCGCGACATCGCCAAAGAATCCCGCGCCGTCCGCGACTTCTCCGACGAATGCCGCTTCTGGTCCGCAGTCCGCACCTAACACGTTTCTGCCTTCCGACCTTGGCGGCTTTGCGCCTTTGCGTGAGTCATGCCGGCTCAGATCGGAGCGGTACACGCCAAGCCGCAAAGCCGCCAAGAAAACCCCATCCACCTCCGCTCACCCTCCACATCGATCTCCGTTTCTCCATTCCTCATTCTCAACTCTCCATTCTTAATTCATAATTCTCTTCTGCCGCCCCCGCCCCGCCACTTGCACTCCCACCCACCCCGCACCTAACGTCTCCGTCTTTCCGCATCGCACTTTTCCTTCCGACAATGCCCGCCCTCACCGACCGCACCTGGCTCTGGTTCGCCGCCGTGTTCTACTTCGCGGGCCTCGTGCTGGGCACCATCTCCGTCCTCCGCCAGCGCCGCCACTCGCGCGCCGCGATGTATTTCCTGATCAGCGTCGGCTTCTTCATCCAGACCTTCGGCCTCTACCTTCGCGGCCTCGCCGTCAAAGGCTGCCCCATCGGCAACCACTTCGAAATTTTCCAATTCACCGCCTGGTCCGCCACCTCCCTCTACCTCGTCATCGGCGCCACCTTCCGCCTCAGCCTCCTCGGCTACTTCACCTCCTGCCTCGCCGCCACGCTCACCCTCCTCTCGCTCGCCATTCCCTCGTTCGATGCCGTCCGCCGCGTCGGCACCTTCCCCAACGCCTGGATCGAGTTCCACGCCGCCCTCGCCATCTTTAGCTACGGCGTCTTCGCCCTCCTCGCGCTCACCGCGACCATGTATCTGCTCCAGATCTACAGCCTGAAAAACCACCGCCTCCGCGGCCTCTTCTCCTTCCTCCCGTCGATCCTCGACCTCGACCACATCAACCTCCGGCTCCTAAAAGCCGGCGTCTTCCTCATGACGGCCTCCCTCGCCGTCGGCTCCGTTTACTGGCTGCGCGACACCAGCTCCGTCAACGCTCCCAAGCTCATCATCACCCTCGCCATCTGGCTCGCCTACGCCGTCACCTTCGGCCTGCGCATCCTCAACCGCCTCCTCGCCAAACGCCTCGCCTGGACCTGCATCCTCCTCTTCGCCGCCGCTCTCATTTCCCTTCCGATCGTCAACTCCAGCCGCAAGCCCCTCACCCCCGAGCCCGCCCCCCACACCGTCCCCCGCTCATCCGAGTCGGCGCCCGCGACCTCCGCCCTACTCACTACTCGCTACTCGCTACTCGCTACTTCCGCCCAATGAGCGACGCCCCGCAGTCCACACCGGCGGCGCTGTTTCTCCTCGGCGCCAGCCACCACACCGCGCCGCTTGAGCTCCGCGAAAAACTCGCGCTCACGCCCGACAAACTCGCCGCCTTCCAACAAAAACTCGCCGCCCTCCCCGGCCTCCGCGAGTTCACCGTCCTTAACACCTGCAACCGCGTCGAATTCTACGGCATCGCCTCCGCGACCGACACCATCGCCCGCCTCCAGGCCGAGTTCTGCGCCTTCCAAAATTTTCCGCCCCACGCCTTCACTCAAATCCGTCAGCACGCGCTCGGCCCCGACGCCCTCCGCCACCTCCTCGAAGTTTCCTCCGGCCTCCAATCCCAGATGCTCGGCGAAACCGAAATCCTCGGTCAGATCAAAGACGCCTACGCCGACGCCCAGACCCGCCGCACTGTCGGCCCCATCCTCAACCGCGTCTTCCAAAAAACCTTCCAGCACGCGAAGTACATCCGCTCCCACACCGCCATCACCGAAGGCCAGATCAGCATCGCCAACGTCGCCGTCGACCTCGCCCAAAAAATCTTCGGCGACCTCTCTTCCACCCGCATCCTCCTCCTCGGCGCAGGCGACATCGGCGAGAAAACCGCCAAAGCCTTCCAGAGCCGCGGCGCGGCCTCCCTCACCGTCGCCAGCCGCACGATGGAACGCGCCATGGAGCTCGCCAAAATCTTCAACGGCGCCGCCCTCCCCTTCGAAACCGCCCCGCACCACTTCGCCGACTTCGACATCGTCGTCTGCTCCACCGCCGCCCCCCACGCCGTCGTCACGCGCGACACCGTTGCCGCCGCGATGAAAAAGCGCCGCGCCCAGCCCCTCTTCTTCATCGACCTCGCCATGCCCCGCGACGTCGAACCCGCCGTCGCCGAAGTCGAAAACGTCTTCACCTACAACCTCGACGACCTCGCCAAGATCGCCGACGAAAACCTCGCCGCCCGCGAAGCCGCAGTCGCCAAAGCCCGCCTCCTCGCCCGCGAAAAATCCACCGCCCTCTGGCACCAAATCGAGCCCCACGCCCCGCTCCGCTCCGCCTCCTGACTTTGCGCCTTCGCGCCTTTGCGTGAGCCCAACTCCGAAATCCGCCGTCAACTTCTCCGCTCCAGCACATACCGCCGGTAAACCGTCCGCCCCGCGCTCATCGCCACGTACGTCGAACTCGCCGTCGTGCTCGTAAACCCCAGCGACACCTCTCGCAAAAACCCCGGCACGCTCGCCTGGATCTCCGCCGCCCGCCGCGCCGAATCCGCCTCAATCGCCGCGATCACCCCGCTCGTCCAGTCATCGACCGCCACGATCTTGAACTCCGATCCTTCGACCGCCCGCTCGAACTTCTCCAACGCGTGCATCGCATCCGCCCGCAGATAAAAAAAATCCGCGATCAACAACCGCCCTCCCCGCTTCAACACCCGCGCCGCCTCGCGCAAAAACGCCGCCTTCTCCACCAGACAGTGCGTTACCTCCACCGCGATCATCACATCGAAAGTCCCCGCCCCAAACGGCATCCCGTTCGCATCGCTGCACACAAACTCCAGCCCCGGCCTCCCGAATTTCTTCCGGCACCACCGCACCGTGCTCGCCGCATAATCCAGCGCCACCAGCCGCCTCGGTCCCATCGTCGCATGGACAAACCGCGCCCCGCCGCCCCGCCCCGCACCGATCTCCAGCACCTCGCGCCCGCCGATCTCCGTCCCCGCCACCAGCTGCGCGTATAACTCATACGAGTGCCGCTCCGCCCGATACTCCTCCGGCCAGTTTTCCGTCGGCCGCTCCGGCACGAACCCGCAATTCATCATCCGCCACTGCGTCTTCCCCCGGAAAAAAATCCCGAGGACGTTATAGAACTGCCGCCGAAACCACGGCTGCCGCCACAACCGGGAAAACACTCTCTGCTGAACCGGTTTCGCGGGGCTCGTCATGGGCGCTCCTGATCTAGAAAAATCTTCCCACTAGCGACGAGCGGATAATCCATTCTCCCACGTTCGCTCACAATCACGGCAACGTAAGCCCTTCGATGCGCGGTCCGTACTCCGCGCTCTCCGCGCCTCCGCGGTGTGCCTGTCCTCACAGACGCCGCAGCACCCAGTCCGCCGCCGTTCCACTCGCCGGCCGCCGCAAGATCGCCCGCAACTTCTCCGCCCGCGCCTCCGTCTCCGCCCGCCGCGCCGGATCGCCCACACACGCACGCAGCTCCTTAGCCAAAGCCTCCGGCGTCGCCGCTCCCTGGATATACTCGGGATACATCGGCTCCTTCAGCAGCAGATTCGCGATGCCCAGATACGGCACCTTCACCAGCATTCGCCCGAGCAAATACGTCAGCGGATTCGCCCGGTAAACCACCGCGCCCGGAATCCCCGCCAGCGCGCAGTGCATCGACATCGTCCCCGAACTCGTCAGCACCGCCGACGCCGCCACGATCTCCCCTTCCGCCGGTTTCAACAACCGCACGTTCTTCGGCGGATTCGCCGCCCGCAGCACCGCTTCGATTTCATCGCTCGGATAAATCACCACCGCCTCGCGCTCCGCGTACTTCTCGAAACCGCGCAACATCACCGGAAAAATCCGTCCCACCGCCTGCTTCCGACTTCCCGGCAGCAACAACACCGGAGCCGCCGGATCGTACTTCACCGGCCCCACGTGTTCCTCCGCGAGAAACGGATGCCCCACAAACTCCGGCCGCAACGTCGTGTCCGCGTAGCACTCCACCTCGAACGGAAAAATCACCGCCAGCGCATCCAGATGCTCCGCCATCGTGAACCGCCGCTTCGCCTTCCACGCCCAGATCTGCGGCGAGATATAGAACAGCAATTTGATCTTCCCGCCTCCCTTCACCGAAAGCCCGCGCTCATGCAGCGCCTTCGCGATCCGCAAATTCATCCCGGGATAATCCACAAACATCACCGCCCGCGGCTTGTGCTCCGCGATCCACCGCAGCGTCTCGTCGAACAGCGCTTTGAAGAACGAATAATTTTTCAGCACCTCGACAAACCCCACGACCGACGACGCCGTCATGTCGTGCAACAACTGCGCCCCTGCCTTAGCCAGCTCCGGTCCACCCAGCGCCGCAATCGCCAGACCCGGCCGCTGCCAATGAAGATCCCGCACCACCTTCGCCGCATGCTGATCCCCCGAGTGTTCACCTGCGATGATCAACAAATCCACCCGCCCATCCTCCGGCGGCAAAAACGAAATCGGCTGTTTTTCCTGACTCATATTTCAACCACAGAGGCACAGAGAACACCGAGTCCGGACACGCTCCGAAACGACTGTTCCAATCTCTGTGCTCTCTGTGTCTCCGTGGTTCAATTTTCCGTTACCGTTTCGCGTTCTTTATCTGCTCCGTGATCGTGATCGCCACTTCCAGCGCGCTCTTCGCCAGCGCCCCGCCGACCTTCGGCTGCTTCGCCTCCTTCACGCTCGAAACAAAATCCGCCAGCTCCAGCGCGAGCGGCTCGCCCTTCTCGATGGGAATTTCCTTCACCGGCACCGAACTCGTGTCACCCGGCTTCGCCAGACCGATCTTCATCTTAACTCCGTACGCGATCAGATCGCTCTTCTTCACGAGGTGCCCTTTCTGATTCATGAAATCGAGCGACAAGTACGCGTTGTCCTGAAACACCCGGATCTCCCGGTTCTTCTTCATGCTCATCCGGCTCGCGCTCAGATTCGCCACACAGCCGTTCTCGAATTCGATGCGCGCATTCGCGATGTCCTCGGTCTTCGAAAGAACGTTAATGCCCACGCTATCGATCTTCTTGATCGGCGATTTCACCAGCGCCAGCACGATGCCGATGTCGTGGATCATCAAATCCAGCACCACGCCGACTTCCGTCCCGCGCGTCTGATAAGGCGCCAGCCGCTCTGTCGTGATGTACGCCGGCCGGTCCGCCTCCTTCTCCAGGAAACTCATCACCGGATTGAAGTGCTCGATGTGCCCGACCTGGACGATGCACCCGTTCTTCTGCGCCGCAGCCAGCACTTGCTCCGCTTCCTCGAGCGACGCGCAGATCGGCTTCTCGATCAACAAATGGCATTTCTGCTCCAGCAGCGGAATCGCCACCTCTGCGTGTTTATCCGTCGGCACCACGACCGACACCGCGTCACACGCTTCGCCCAGTTCCGCGATCGTCGCGAAGCGCTTACACTTAAATTTCTCACAAATTTCCGCCGCCCGCGCATCGCTCGTCTCAAAAATGCCCGCGAACTCCACGCCCGACATCGTCGAATAAATCCGCGCGTGATGCTGCCCGAGCGAGCCCACGCCAACGACGCCACAAACTACCTTGGGAGAAGAAAAGCCAAACATGCCGCCCATCGCACGCATTCACCGCGTCGCTGGCAATGCTGGAGGCGTCGCTCCACCGGAAGACTCCACCGCATTCAGCACCCCTTCGTGCAGCACAAACCGCCGCGCACATCGCGCCGCGTGCGCCGCATTATGCGTCACTAGCACCAGCGCTGTCTGCGTCTCCGCGCACAGCCCCAACAAAATTTCAATCACGCTCTCACCCGTCTTCTCATCGAGATTCCCCGTCGGCTCATCTGCCAGCAACAGCTTCGGCGAATTGATCAACGCCCGCGCCACCGCCACGCGCTGACGCTCGCCGCCCGAGAGCTGCGACGGCACATGCTGCGCCCGCTCCGCCAGTCCGACCTTCTTCAACAACTCCATCGCTCGCGCCTTCTCCACCGCGCCGACTTTCCCCGCCACCCGCGCCGCCATCAGCACATTCTCCAACGCGTTCAATTCCGGGATCAGATAAAACGACTGAAACACGATCCCGATAAATTTTACCCGCGCCGCATGATCGATCACCGCACTCCCCGCCAGCTCGACCTTCCCGCCATCCGGCGCATCGAGCCCTGCGAATAAATTCAGCAACGTCGATTTCCCCGACCCCGACTCTCCGCGAATGCTCACACTCTCCCCCGCCGCGATCGCAAACGTCACATCGCGCAACACCTCGATCCGCCGATCCCCGCTCGCATAACTCTTCCGCACTCCACTAACCTTCAAAATAGGATCACTCACTGCGCAGCGCCTCCACCGGTTTGAGTTTCGCCGCCCGCCACGCCGCGATAAATCCAGCGAGCGTAGAAAGTCCCACCACGTACGCGCAGACACTCACGATCTCAGATGCGGTTATGTACGCCGGAACCTGGCTGAACTGATAGATCGCAACCATCGCCTCCCAATCGCCCGCGATCCGCAGCAACCCCTGCAGGATGGCATCCACATTCTTCAACGTCAGCAGACCCAACGTGACGCCAAGCACCGTACCGAACACCCCGACCAGCATTCCTTGAAAACAAAAACACAACGCCACTTGAGTGGGCTTTGCCCCCAAAGACGCGAGCACACCGATTTCCTTAGTCCGACGAACGATTGAGGTCAGGAGCAACGAGGTAATCAAAAAAACCGCCACCAGTGTCACAAATGCAGTGATCAAAGTGACCATCATTTTCTCAAACTGAAGCGCTAGCAAAAATGATTCATTCGCCTCCATCCACGTACGCGCCCTCAGTCCACTCATCGGTGGCAGCGTCGCATTGATCCGCTTCGCCGCTTCGATCACATCTTCGTTCGGAGAGAGCTTCACATTGAAGCCATGTACGTTTTTTCCGAGATCGTAGAGATCCTGCATCCGTCTCAGCGTCACAATAGCGACGGAGCTATCGAGCTGTTGATGCCCGATTTCAAAAATGCCCACGACCGTCAGCTCTGTCGGCAGCATCACCTCATCCCGCTGCATCTTCTCCAATGTCGCCGGAGACACGACCTGCACCTTGCTGCCAATCCACGCACCAATCGAGTTGGCGAGACCGGCGCTGAGGATCACCGTGTCGTCATCCAGATCATCGAGCGATCCTCGCACAATGTGCCGTCGCAGCGGAATGACGTCCTCCACGTGACCGAGATCGATTCCCTGAATACCAGGAAACGACGGCCTGTTGCCGTTGCTCAACATCACGATGCCTTCCGCAAACGGCGTCGAGGCGATCACACCCGGAATCTTCGCCAAATGCTGCAAAACTTCCGCCGACCGCACCAGTCCGCTCGCCCGGACTTGGATGTCTCCCTGAGTGTCCACGATGAGGCCGCGATATTTGTGGCCAAAACCTCCCATGACGCCGGGAAACACGATCATCACCCACACACCCAGGGTCACCCCCAGCACCGAAATCACCGTGAAAAACGTCAGCCGCTTCCCCGTCGGGAACAGCTGCTTCAGGGCGAGATAAAGATACCAGGGCATCGGAATCAGTTGTAGGGCCTCAGCACGCCTGAGGCTGTGCGGCATAAGTCCGCCAGAGAACGCACGAACTCTTGAGAGCCTCTGTGCCCTCAGTGTCGGCGCTCTGTGTTCTCTGTGTCACGGATCGAAGGATAGAAAATTAAATCCTCACGCCTGCGCGTTCCGCAGCTGCGGATAAAGAATCACATCGCGAATGCTCTCCGCCCCCGTGAGCAAAATGCACAACCGGTCGATCCCGATGCCCATGCCACCCGCCGGCGGCATCCCGTGTTCAAGTGCGAGCAGGAAATCCTGATCGATGTTCTGCTTTTCCTCGCCCGCCTGCGCTTCGAACATCTGCCGCTGCACATCCGGATCGTTCTGCTCCGAGTAAGCGGGCGCGATCTCCATGCCGCCGATGATCAGCTCAAACACATCGATCGTCGTGGGATCGTCCGGCGTGATCTTCGCGAGTGGGCAAAGCTCCTTCGGCAGATGCGTCACAAACGTCGGCTGGATCAACGTCGGCTCGATCAGCTTTCCGAAAATTTCGTTCGTCAGCTCAAACTCCTCCCACTTCACGTCCGCGAAGAGCCCGAGCTTCTGCACGCCCGCGATCTTCTCTTCCTTCGAGCGCGAAAACCACTGCGCGTCGCCCGTCTTCTCGATGATCAGATCCTTGTACTTCACCTCGCGCCACTCGGCACCGAAATCGATGTCCTGCCCGCTCGCCGCATGCTTGATCTTCATCGTCGCACGGCGCGGCGCATTCTCACCTTCGCCCTCCGCTTCCGTCGGCTTAACCACATCGCGCACCAGATGCCGCATCAACTCCTGCACCAGCGTCATCATGCCACGATAGTCGCTGTAGGCCTGATAAACCTCCAGCATCGTGAACTCCGGATTGTGCCGGCGCGACACGCCTTCATTGCGGAAATTCCGCCCGATCTCGAACACGCGGTCATACCCCGCGACGAGCATCCGCTTCAGATAAAGTTCGAGCGAGATACGCAGCACGAAGTCCATGCCCAGCGTATTGTGATGGGTCGTAAACGGCCGCGCCGCCGCACCGCCCGCCACGGCTTGCAGCACCGGCGTCTCCACTTCGAGGAACTGCTTGTCCTCCAAAAATCGCCGCACCTGCGACACGATCTTCGAGCGCAACATCAGCCGCTTCCGCGACTCCGCGTTCACGATCAGATCGAGATAACGCTGACGATAAACCTGCTCCGCATCGCTCAGCCCATGCCACTTCTCCGGCAGCGGACGCAGCGCCTTCGACACCAGCGTAAACGCATCCACGCGCACCGTGATCTCACCCGTCTTCGTCTTAAACAACGCCCCCGTCACGCCGATGATGTCGCCCAGATCGAGCGACTTCTTGAATACGCCGTAGCGTTCCTCGCCGATCACATCGCGACGGAAATAGAGCTGAATCGGCCCCTGCTGATCCTGGATTTTCACGAACGAGCTGCCGCCCTGCACGCGAAACGTGACGAGTCGCCCCGCCACCGTGACCACCGGCCCGTATTCCTGGCCTTCCACGAACAACGCCTTCGCATCCTGCGAAAAATGCGTCACCGCCACATTCGCGCGAAACGGGTCAAATCCACCCGCGCGCAAATCCGCCAGCTTCTGACGCCGCACAGCATGTTGGTCGTGTGAAATATCGGAGGGAACGTCGCTCATAAAACCGCCGACCTTGCTCACCCCCCACGCCCCGCGCAAACGCATTTTCCACGCCGTCTTTCGTAGGGCCGCACCTCGGTGCGCGCCTCCAAACTCAGCGTCGTCGCGCTTCCTCGATAAAAAAACTTCCGCCCTCCCGCGCCTCCCGCGCTCCCTCTCAAGATTCCCTCCGAAACTTTGCGCCTTCGCGCATTTGCGTGAGCCCAACCTCTTCCACAAACCCACCAGCCACGCCCGCCCCAATCCCGTTAATCCCATAAATTCCGTCCTCCGAACTCCGCGCCCTCCGCGCCTCCGCGGTGAATCAAAAATCATCCGCACTACACTGCCGCCCCCGCATCTCCCGCCGTCTTCGTCGAATGCCACCGCAACACATAATACGTCGCCGGCACCTCCCCGCCATTGCGCATCCCGTGCAGCTCATTCGACGCATAAAAAATCACCGCCCCCGCTCCCGCCTTCCACACCTTTCCCTCCACACTCACCTCCAACACGCCTTCCTTCACAAAAATCAACTCCTCCTCCGGATGCCGGTGCGGCGGATGCGACGCCTCGCCCACCCGCACCGTCGTCGCATGACAGCGCAGCCGCTCCAACGTCGCCGTCGGCGCATCGAAAATCTCCCGCCGCTCTCCCACCGGCGTCGCCATCACACCGAGTTTCGCCCACTCAAAAACCCCCGACACCATCCGTTCCGGAACACCTGTTTTTATCCAACTCATCCCGCCACCGTGCCGCCCGCACCTCCCCCCGCAACGCCCAATCCCCGCCCAAAGATCTTCCCGTCCAACTCCGCCTCGATTGAGCGTTCCCCTCTTCGCCCGCCTTCCCAAAAACGCCACAGTCATACTCCCTCCGAATCTTTGCGCCTTCGCGCCTTTGCGTGAGACAAGCATCCGGCAGTTGCACCGCCGTCCATTCCACCAAAACTCCCCCCGTGCCCGATCCCGCCAACACCGCCTCCGCCTCCGCTTCACCCCCGCCCACACTCGCACCCGCCACCCTCGACTGGGGCCGCACCCGCTACGAAGCCGCCTTCCGCTGGCAGGAAGAACTCCTCGCCCAGCGTCAGGAAAACAAAATCGGCGACACCCTCGTCTTCACCGAACACGACCCCGTCTTCACCATCGGCCAGCGCGCCGGCGCCGGCGCCAACCTCGTCTGGACCCCCGCCCAGCTCGCCGCGCAAGGTATCGAAGTCGTGAAAACCAACCGCGGCGGCGACATCACCTACCACGGCCCCGGCCAGATCGTCGGCTACCCGATCGTCTCGCTCCTCCCGCGCAAAGATCTCCACGAGTATCTCCGCTTCCTCGAACAAGTCCTCATCAACTCCGTCGGCTCCCTCGGCCTCGCCGCCGCCCGCCGCCCCGGCAAAACCGGCATCTGGCTCGGTCCGCGCAAAATCGCCGCCCTCGGCGTCGCCGTGAAAAAGTGGACCGCCTACCACGGCTTCGCGCTCAACGTGAACGCCAACCTCGCCCACTTCACCGGCATCGTCCCCTGCGGCATCGGTGCGACCGACGGCACCGTCACTTCGATGCAAGCCGAGCTCGGCGGAAAACCGCTCGACCTCGCCGAAGTGAAACGCGTCATCGCGCAAGAATTCTGGACCCTCTGGCCTGCCTTCCTCGCCGGCAAATAATCCCTTAGGGCTCGCGCTCGCGCGACGCCGTTCCGGGTTCTCCCTGGAAGGACGACCTCCGTGTCGTCCGTCTTTCCTGGCAACGCCGGGTGCCGCCCGCTCCATTAAGCGTTCCGCCCGGACGCCTCCCTTCACACCCCGTCTCCAACCAAAAAATACGTGCCTTCCTGCCCGCACGTCCCCAACACTCCCCGCCTCTTACTCTCCCACTCATGAAAACGCTCCGCCGCCTCCCGACACTCTCGCTCTCACTCGCCCTCCTCGCCGCCTCCACGGGCATCACCTCCGCCGCGCTGGCCACCCGCACCTACTCCTCGGGCGCGCAGTCCGTCGCCATTAACGGCGTCACCTGCTCCGAAGTCACCGGCTGGTCCGGCGGCGACATCGCCGGCACTGTCACAACATCCTCTCTCGGCGGCACCACGAAGAAACACATCTCCTCCATCAGCTACGACCCCATCGTCGTCGAAACCACACTCCCACTTTCCCCCGCACTCACCGACGCTCTCTCCAGTTTCCTCTCGGGAAAAAACACGCCGCAACCCCTCACGCTCACGACTGCGGACGCCAACGGTAAAACCGAGTCCACTCTCCTGGCCGCCAACGCCGTCATCGAAGAAGTCCAATTCCCCAAACTCGACGGCAGCTCGAAAGACCCCTTTCGCCTCACCTTCATCTTCCGCGCCGAGAGCGTGAAATCCGTCGCCGCCGATGGCTCCGCAACACGCGCCGGAGCCAAGGTCGGTGCCGGCGCCATCGCCTCCAATTTCCGCATCACCCTCGACGGCCTCCCCTCCACCCGCATCGCCTCCCTCGAAGCCTTCTCCATCACGAACACCACGACCGGAAAACCCGCCGGTGTCTTCAACGCAGCCTCCGCCGCCATCGCCACCCCCAACATCTCCGACCTCACCGTCGCGATCAGCGCAGCCGACCGCGCCGCCTGGACCGCCTGGCGCGACACCTTCCTCGTCCAAGGCAACAGTCAGGACACCGCCGAAAAATCCGCCACCCTCGAACTCCTCGGGCCCGACATGAAGAGCACCATCTTCACCCTGAAACTCGCCAACCTCGGCCTCATCCGCCTCTCCACCCCGCCCACCGAAGGCGAAGCCATCGCCCGCCTCCAGGCCGAGCTCTACGTCGAGACCGCCAGCCTCCCTTCAGCGACCGCTCCAGCCGCCCCCCCCAAAGCCGTCCTTGACGCCCCCGCCAGCCTCAACATCGCCCCCGTCAAACGCCCCGTCGTCAAACCCTGACCTCCGCGCCTCTCGTGTAAATCTCCAGCCGCCGGCCATTGCGCCCGGCGGCTTTTTTGCGCCTGCAAACCACCCGGCACTCACCACCGCGCACCTCGCCTCCATCACCTTCCGCCACCCATTGAGCGTTCAGCGTTAAACGTTGAGCGTTCCTCTTTACTCAAACCATAGGCCCCATAAGCTCCATTTCTCCCCGTCCCCGCCCCCAGAAAATAAGTGTGCACCGCTGGCCAGAACCCCTTTTCCTCCCACCCTCTCGTTTCCGTTCAGATTCCGCTCAGCACACTCAATGGACACCGCTCGCAAACCTTCCTGGCTCCGCGCCAAGCTTCCCTCCGGCCCCGGCTACAACGCCGTCCGCAAGCTCGTCGACGAGCACAAGCTCCACACCGTCTGCCAGAGCGCCCAATGCCCCAACCTCGGCGAATGCTGGTCCCGCGGCACCGCCACGGTGATGATCCTCGGCAATATATGCACTCGCTCCTGTAACTTCTGCGCCATCGCCACCGGCAAACCCACCGAACTCGACCTCGGCGAACCGGCCCGCGTCGCCGACGCCGTCGCCAAGATGAATTTGAAACACTGCGTCATCACCTCCGTCGCCCGCGACGAGCTGAAAGACGGCGGCGCCAGCGTCTGGGCCGCGACCATCCGCGCCATCCGTTACCGCAATCCGAATACCGCCATCGAAGTCCTCGTCCCCGACTTCAAAGAAAACTTCGAGCACATCGACACCGTCCTCGCCGCCAAGCCCGATATCTTTAACCACAACATGGAGACCGTGGAGCGCCTCCAAAAACCCGTCCGCGTCCAGGCCCGCTACGACCGCTCCCGCGCCGTCCTCCGCCACGTGAAAAGCCGCGGCTTCACCACCAAGACCGGCATCATGCTCGGCCTCGGCGAGGAACAGCACGAGATCGAGCAGACCCTCCGCGACATCGCCTCCGACGGCGTCAACATCCTCACCATCGGCCAATACCTCCAGCCCACGCCGCAGCACTGGCCCGTCGCCCGCTGGGTCACGCCCGAGGAGTTCATCCGCTGGAAAGAATTCGGTCTCAGCATCGGTTTCGGCGTCGTTGAATCCGGCGCCATGGTCCGCTCCAGTTACCACGCCGACGAACAGTCGGAAAAGTACACCGGTACCGACCACCTGAATACCGAAAACGCCCTCGCCAGCGCCTGACCGCGCCGCGTCCCGTCCCGTAGGCCAGCGTGCTCGCACGCGCCCCGACCTCGCCTCTTCCTTAGATGGATGCGCGACGCCCCCATCACGCATTCCCCAGGAGGGACGACCTCCGTGTCGTCCACTTCCGCCCGCCTCCGCGGTAGCCGCGTTTGTTAAAGCGTGGCCACTCGATCGCTGCGACACCCTCTCACGTCTCCTTCGCATCCGACCTTCGCGCCTTTGCGTCTTTGCGATTCAACCAAACTCAGCCCGCTTTAGCCTTCGTCCCCACCAGCAGCACATTCCCATACGGCGTCCCCTTCCCCATCGGCCACACCTCCACGCCGAGCCCGGTACTTTCGAGCAACGCCCGCCACCCCGCCGCCGTCCGAAAACAAAACCCTTTCGACGAATACCCAAAGAAAAACGCCTTCGCCCGGTTCGCGACATTCACCGCCTGAAACCGCCACCCTGCCCCCGCATCCGCCTCGCGAAGTAACAACGTCCCACCCGGCTCCAACGCCGCCACCAGCCCGCGCACCAACGCCTCCTGATCCGCCGCCGGCATCATGTGGAGCACATCGAAAATCAAAATCGTCCGTGCCACCGGCAACGCCTCCACCCGCGCATCCGCCGCGATAATCTCCGCATCCTCACCCAGCGCCCGCCGCGCGATCCCCGCCACCTTCGCCCGCAGCTCGATCCCCACCAGCCGCCCCCTCAGGAGCGCCGACGTCCCCGTCGGCTCCGAAAACGCCCTGCCCGCCCGATGCGCACTATTCTCCAGCGGCCCTTCGCCCTTCGTCCGCAACTCCCCCAATCCTGTTAATCCTGTAATCCTGTCCAAATTTCCGTCCTCCCGCTCCGCCCCCGCTTCAACAACTCCACGCTCCGCCGCCCGCCCTTCCGCGATCAACGCCAGCATCAATCCCTGCCCGCACCCCAGATCGATCACCGTCCCACCACGCTTCAACCACGGCCCGTCCCAGACTGCCCGATACACCGGATCGCCCAAAAGTTTCCCACGCGCAAATTGCCATGCCGTGATCCCGCACGACCGATACCTCTGCGCTGCCTGTTTCGCGATGATTTCAAACACCCCGCCACCGTGCCGCCCCCCGCCCCCACGTCCAGCCCTCTCCCAAAACGGTAGGAGCGGCTTTACGCCGCGATCTCCGGAAAAACTCGCCGCATTCATCCCGCCATCGCACCGCCCCACCCCGACTCCTCCAATCCTGAAATCCCGACCAAACTCCGTTCCGTCTCCTCCGTCCCGACGCACCTCCACCCCACGTGCCTCGATCAGCTCCCGCCCACATCACCCGCAGTCAGCAGAATCCGCCACCTTCCGAATCCGTTCCCATCAGTGCCATCAGTGGTTAAAAAATTCCGTCTCCGACCTCATGCCCCACTCCGATTCCTCTCTCCGCCGGCTCCGCTCCTCCCCAAACCCAACTCCATACTCGACACCGCCTTAAATTTCAGTCTTTTCTGAAATTACACGAACCACACCTCGCCCGCCTGCCCACCTCGTCTCCCCACGTCCCCTCCCCGCCGTTCTCCGTTCACACCTTTCGCCAACTCCGCTCACTCTATGAAACTCACACCCACCACCCAAAAATTTATCCTCCACTGGGGCGAGATGGGCGCCCGCTGGGGCATCACCCGCTCCGTCGCCCAGATCCACGCCCTCCTCATGGTTTCCCCCGAGCCCATCGCGGCCGACGAAATTGCCGAGACCCTCGACATCGCCCGCTCCGCCGTCAGCACCGGCATCAAAGAACTCCAAGGCTGGGGCCTCGTCCGCATCGTCCACCAGATGGGCGACCGCCGGGACCACTTTGCCACCCTCGAAGACGTCTGGGAAATGTTTCTCCTCATCATGCGCGAACGCCGCCGCCGCGAACTCGACCCTACCGTCACCATCCTCCGCGAATGCGCCGCCGAAGCCGCGTCTTCCAAAACGATTCCCGCCTCCACCCTCAAACGCTTCGCCGACCTCGCCGAGTTCATGGAGCTGACCTCCCGCTGGTGCGAACGCTCCCAATCCCTCTCCCCCGCCGGCCTCAAACGCCTAGCGAGCCTCGGCGACAAAGTCTTCAAACTCCTCGGCTGATCCCGGGAGCGCCGACGTCCCCGTCGGCCTTTTCAGTCTGCCAGCCTCCGCTCCGCAACGTAGCCGCGTCACTTAAGACGCGGAGTTAGCCTCCGCCTCACCCACACTCTACCGAATCCTGTTAATCCCCCAATGCTGTCCAAAAAATCTTACCATGCATGCTGTACACCGAATGCATAATAAGACGCCCCAGACGAATCCAGTCGAAGGCACCGTCCAGTGGAGCCCCCTGAAATCAATTTGGTTCTGCACCTGCGCCTTGATCGCCATCATCGGCGGAGCACTCACGATTTCTCCAACGGCTATTCTCGTATCGTTCATCTTCACCGTGAGCACGCTGTGCCTCGGACACTCGGTGGGATTTCACCGCTTGCTCATTCACCGCAGCTTCGCCTGCCCGCGCTGGCTGGAATACATATTGGTTCATCTCGGCGTCCTGGTCGGGATGGGCGGCCCTTTTCGAGTGATGTACATGCACGAAATCCGCGACTGGGCCCAACGACATCCCAACTGCCATCCTTTTTTCATTCACCGCAATCCCGCGTGGAAGGATTTCCTCTGGCAGCTTCACTGCGAGATTCAGCTTCGACATCCTCCCGGATTCATCATCGAGCCTTCGACCGCTGAAAACGTGGTCTATAAATTCATGCAGCGGACGTGGCTCCTACAGCAACTCCCCTGGGCGCTGCTGCTCTACTTTTGCGGCGGGGCGGGCTGGGTTATCTGGGGGATCTTCGTGCGCATCACCGTTTCGCTGATCGGACACTGGCTGGTCGGCTACTTTGCTCACAACCACGGCTCGCGAGACTGGCACCTCACCGGCCATGCCGTCCAAGGCTACAACCTAGATCACCTCGGACTGCTGACGATGGGCGAATGCTGGCACAACAATCACCACGCCTTTCCCGGCTCAGCCAAACTCGGCATTGGTGAACACCAATTAGATCCTGGATGGTGGGCCATCAGCGCTCTCCAAAAACTGAGACTGGCCTGGGCGATCAAATTACCAGCCGACCAGCCGGAACGCCCGGAACTCAGCGCCGCACCATGAAACTCATCCTAACCGGAGCCACCGGCCAGCTCGGCCGCATTCTCCTCCGCGACTTCCTGCGCGACACCAACGCCACGCACGACCTCGTGGTCCTCACACGCGACCCATCCACGTTCCCCTCCTCCGACTTCACCTCGCCCCTCATCACAGCAACCACCAGCACCAACACTCCCGCGCACAACTCCACTCTCCGCATCCTCCATTGGGACGCCCGCACCCTAGCCCCCTGGTCCGCCGAACTCGACGGAGCCGACGCCGTCATCAACCTCGCCGGCCGCTCCGTCAACTGCCGCTACACGAAGCGCAACCTCGCCGAAATGCTGTCCTCCCGCGTCGAATCCACCCGTGTCATCGGCGAAGCCGTCGCCCGCACCGCCCGCCCTCCGCGCGTCTGGCTCCAGATGAGCACCGCCACCATCTACGCCCACCGCTTCGACGCCCCCAACGACGAAGCCACCGGCGTCCTCGGCAGCTCCGAGCCCGACGTCCCGCGCTACTGGGACAAATCCATCGAGATCGCCCGCGCCTGGGAGGAAACCCTCTTCACATCTCCGACTCCCCTCACCCGCCGCGTCGCCCTCCGCTCCGCGATGGTGATGAGCCCCGACCGTGCCGGAGTTTTCGATACACTCGCCAAACTCGCCCGCCGCGGCCTCGGTGGCGCTCACGGCAACGGCCGCCAGTACGTCTCCTGGATTCACGAACACGACTTCGCCGCCGCCATCCGCTTCCTCCTCGCCCGCGAAGACCTCAGCGGCCCCATCAACCTCGCCGCCCCCGGCCCGCTCACCAACGCCTCTTTCCAGACCATCCTCCGTCACGCGCTCCTCGCCCCCATCGGTCTCCGCTCGCCCGCCTGGCTCCTCGAAATCGGCGCATTCTTCCTGCGCACCGACACCGAGCTCCTCCTCAAAAGCCGCCGCGTCATCCCCACCCGCCTCCTCGAAAACGGCTTCACCTTCCGCCACCCCGACTGGCCCTCCGCCGCCATCGAACTCGCCGGACGCTGGGAAAATTCTCCGCCCGTCCCGTAGGTCAGCGTGCTCGCACGCGCTGCCGAGTCCGCACCGCACTCCGCCACCGGCACCCGGTCAGCGCTTTTCTCCCGCCGCCTTCTCTCGCGCCGCATGCGCCGCCGAAACCGCCAGATATTTTTCCGCCCACCCTTTCAACGCCCGCTGATGTTCCTCATTGAGCGTCCGCGCCACCTTCGCAGGAGACCCCAGGACGACGGATCCTGGCGGAATCACCGTCCTCGGCTTCACCACCGCTCCCGCGCCCACGATACTCCGCGCCCCGATCCGCGCACCATCGAGCACCGTCGCTCCCATTCCGATCAAACACTCATCCTCGATCGTACACGCATGGACGATCGCCCCGTGCCCGATCGTACACCACGCGCCGATCACCGCATCGAGATCGTCCGCCAGGTGAACCACGCAGTTGTCCTGAATATTCGTCCCTTCCCCCACCACGATCCGCGCAATATCCCCGCGCAGCACCGCTCCATAAAACACGCTCGACCGCGCACCCAGGGTCACATCGCCGACCACGGTTGCGTTCGCCGCCACCCAGTTTGCCCGCGCCGTGTCCGGCATTTTCGAAAGATGCCGCGCCAGCCGTTCTTCAACCGTCAGGGGAGTCGGAGTCATCCCTTGCTTCTCGCCCCGCGCGCACACACCCGCAAGCCTCCCGGCACGCAACCGGCTTTCTCCACCCTCGATTCATGGACTCCTTCTCCCATCTATTTCGCGGTCTTCTCGGCATCACCGCCTTCCTCGCCATCGCCGCCCTCTTCAGCACCAACCGCCGCAAGATCGACTGGAAACTCGTCGGCGTCGGCATGTCGCTTCAACTCATCTTCGGCCTGCTCATCCTTCACGTCGGCCCTGTCCGCAAACTCTTCGAAGCCGTCGGCTGGGGTTTTAACCAGATCATCGGCTTCACCAACGAGGGCACCCGCCTCCTCTTCGGCTGGTTCAACGGCATCGCTGGCGGCAACATCCCCGAGCTACCCTTCACCGCCGGCGGCCCCGTCTTCGTCGTCAGCGTGCTGCCCACCATCATCTTTTTCTCCGCGCTCACCTCGCTGCTCTACCGCCTCGGCGTCCTCCAGTTCATCGTCATGGGCTTCGCCTGGATCATGTCGCGCACCATGAAACTCTCCGGTGCCGAAACCCTCAACGCGTCGGGCAACATCTTCGTCGGCCAGACCGAGGCTCCGCTCCTCATCAAACCGTATCTAAAAACCATGACGCGCTCCGAGCTCCTCGCCGTCATGGTCGGCGGCATGGCCACCATCGCCGGCGGCGTCATGGCCGTGTACATCACCCTTCTCGGCGGCAATGACCCCGTCGAACGCGTCCGCTGGGCCACCCACCTCCTCACCGCCTCCGTCCTCTCCGCCCCTGCCGCGCTCGTCGTCGCCAAAATCCTGATGCCGCAGGAAGAAATCGTGGACCGCGAACTTCGCATGAGTGCCGAGAAACCCGGCGAAAACATGCTCGACGCCATCTGCCTCGGCACGACCGACGGCCTAAAACTCGCCGCCAACGTAGCCGGCATGTTGATCGTCTTCACCGCCCTCGTCGCCATGGTCAACTGGATGCTCGGTGGCCTCCTCGGCGAATGGACCGGCCTCAACGCCTTCATCGCCTCCACCTCTGGCGGCCGCTACGACAGCCTCTCCCTCCAACTCCTCTTCGGCCTTTTCGGCGCCCCGCTCGCCTGGCTCATGGGCATCGACTCCGCCAACCTCATAACCGCCGGCCAGCTCCTCGGCGAAAAAACCGTCCTCAACGAGTTCATCGCCTACCTCTCGATGAACAAACTCCAGGCCTCCGGCGCGCTCACCGACGACCGCACCCGCATCATCCTCACGTATGCGCTTTGTGGATTCTCCAATATCGTCTCCATCGGCATCCAGATCGGCGGCATCGGCGCGATTGCCCCCGAGAAACGCCCCGAGCTCGCCCGCCTCGGTTGGCGCGCCCTCCTCGGCGGCAGCCTCGCCTGCTTCCTCACCGCCTCCGTCGCCGGCATGATGACCTGACGGTCGCCCCTCCGAGGTAGGGCGGGTTAGCCCTAACCCCGCCGGTTGGATAAATCCACCTCCTCAGCTCTCAACTTTTTCCTCACGCCTTCACGACCAGCTGCGTCCGCTGCGACTTCTTGAAATACGTCCGCGCAAACTCCCGCAGCTTCGCCACCGTCACCGCGTCGATATAGCCGTCGTAATTTTTCCAGTCGTTTACCGGCTGCCCATAAAGCGCATTTAAGCCCGCCTGCATCGCGCGCGCCGAATTCGTCTGCAGCCCCATCCGACGCCCCGCCTTCAAACGCGTCTGACACCGCTTCAGCTCCTCCGCCGTCACCTCGCCCGCCTGCACGCGTGCGATCTCCGCGTCGAATTCCGCCAGCACTTCTTCGTAATGCTTCGGACTCGTCCCGGCAAAAAACGCAAACATCCCCGCCTCCAGTCCGACCACACGGCTCGACCGGACAAAGTACGCCAGCCCCTTGTCCTCGCGCACTCGCTCGAACAACCGCGACGACATCCCGCTGAACAGTTCATCCGCCACTTCGCTCACGTAATAATCGTCGGCCTTCAGACCCGGCCCGCGAAACGCCTGAAACACCACCGCCTGCTCGCGCGGCTGCGTCTCGATAAAATCCCCGACTTCTGCCGGACGCTCAAACGTCACCTCCGGCTTCGCCAGTTTTCCCTTCGGCACTTTCGCCAGAAACGCCTTCAGCTGCGGCACCAGCTTCTTCCGGTCAAAATCGCCCGCCACCGCCAACACCACATTGCCCGCGACAAAACACGTCTTCCACAGCGCCGCCAGATCGCCCGGCGTCACCGCCTTGAGCCCCGACTCGTCACCCGCCGAGTCGATGGATAGCGGATACGCGCCAAAAAATTTCCTCCTCAGCAGCTTCCGTCCAAACGTCACCACATCGTCCGCATCCTGCATCAGCTCCGCCAGCTGCGCCTCGCGCTCGATCTCGAACGTGGTCTTCTTAAACGCCGGCGCGAACACCGCCTCGCTCAGCACCGTCAGTGCGCGATCCACATCCGTCGGCAGCACTTCAGCCGCGAGCCCGAAACTGTTGTTGCCCGAGAACGGATGAAATGCCCCGCCCACTTCCTCGATGAACTGGGCGACAGCCGCCGCGCTCCGCTTCCGCGTGTCCTTCGTCAGCATCGTCGCCAGCAGTGACGTCGCCCCGCGCTTGCCCGCGTCTTCCTGCATCGGTCCGCCAAGACACAGCAGCCGCACATGCAAATTCGGGAGATGCGCGTCGTGCTGAAGCAACAGCCGCGAACCGTTCGCCAGTTTGATTTCCTCAAACTCAAGATCGCTGCCCGCCACCGCAGTCGTTCCCGTAAGCGCTTCCTCACTCGCCTTCGGATTAAGTGAAACCGACGTCAGCCGCGCAGGCACGAGATAAGTCTTCAGTACGCGCTTCAGATCCGCCGCGGTAACCAGACGCATCCGCTCGAAATATGTCTTCGCATAATCGAGATCGCCGATGACGACTTCCGCCGCTCCGAGCCGCGACGCCTGCCCGCTCATCGTTTTGCGCGAATTGATTTCCCCCACCACCGTCTGCCGCTGCGCCTTCTTGATCTGCGCAGGCGAAAATCCTTTCGCCACACACCTCGCCAGCGACCGCTCGATCGCCTTCGTCGCCGCCTCGCGCTTGTCCGCGTCGCATGTGAACGACACATAAAACAACCCCACGCTTCCCGGCGTCCAGCTGTGCGCATCGACCGAGTGAACCAATCGCGCCTTCTCGCGCACATCCTGCCACAGCACCGAGCTGTCGCCCCCGCCCAGAATCGTCGCCAGCAAATCCAGCAACGGCGCATCCGGATGGGTGATACCCGGGATCTGCCACGCCAGCCCGGCCCGCGTCAGCTCCACGTCTTCGAATTTATGCAACGCCCGTGGCGCGAGTTGCGCCGGCTCCTCCGGAATCACCACCGGAGCCAGCCGCGCACGCGGAGCTCCGCCAAAATGTTTTTCCACCTCCACCAGCGCCGCTTTCGGGTCAACTGCCCCCGCGATCACCACCACCAGATTGTTCGGCACGTAACGCGCACGGTAGTAGGCGACGAGATCCGCATGCCTCACACCGGAAAACACTTCGCGGTGCCCGATGATCGGATACCGGAACGGATGCTGCCGAAACGCCGTGTCGAACAGCGCCTCACCCAGCCGCTGGTCGGGATCGTCGCGCCCCATGTCGATCTCGCGCAAAATCACGTCCTTCTCCTTCGCCACTTCATCTTCCGGCAGCGTCGAGTGCAGCACAGCATCCGCCAGAATATCGACCGCCACGCCCACATGCTCCGACGGCAGATCGATGTAATACACCGTCCGGTCAAAGGTCGTGTACGCGTTGATGTACCCGCCATGCGCCTGCACCGACGCCGAAATCTCCCGCCCCGCCCGGCGCTTCGTGCCCTTGAAAAGCATGTGCTCCAGATAGTGCGAAAGCCCTGCACCGAGCAGCGCATTTTCATGAATGCTCCCCGTCTTCACCCAGACCTGCACCGACGCCACCGGCGCCGACATGTCCGGCTTGATCAGCACCGTCAGCCCGTTCGAGAGCACCGTGCGATCAACGCGCTCTTTCCAGAATGGATCGAGCAGGCTGAAGTTGGCGGAAACGGCGGTGGGTTTAACGGGCATGGAAAAAGTCAGATGTGTTCAGTTTCAAGCTAACAGGCGCAGACGTATCCGCCTTCTGATTGCCGCGCAAATCAGGCCGAAGCGCGGAGACGCAGCCACAGGCAGATCGTGAGCCGCCGCCTCAAGCCGGACCGACCGCTTCGGTCGCCGTGTCCGTCTGGCGCGGTTTCTTCTTCGGCAAAAACGGTTTCACGAACGCATCGTCAAACGTATAGATGTCCGAAAAGTCCTCGCGTTTATCGCTCTCGGTTTTGCTGAAGACGTTGTACTCGATCAGATTGAAAACCAGATCGCCAAAATCCTGACAGCGTTTGATACCCCACGAGTTCAGCACCGTCTTCGTCAGCGGCCCGTACTGATCCAGCGCGTAGGCTCGCAGCCCTTCCAACAACTCCGGTCCGCTCACGTGACGCGACCGTTGCGCCTTCTCGGCGTCTTTCTTACGGATCTCCTTCACCGTCTGATCCAAACCCTGACGGATAAAGGTATAAGCCTTCCGGTCGTAGCGACCGTCTTCTTTGCAAATGAGCTCGATGACTTCGTTAAATTCCACGTCCTGCATGTTCGGGATGGGTGACAGTGCGTTCAGACTTCATCGTGGCAACTGCTCTTCACGTTGCTCTGGGCGCTTAGCCTCTTGTTCGGCCGCATTTCCGCCAAAACCAGGTAAAAACCTGCTTATGCAATTCATCTAATTTACAGAATTGCATTCAGCAGGCGATAGCTTACCTAAAGTTCATCATCACATGATCGCTTCAACCCAGACCAACCACCCCTTGGCGGCCGTATCACCCGCCAAATCGCCAGCGTCCATCGACGTGGCTTGCGCCCGCCTCAAGTCAGCCGGGCTTCGTATTACCCAGCCGCGTGTTGCGATTCTAGAAGCACTTCTGAAACGCACCGCGCCGGCCAGCATCGAGCAGATTCACAACGACCTCGCCAGCACCGCCTGCGATCTCGTCACCGTGTACCGCTGCCTCGCCGCCTTCCAGGAAGTTGGCCTCGTCCGCCTCTGTTACTTCCACAACGGCACCAGCCTCTACCAAATCGCCCTCGATGGCGACGCCGCTCCCTACCACATCGTTTCCAAAGACTCCAACGACGTCACCGAACTCGATGCCGAGAGCAGCGCCGAACTCCGCACCGTGGTGAAAAAAATCGAAGAGACGCTCAAGTCCCGCGGTTACACCGACGTTTCCCACCTCGTCGAGTTTTTCGCCCAAAAACCGAAAAACCTCACGCGCGATTCCGGCAACGTCGCCGCCACCGCGATTCCCGCCGCCGTCCAGCAACGCAGCCAGTCGCCAGTCGTGAAGAGCTAAGCCGCTCTCCTCTTTCAAAAACAAAAACGCCGAGGTTCATCACCTCGGCGTTTTTGTTTTTAGGCGACCCAACTCTGCTTCTGCATCCGTGCTCTCTGTGCTATCTGTGGTTGGATCGAACCTCCGAACTTAAAAGGAGAAGCTGCCTCACTCACGTTGCCATCCGGTAGTAGTCGTTGGCCTTGTCCCAATCCACCACGTTCCAGAACGCATTCACATAGTCCGCGCGCCGATTTTGATATTTGAGATAGTACGCGTGCTCCCACACATCGAGACCGAGAATCGGCCGCGCGCCCATCATCAGCGGCGAGTCCTGATTGGCCGACGACTCGATCACTAGTTTGCCATCTTTCATGAGCAGCCACGCCCAGCCGCTGCCAAACCGTTTCGCCGCCGCATCCGCGAACTGCGTCTTGAACGCCGCGAAATCGCCGAACTGTTTCTTGATCGCCGACTCCAGCCCGCCTTTCGGTTCACCGCCACCCTTCGGGCTCAGCAGCGTCCAGAAGAACGAGTGATTCGCATGCCCACCGACATTATTCCGCAGCGTCGTGCGAATCGCTTCCGGCGCCTTATCGAGCTGACGCAGCAGCTCCGGCACGTCCAATCCCAGCAACTCCGCGTGACCCGCCAGCGCCTTGTTCGCCGCCGTCACATACGCCTGATGATGCTTCGTGTGATGAATCTCCATCGTCTTCGCATCGATGTGCGGCTCCAGCGCATCATAAGCAAAGGTCAGCGGAGGCAGCACGAAAGGCCCGCTCGCCGCGTTCGCTGCCGCTCCAGCCGACGCCTGCGCCGAGAGACGCTGCATCCCCAATAATCCCAGACTCAGCAGGGCCGCGCCCGCGCCAAACGTTTTGAGTGCGTCGCGTCGCGACAGGGTGAATTCAGCGTTTTGGGAGTTCATGCGAGAGTTCGGTAACCCAAAAGCCCATCACTGCAACCGCCAGCGCCATTTCAACGGCACGGTTCGTACCGGTACCCGATCCCATGAACCGTAATAATCGCAGCCGGTGATTCCGCGTCCGCCTCCACCTTCTTCCGCAACTGCGCGACATGTTGGTCGAGCGTCCGCGTCGTCCCAAAATAACCCACGCCCCACACCGCGTTGAGCAACGCATCCCGCGTCAGCACTTCGCCCGCACCCGCCGCAAAAACTTCCAGCAACTTCAACTCCCGCGCCGTCAACGCCACCGCCTCGCGCCCGCTCACCGCCGCCGTGAATTTCTTCCGATCGATTTCCGCCACACCAAATCGAAACACCGCCGGCAACTCCTTCGCTCCTCCTCCGCCCGCACCGTTTTTCTCAGCACTCGTCCGCGAACGCCGCAGCAACGCCTCCACCCGCGCCAGCAATTCATGCACGCCAAACGGCTTTGTTACATAATCGTCCGCACCCAGTTTGAGTCCGACCACCTTGTCGATCTCCTCGCCCTTCGCGGTGAGAAACAACACCGGCACGCGTTCGCCTTTCGCACGCAGATCCCGGCACACGTCATAGCCGCTGGCCTTCGGCATCATCACATCGAGGATCACCAGATCGAATTTCCCCTGCGCAAAAAGCTTCAACGCCTGCGCGCCATCGCCCGCCGCCGTCACATCATACCCTTCGCTCTCCAACGTCGCCGTCAGCCCGAGCCGTATGTTCGCGTCGTCTTCGGCAATCAGGATTTTCGCTTTCATGGCAAAGTAAGCACAAACACCGCGCCGCCTCCCGGCCGCGCTTCGCAACGTAGTTCCCCGCCCAGCCCGCGCGCGAGCTGCCGCGCAATACTCAGCCCGAGTCCCGTGCCGCCCTTTTCCGCCGTCAGCGTCTGATCCACGCGGTGAAACTTCTCGAAAATCCGTTCGCGTTCCGACACTGGCACGCCCGGCCCGCGATCACTCACGCGCACCTCTGCTCCACCGTCCGCGCGACCCACAAGCGCCACGCTCAACTCGCGCCCGTCGCTCGCGTACTTGCACGCATTATCCACGAGATTGAGTACGATCTGCTCCACTGCATCGCGGTCCGTCGTCACCATCACCGGCTTCTCGGGCAGCGAACCCCTCAATGTCATCCCCGACTCAGCGACCCGCGGTGCATGAACATCCATCAACCGCCCCAACTCAGCTCCGAGATCACACCGCTCGCGTTGAAATTGCTTCTTCCCCTGCTCCAGCCGCGAAAAATCCAGCGCGTTGTTCACGAGCCGCGCCAGCCGCTGCGTCTCGCGACCGATCGTCCGCAGATACTCGCCCTGCTTCTCCGCATCGGCCACGCGCCCTTGCTCCAGCAATTCTGAATACAGCCGGATCGTCGTCAGCGGCGTCTTAAACTCGTGCGACACATTCGCCACAAACGACGTCTTCTGCGCCGCCTCCGCCTCGCTCCGCCTCGCCTGCCACAGCAGCAGCGATCCACTCGTCAAAATCGCCAGCAACAACACCGCCGCGAGCGACGCTCCCACCGCGAAAAACGATCCCGTCCCGCTCTCCTCCGGCGCGACCGCCAGAAACGCCACCACGTCCCACCCCGGTAACAACGTCGCCGCCAGTGGCACGCGCACCGTCGGCGCACTCGCCGCGACCACGCCCGCTTGATGCTGCACGCGCCCCTTGTCATCGCGCAGCGCATAGCCCTCGCCCGCCGCCACCTCGACCGGCATCGCCCCGCCCAACCGCGACACCAGCGCCGCCAGTTCCACCTCCACGCCACGCACCTCGCTCGCATTTTGCGGCCACACCCAGCCCAGCAAATGCAACCGCCCGTCCGCCACCAACGGCAGCCATCCACGCCGGTCCGCAACAGGCGCAACACTCGCCGCCTTCGCCGCCGGTACCGCGCGCTCTGCCACTGCAAAATCCGCTACCTCTGCTTTCTCCGATAATGAACGCCCCTTCACCTTAGCTTCTTGCTGTCCCGAGAGCGCGCTCGCACTCCCCGACTGCGCCGAGTTCGACGCATACGACGACCGATCCTTCGCCAGCGCTTGAACTTCGCGTCGCGCATTTTGAACCGTCTCCACGTTTTGATCGCCCTTCTTTCGCGAACTACTCGAAAACTCCTCGTAAGATAGTTTTACCGGCCGCCACGGCGGCTGAGCACTCAACCGCGTCGCAAACCGCCGGTAAAATCCCCGAGCCTCTTCACTACGGTTCCCTATCGCCGGCCGCAGCAACCGCCCGCTGCTCGCCGCCGCCCGGAACGCCGTCCGCACGAGCGGATTGGTCCGCTCCCAGTCATTGAGCACCGCGTCCAGATTTTCCGCCGGTGCCTCAGCCAGCGTATCCAATAATCCCGCCTCCACATCGCCGACCAGTAATTCGACATTTTCGGCGACCAATGCCGCCCGCGCTTCGACCGCCGCCCTCCGCGCCGCCTCGGCCGATTCCGTGCGCTTCGACAACCGCGACTCCTCCCGCTCTAGCAACAACCACGCCCCCGCTCCGACCCCAAGCGCCGCTGCCAGCAGCAACAACCAATAGAGAAAAATGCGGCGCGAGGTGGTCGTCACAAAAAGAGTGAAGTCAGCTGACAAAATTATCGGGCGTATGCCGAGCTGGTTTTGCGGTTGGGAGGTGGAACGCGCGGTCCCCGCGCGTTGTGTACGCAGGGACCGCCTTTTCAGCGCTTACGCTCTTCGACGATGCACAGCGTGCGCAAAACGTCCGCTTCACCGACAGACCGTTGCAAGCTTACTTCGAACTCCCGACCGACGACTGCTGACTCGTCGTTTGCGTGTTCTCGGCGCGATAGGCTTTGCGCTCCTTGTTGCTCAGCCCATCGCGCTCGAGCCGGTCCGCCTCCGCTTCCTGCTTCTTCGCGAGTTCAGCGAGCTCCACATTTTTATAGGTCACCGCCATCGAATTCATTTCCACGGCCTTCGCTCGCAGCGCCTTTGCGGCCGCCGCCGGTTTGCGCGCATCGACCAACTCCACCGCGCGGTCCTTCGTCATCGCGAGGCTGTTAACCGCATAATCGTTCTGCACCTTCAAGTTTGCCGAGCCGATCACCGCTTCCTTGCGCTTGCTGAAGGTCACCGCGCTGCGCGCCTGGCTCGTCGCGGACTTATTCTTCAACGCGTCATCGTAGGTCAGCCGCGCCGTCGCGAGTTCCAGACTCACGCCGTCTTCCCGCGCCGGCACTTCGACTTCGATCAACGCGAACTTCTCCTGGCCGCCGTAAATTTGATTGAGCGTCACCTCCGCCTTCTGGCCCTTGATCACGCCTTCGCGACCGACAAACCCCAAAGGACGCACGCCCTCGGGAAACTCCACTTCCACGACCACCCGGCGCGCCACCACATTGAGCACATCGCCGATTTCACCCGCGAAGATCCGCGGCAGATCCTCGCTCGACTCCACGAAGTACGTGTTGCCGTCACTGCGCTGCGCGAGACGCGTCATGAGATCCTCGTTGAAGCCGAGTCCGAGCCCCACCGTCGTGACCGAAACGCCTTCTTTCATCAGCGCCGTACCCAGCCGCGCCAGATCGTCCGGCGTGCTCGGGCCGACATTCGCCTGCCCGTCGGAGAGCAGGATAACGCGGTGGATGTAGCGCCGATCTTCGAGATGCTTCCGAACTTCCGACGCGCCTTGAGAAACGCCGCCAAAGAGCGCCGTGTTTCCGTTAACTCGGATCGAGCGGATCGCTGCCGAGATGCGACGCCCATCGCCCACGCGTTGCGCCGGGACCAGCGTCTCCACATCGGAATCGTAAGCGACGACCGAGAGGATGTCGTCCGGCGCAAGTCGGCTGAGAACTTCGAGGGCGGCCTCGCGCGCCTTCTCGATTTTATCGCCGCTCATCGAGCCCGAGCGGTCGATCACGAGGGCAAGGTTTACCGGCGGACGCGACTCCGGGCGCGGCAGGCGCACGCCATCGAGCGAGATTTTGATGACCGCTTTTTCCGTAGAGCCCGCCGGCAACACCGTGCGATCCAGATCGAGCCGCAGCCGCACCGCCTCATCGCCGGAGGAAGTGTTGGTTTTAGCAGAGAGAGCGACAAACGAAGCGACACCGACAAGCGCGGCCGCGAAGAACGAGAAGAGCGAAGTTTTCATGGTGAATGTCCGTTGAGGACGGAGCCATTTCACCACAAACCGCCGCGGCAGTTGTCAGCGCCGCGTCAGGAAGTTGTCAGGGATTTGTCATGCGCTGCACGCGCAGGATTGCATCGATCGCGCGCTCTCGCCCGAGGCAGGGCGCGTTATCCCTAACGCGCCGCTCCGTGATTCAAAGCGGGCAGCTTCTCACCACCCGCTAGCACCGCCCGACTCAGAACGTCGGCTTCAGCGTAATCGAACCGCCCGGCTTCACGACATAGTCGGTGCCCGCCGACCAGGAGAGATCGTTGACGAGAAACTTGAACACCACCGGCGCGCCCGCATCGGCCAGCGTGACGGACCATTTGTCGTCGGCCACGCAGTCCATGATCAGCCCGGTTTCCCAGCTCAGGCCGGGACCGTCCCCGCGGATCCAGAGCGTGTTGCCGAAACCGATGTCGATCTCCGCCGTGATCGTCGTGAGCACGGGCATGGGCGGAGTTGTTTTCACGGTCGGTGCCGCCGCCGGAGCCTTCGCCGCAGCTTTGGCCGGTTTGGCCTTGGCGGGAGCCTTCGCCTTGACGGGACTGCTCACCTTTTTTGCCGGAACGGGCGCCGGGATCGCTGGGGTAGTCTTGGTCTTTGTGGCTGTGGCTTTTTTCATGTGTGGAAATCCTCCGAGGAAGCAGGCTCTTTTAAGTCTGCGAGCGCATCTTCCAACCGGCGGCACCTCCCGCAACAGCAAATTGGAGACCAAGCGCGCGCCCGGTCATTTTTTGCACAGCCGTCACGTCAGTCCGGCGGACGCCCCTGCTCAAAATTGGTATTTACTCGCCGAAAGCCCTCGCCCAAAACCACCGGCTCCAGAGGGGCAGTAGCTCAGTTGATAGAGCGCGTCGTTCGCAACGACGAGGTCGCCGGTTTGATCCCGGTCTGCTCCACCAATCCCCATCAGCGGCAGGTTCGTCAGTCAGCATTCCCCAGCTTCATGACTGCAGCAGCTAACAACTCCTTACCCCCAATCCCAGTTCACATCGAACACGGTGCGCTCTTCCTTCAAAGCGCGAAGCAGTTCAAATCCGGGATCGCCGCCAGCGACGCCGGTTTGCATTCCGTCGCCGAAGGAAAGCCCAAGCGAAAGGCAGCTTAAACTCCCCGTCACACGATTCCGGATACCTAGGCGCACGTTACACGCAAAATACATCACTGAATTTTAGAGGAAATCATCCCCTGCCAAATACCTACACCGGCCCCCCTTTCTTAGCGTTAGCAGCATCTATGACAACCAGCGGCACCCTCGCACTCGTATGCAGGTTTCAAACGCCGCCCTTCGGGGCAAGGGCACCGATATTCAAGGTCAAAACCGATTCCGCTGTAGCCAATCTTTTTATTCACGGGGACGGTTCACTTTCCCTAACGCTTGAGCACTCGGGGCCATCGCATCATTTTCACTTTCAACGCGTTCAGATCGATTTCGGCTACGTTATTGTAGTCGCAACTTGGAAAGATCACACAGCTTCTTTGCGACTGAATGGAGTCGAATTACTAAGCGGCGACCCAAGCCTTCTCCCGGTTTTAGCAGTAGAAACACGTGAACATATTGCGACGCCTCCTCAACAAATCTTCCCCGGATTGAGAGAGGCGTTCTCTGAACACAAAGCTGAAGCCTTTTTTCTTAGAGCCATCGCCGATCTAGACGAAACTGCGCTCAAAAATGACTGGTACGAAACCCTTCGTGGTTCCGCTATCATGAGACAACTACTACTCGATGGAATGCTGAGCCGCGCAAACACGCGATTTTGCCTTAAGTTCAAGTTTCGTATAAATGACGTGGAAGAACTGCCTGCAGATGTCCCTAGCCCAGAGAGCCATTGGTTTAATCTTGATCCCGGCAGTGTGACCACCCGTGAGATTATTGAAATTAACCGAGACGCATTTCTCGCGAGAAAGTGCATGCTATTCAAAGGACAGGCCGCGAGTGTGAAGGATGTCATCAATGCGTGCGCGAATTCAAAAGGAGGAGTACACTACGGACCTGCGAAAACTGAAGGCGACAGAACTGTTATTGCGCTAGACGAAGCCTTTAAAGTCTCGGACGTGGATATCAGTTACGTATCGATGACTGGTTTGTTTCGGATAACCTTGGTTGCGCTCAAACCATTAGTGTCCGCCATACTGGAAGACTCAAAAAAGCAGGAGAACGAACGGGGTAGCCGGAAAAGAGCCGGAAAAGGGGTCAAACTTTGCAGTTTGCACACCCCGCTCGCCTCAAGAGGTCAGACCTGAATGTTTGCGATCCGTTCTAAGTCCGAGGCCATGCAGTGCGTCCATCTGAATCCACTTTAGCGACAATCCGGCAACACGCTTCCTGCTCTCCTCTGAGTAGCCTGCGACCGCCCTGCGTCACTATTCCGTTGTTGTGGTCGCGGAACCCCAAAAGCCAGCTCACCCCAGCGCCCGATCGTTCAGCATCCGCGCAAAGACCATTTTTCCACCGGCTGATGGCAGCACGCTGGAGATTTCCACCGTCACGCGTTGGCCGATGTGCGGACGTCCGCCCTGCACGACGACCATCGAGCCGTCTTCCAGATAACCGACGGCCTGGAGATCTTCTTTGCCCGCTTTGACGAGTTCGACTTCCAGCTGCTCGCCAAGAATCAACTCCGGCCGCAACGAGCGCGCGAGCGAGTTGAGGTTGAGCCAGTGGACGCCGTGAAACTCCGCCATCTTCGCCAGATTAAAATCCGTGGTGAGCAGCTTCGCCTTCATCGACTGCGCGAGGAACACGAGCTTCGCATCCACATCCTGCTTTTTGGTCACATCGCTCTCCGGGATGCGGATATCGATGTTTTTGATTTTGCGCAGCTCGCCGAGCACTTCGAGTCCACGGCGTCCACGGGCATGTTTGGTCGGCTCGCTCGAGTCGGCCACAGCCTGCAATTCATCGAGCACGAACCGAGGGATCACCAGCGCCGCGCTGAGAAACCCCGCCTCGCACACCTTTGCAATGCGCCCGTCGATCAGCGCGCTCGTGTCCACCACGACCAGCGACGTCTCCACTTCCTGCGGCACGAAACGCACATAAGGGATGACCAGGTTGAACTCATCTTTGCCGCGCAGCGCTATGACCGTGCAGAGATAAGTCGCCACGAGAAACAGCGCGAGCTGCGTCAGATAAACGTACTGCGCATCAGCTCCGCGAAACAGTGGCGATGTCCCGATCAGATAGGAAATCAATGTCCCCACCCCGAGGCCGAACGTGATCGCTGAAAGACCGCGCAACGAAAACCCCTTCAACATCACATCGGTCAGCACCGCCAGTATGCCGATCGATCCGCCAATGAAGGTGGCGAGCATGCGGCGTTTATCCCAATCCTCGATCGTGTAGCAGATCAGCCAGCCGGCGGCCGCGCACAGCAGGATGAAAACAATCCGGATCGGGAGCAGCGTGCGGTTCATGAAAGCGATTCGTGGGACTTCTCAGCGTTGGTGGAACACGATGAACAACACGACCGGCAATCCGATGCCGATGCCCATCGCCGCGTATAAAATCCAAAGCGCGCGTTGGGCTTTTGCCTTTTCAGCAGCAGAGTCGTCCATCTTGGTTGCACTGCACAAAACCGCTCACCGCATGACAACGCAATACTGGCTCGTGAAACAGGAACCCGAGGCTTACGCGTGGACCGACTTCGTCCGCGACGGCAAAACCGACTGGACAGGCGTGCGTAATTTTCAGGCCCGCAATTTCCTCAAAGCCATGCAGCCCGGCGACGCCGTCCTCTTCTACGAGAGCGTCACCACCAAGGCAGTCGTCGGCCTCGCCGAAGTGAGCAAAGCCGCGTTTCCCGATAAAACCGCCGACGAAGACGGCTGGGTGGCGGTCGAACTCAAAGCAGGCAAGGCGTTGAAAAATCCCGTCACGCTCGAACAGGTCAAAGGCGAAGCCTCGCTCAAAGACATCGGCCTGCTCCGCCAGAGCCGCCTCTCCGTGATGCCGCTCAAAAAGACGGAGTTTGCGAAGATCGTGAAGCTGGGCGGATGAGTTCTATTCAATCCTGAGGATTCACCGCGGAGGTGCGGAGAACGCGGAGTCTAAATCCATTTGGCCTTCTCTCCGTGCCCTCCGCGTCTCCGCGGTGAATTCGCCTCCGTTCACTTCCCCTGCGTGCCCCAGCGCCGATGCAGGAAACGCTCCCACGGCGAGAACATGATTTTGTCCGCCAGCAGGCCGATCACGACGATCACGACCATCACACCAGTCACCTGCTCCATCGCGTGGAGTTCGCGGCCATAGTGCAGCAAGTGCCCGAGACCGAAGCCGGTAAGAATCGTCACGTAGATCTCCGCCGCCATCAACGAGCGCCAGGCAAACGCCCAGCCTTGTTTCATACCGCTGACGACAAACGGGAGCGACGCGGGCAACATCACGTGAATCCATGTGTGAAATCCATTGGAGCCCATCGTGCGGGCCGCGCGCGCGTAGATCGGCGGGATCGTGCGCACGCCCGTGTCGGTCGCGATGATCACCGACCAGAGCGTGCCCATCACGACGACGAAGAAGAGCGCCGTCTCCGTCTGACCGAACCACAGGAGCGCCAGCGGCACCCAGCACACGCTCGGCAGCGTTTGCAGCCCGAGCGCCAGCAGACCGATCGTGTCTTTGCAGACTTGGAAACGCGCGGTGAGCAGGCCGAGCGGAAGTCCGAGAGCGATGCCAAAAACGTAGCCGAGCAGCAGGCGCTTCAGCGTCACCCAGGAGGCCGCCAGCAACGAGCCGTCGCGGATCGCGGCGACGAGGTACTCGCCGACCATCAGCGGCGACGGCAGTACGATGGGCGACCAGACTTTGGCGCGCACGAGCAATTCCCAGATCGCGAGGATGACGGCGAAGAACGCCGCCGCAGTGAGGAAACGTTTCATTCTGAGACCTCTCCTTCCGTCGCCTTCATGTGCCCCTTGAGCGCCTTGGTGATGCGCGTGGAATACTGCGCGAGATCGACGCTGTTGATGTCACGCGGGCGCGGCAGATCGATTTTGAACTGCTCGCGGATGCGGCCTGGATGCGGCGAAAAAAGCACCACCCGGTCGCCGAGACAGACGGCTTCGCGCACATTATGCGTCACGAAGACGATGGTCTTCTTGCGATCCTGCCAGATGCGCTGGATGTCGCCGTAGAGCTGCTCGCGCGTGAGCGCATCGAGCGCGGCAAACGGCTCGTCCATGAGCAGCACGCGCGGATTGGGCGCGAGCGCGCGGGCGAGGGCAACGCGTTGTTTCATGCCACCGGAAAGTTCGTGGATGTTGGCCGAGGCAAATTTCTCCAGACCGACGAGCTTGAGATAAAAGCGCGCGACATCCGTACGCTCGGAGTTGTTCAGGCCGGGCTTGAGCTTGAGGCCGAAGAGCACGTTCCCCAGCACATCGAGCCAGGGGAAAAGCGCGTGCTCCTGAAACATCACCATGCGATCGCGCCCCGGGCCGTCGACGGCTTTGCCGTCGCAGAGCAGCGTGCCTTCATCGGCGGTGTCGAGACCGGCGATGATGTTGAGCAGCGTGCTCTTGCCACAGCCGCTCGGGCCGACGAGGCACACGAACTCGCCCTCGGCGATGTCGAGCGACACGCGGTCGAGCGCGTGGACTTCGCGGCTCTTGCTGCGAAAACGCTTGGTGATTTCGCCCACCGAAAGTTTCGAGGGCGCTTCGTTAACCAATTCCGTTTGTACGGTCACTGGAGGATATGGATGAGGGGTTGGAGCTCGACGTCGCCTCGAATGAAACCGAGCCCGCGGGCATCGGCCACAAGGCCTTCGATGGAGTGGAGGGTGATGTCGTTTGAGAAAGTCAGGCGTTTCCACGCGGCGGAAACGAGTTTGAGCGGCACTTCGCGATGAACGATCGCCGTGAGCCCGCGCTGCACGATGGCCTGCGCCTCGGCGGGATGTGCCACGGTCCAGTCAGTGAGTTCGTGATGCGCCTTCACGAAACGTCCGATGAGTTCGCTCCGGTGATCGAGCGCCTTTTTGCTGGCGACGAGCACGGTCGTGACGACGTCAGGCTGTTCCAGATACACGCTGCCGCCCGCTTCCGTTTCGATGCGCGTCACCCAGGGCTCGACGGTCCACACGGCGTCGATCTGACCTTGTTTGAAAAGCGCGAGCTGATCGGGATTCGCTGTCGGCAGCACGAACACATCGCCGCCGAGCTGGGTCATGTGAAACCCCTGCGCCTTCAACCACGCGCGCGCGGCCACATCCTGCGTGTTGCCGAGCTGGGGCGTGGCGAGTTTTTTGCCGCGAAAATCTTCGGGCTTCTCGATCCCTGCACCCGGGCGCACCAGCAGCGCCGCGCCGCCGCGGGCCGAGCCGGAAACGATGCGGATGTCGTCACCGCGTGCGCGGATGAAGGCGTTGAGCGCCGGGCTGGGGCCGACGTACGTGAGATCAACCGAGTCCGTGAAGATCGCTTCCATCGCGCTTGGACCGGCGTTGTACACGAACCACTGGATCTCCACGTCGGGACCGAGGCGTTCTTCGAACCAGCCCTTCTTCTCGGCGGTGAGCGTGCTGCCGATCACGCCTTGGGCGTGCGTGATGTTGGGAAAGTAGCCAACGCGCAGGATTTTTTTTCCCGCGCGCGAGACCGGCTCAGAATATGTTTTCGCGCGACAGCCCCCCAGCAGCGCCGCCATCGACGCCACCGCCAGCACGAGCGGGAGAAAGAATGCGCGGCGCGTCATCAAATACCTTCACGATAAAGAAAGTCGTCGAGACCAGTTTCGAACGGCGTGGTCATCGGCGACGGTTTTCTGTTTTCGGGCGCGGCGGTGCGTGCGGCCGGACCGCGTTTGGATTTCCCGTGGATGCGGCGGCTCTCACCCGCGCGCGGGCTGGAAACGTAAGGAAGATTCACGTTGTCGCGACGCATCTTGCGGAGCGTGACCTCGACGACGTCGGCGATGGTGTAGCGGTCGAGGATGTTCGCGATGGCGTTGCGCACATCGAGCATGAGCATCCGCAGGCCGCAGTGAACTTCATCGGGACATGAGCATTTCTCGTAAGCCGTCTGGCTCACGCAGCCGATGGGCGCGAGCGGACCTTCGAGGTAACGCACGATCTGGCCGGCGATGATGTCCTTCGCGGGGCGGGCGAGTTTATAGCCGCCGTATTTGCCGCGCATACTGGTCAGGAATTCGCCCTGACGCAGATCGAGCAGGATTTGCTCAAGAAACTTCGTCGGGATTTTCCCATTCTCCGCCAGCTCGCCGAGCGGGACGAGTTCGCGACCGAGCTCATGCGCCAGACCGATGTCGATCATAGCACGAAAGCCGTATTCGCCGCGTTTGGAGAGTTTCATGGGGAAAGCCTAGTTTGAAAGTGGGGTTTGCAAGTCAGCGAGCGAAGGCGAAGCCCGCAAGCCCTTTGTCGGGGAGTCGCCGGGAGAATTCTAAATCTGCCCGCTGGGAGCGCCGGCCGCTGGCCGGCTTCCCCAAACCTGCCGGCGAGCCGCTGGCGCTCCCAGCTCTCAAAACTCCGCCACCGGCTCTCCGCCTTCGCGCCAGACGGCCATGTTCAGCACGAGGTAGTTCCAGTTCTGGAAACCCCGGTTGAGCACCGGCTCGCCGCTGTCCGGCAGGTAATATTCGTGCAGCGCGCCGAAGCGCTCGAAGTCGCGGCCGAAGAGCCGGATCGTCTTGTCGGCGAGGTCGCGGGCGTCGTCCTTGAAGCCGTATTTCACGAGGCCGCGAAAAACCAGGTAGTTGGAAACGCCCCAGATCGGGCCGGTCCACAGCGAGGGATTTCCCGAGCCGCGGACGTTGTACATCTTCTCCAATTTCGAGAGCGTGCGCACGCCGTAGGCGGCGTTGAAGGTGCGCGTGTCGCGATAGCGCTCGACCATGCGCTTCGCCTGCTCGGGCGTGGCAATCTCTGCCCAAAGCGGGAGAAAACCGGACCACACATCGATGCGCTGGATGAGGCAGTCGTAGTCGCGCGGATAACCTGCGTGCAACCGGATGGAGGGATCTGCGGCGAATGGTTTTCCTTCGTATGGCAGCAGGTTCAAATCGACGCTGTAGAAGAAACCGTCGCGCTCGTCCCAGCAGTGTTTCTGAACCGCAGATTTTAAGTCCTCAGCATCTTTGGCGTAGAGATCGCCGATCTCTTTTTGCCCGAGTCGCTCGCACAGATACGCCAGCGCGAGGAGTTCGCGGTACATGAGACAGTTCAGAAAAATCGAACCCGAGCTCTTAGCCGGACGCATGTACGTGGATGGATCGTTGTCCACGCCGATGGCCATGTCGTCGTTCCAAAAATAGAGGCCAGTGGCCGCGTGACGCTGATGATTCTTATAGCGGTTCACGAACGACTGGAGGTGAAACATCCCCTCGCGCAGCCACTCGGCATCACCGCCGTTGAGCTTCGTGATGAACGCGGCGTGCTGCGCGAGACACGGTTTGTGCATGTTCGTCGCGTACGTGTCGGCCTGCTTCATGAGCTCGGCGCGCGAACCGGAATTGCGGAGCAAGATGATCGGCACCCAGCCGTCGAATGCGCCGTAGTTGAGATAATTCAGCACGCAGCCCTGCTCGTGCTTGAGCGCTTTGGTTTTCTCCTCGGCGGTGGCTTTCTCGGTGAGGATCTGGCGCAGCGCGATGTTGCTCAGCCAGGAATCCCAATCCCACAAAATGTCCCCGTACTGCGCGCTGCCCGGTGTGATGAACGGGTATTTGAACGCGCCGCCTTCGCTGCGAAACATCCCGGCGTAATCGCTGTGCAGATGTTTGCGGATGAGCGCGACGGATTGGTCGAGCGGGGCGGAGGATTCTGCAGCGATCAACGGAGCGGCGGCGATGGACAACGCGAGCAAGGCGGGGGTGAAACGCGAAAGCATGAGGCCGACGCAAACGCTCCGCCGCGCCCACGCCAAGGTTTTTGCCGCGCGCGACGCCGCACCGTCCGACCGCGCGCAGCGAAGATCCGACTTGTGCGCGCGCTGGCAGTGAATCGAAACTGCCAGCGATGCCCGCCCTCCCCTCGCCCCTGCGTCCGGTCCTCCTCGCGTTCACCTGCTCGCTCCTCGCGCTCCGCCTTTTCAGCGCAGAGCCCGCACCGCTTTATCAAAACCCGGCCGCGCCTATCGACGCTCGCGTGAACGATCTCGTCGCCCGCATGACCCCGCAGGAAAAAATCGCGCAGATCACCTCGCACTGGATTCCCACGCCCAAGAAAGACCAGACCATCGCGCAGGCACTCACGCCCGAATTTTTGGAAAAAACCTTCGCCTCCGGCATCGGCTCCATCGGCCCGTGCCACCTCGGCATCGACGACGAGATTTTCGCACGCAACCGCGTGAAGGAATTCCTCAAAACCAAAACGCGCCTCGGCATCCCGGCCTTCTTTCACGACGAACTCTGCCACGGCTTGATGAAGCCCGAGGCCACCAGTTTCCCCGCGCCCATCGGTCTTGCCTGCACATGGAACGAGGAGCTCATCGAAAAACTCTACGCCATGTCCGCCCGCGAGGCGCGCGCCCGCGGCACGCATCACGCACTCACGCCCGTCGTCGATGTCACCCTCGATCCGCGCTGGGGCCGCACCGAGGAAACGCTCGGCGAAGACCCGTACCTCAACGGCCGTCTCGGCACCGCCATCATTCGCGGTCTGCAAGGCGGCGCTACTGGCGAAATCGGACCGCAGAGCGTGATGGCGACGTTGAAACATCTCGCCGGTCACGGCGCGTCCGAAGGCGGACTCAACCGCAGCCCGGCGCACATCGGGCCGATCGAGCTGCGTGAGACGCACATCGCTCCCTTCGCCACGATCATCCGTGACGCCAAACCCGCGACCATTATGCCGTCGTACAACGAAGTGGACGGCATCCCCTCGCACGCGAACCGCGCGATGCTGCAAGACCTCGTGCGCGGCGAGTACGGTTTCAAAGGACTCTTCGTCTCCGACTACGACGGCGTCGCGCATCTCTTCAAAGATCACCGCGTCGTTAGCACCGCCGCCGAAGCCGCGCGGCTCACGCTCGAATCCGGCGTGCAGATGGAGCTGCCGATTCCCGAAACATTTTCCCAACTCATCCCGCTGCTCGGCAAAGATGCCGCGCTCGACAAACTCGTCGACGACGCCGTCCGCGCCGTGCTGCGCTGGAAATTCCAGCTCGGCCTCTTCGAAGAAAAACCGCTCGAAGCCGCTCCCGCTCACGCACTCGCGAAGTCGGATGAATCGCGCGCCCTCGCACTTCAAGCCGCGTGCGAAAGCATCGTACTCCTCAAAAACGACGGCGGCCTACTCCCGCTCACAGTTGGCGCGCACAAACGCATCGCGGTCATCGGCCCGAACGCCGACATCGCCCGCCTCGGGGGCTACAGCGGCGTTCCGCTTCAGCCCGTTTCCTTGCTCGAAGGTCTGCGCGCCCGCGTCGGCAATCAGGCGGAGATTCTCCACGCCGAGGGCTGCAAGATCGCGAACAAGGATGCACGCGACGCGTACACCAACTGGAAAGAACTCAACGACATCGCGCTCGCCGATCCGGTCGAAGACCAGCGCTTGATCACCGAAGCCATCACCGTCGCGGAGAAAGCGGATCTCGTGATTCTCGCGCTCGGCGAAAACGAAGTCATCAGCCGCGAATCCTGGGGTAAACGAAAACTCGGCGATCTCGCCTCGCTCGATCTCGTCGGTGCCCAAAGCGAACTCGCCCGCCGCATCCTCGCCACCGGCAAACCGGTCATTCTCTACCTCTCCAACGGCCGCCCGCTTTCGCTCGGCGAACTCGGCGACAAAATCCCCGTCATCTTGGAAGGCTGGTACGCCGGCCAGGAAACCGGCCGAGCCGCCGCCGAGATTCTTTTCGGCGACACCAATCCCTCGGGCAAACTCACGATCTCGTTCCCGCGCACCGTCGGCCATCTCCCCGCGCAGTACCGTCGCAAGCCTTACTCCGCTCCGTACACCTACATGTTCAGCACCCACGAGGCCCAGTACCCCTTCGGCTTCGGTCTCTCTTACACGACCTTCGCCTACTCCAACCTCCGCGTCGAAAAACCGACGATCACGACAACCGAAAACCTCCGTGTGAGCATAGACCTGAAAAACACCGGCACCCGCGACGGCGTCGAAATCGCCCAGCTGTATCTCCGCGACGAAGTCAGCTCCGTGACTCGGCCGGTGATGGAATTGCGGGGCTTCCAACGCGTCGCCCTGAAAGCCGGGGAATCCAAGACGATCACCTTCGAACTAACGCCCGAAGCCCTCGCCTTCTACAACCGCGACCTGAAACGAGTGATCGAGCCCGGCGCGTTCACCGTGATGATCGGCGGCTCGTCGGTTCAGACGCAGAACGCGCGGTTTGAGGTTCTGACCAATCCCGACGCCCCGAAGAACTCGGCTTCGAATTCAAAATCACAAACTCAGCACGACTAACCGGAGATCATTTGAGTTATGTTTTATCGAATCGTCGTACTAGTTCTGACTGTGATCGGGCTTAGCGCGTGTAGCCGTGCATCGCTGCGGCTTACGGAAGCATACAAGCAACGCGACGATTCAAAAATTTCTCTTCAATTTTATTCAAACGACACAGCACTGCTGAACTATCTCACCCCGGAAACTCCTACTCTCTATCAGATTTATGAGACCGACTCAGATTGGGAACTGCATCCAGTGGACAAGAGCGGTGCTTCAGGATTCCCGAACACCATCTACATAATGCGGGGTAAATCGGAAGATGAGCTGATCTTGAGACTTCCCGAGCGCTGGCGACCTATACAGGACCCGCACAGCGTTCAATATGTGGAACGAATATTCGCAAAAACCGAATCCAGTCGGGCGGCAAAGCGCACGTCAGACTAAGCTGAAAAGCTCCGGTAGATCGTCATTTACTCAAAGCTTCAGCGAATCGCTCCCACCCGGCACCACGGGTAGTCTCGCTTTCTGCCAGTCGCGGAAACCGCCAACGAGCGAAGTGACGTTTTTGTAGCCCATCTTTTGGAGATTGTCGGCGGCGAGTGCTGAGCGGTTGCCGCCGGCGCAGTAGAGCAGGATGGGCGTTTCGAGATCGGGGACTTTTTCTTCGATGGCGCCTTCGAGCAGGCCGCGGCTGAGGTGGATCGCGCCGACGGCGTGACCGGCGTGCCATTCGTGAGTCTCGCGCACATCGATCAAGACTGTGCCGGGAGCGAGCGGCGTGCGTTCGATGTCTTGCGCAGTGATTTCGCGGATGCGGGTTTTGGCGTCGGTGGTGAGTTTTTCGTAGCGGGTCGGTTGAGTCATGGCGTGAAGTGAAACCAGTTTTCCGCGGGTAGCGCGTTGAGGAGTGAAAAAAATCGGAGGCTGAGAATTGTCAGGCGCTAAGAGCGCGGCGGTTGTTCGTAGGGAAGCAGACGACACGGAGGTCGTCCCTCCATTGGCCAACCCGCCTGGCGACGGGCACAAAAAAGGCGCGGGGGTTAGCCGCACCTTGATGTGATTGGAGGCGAACCCGGAGCTCGCGTTCGCGCTCAGGCGTTCGCCGGAGCGGCGGCGGGGATGAGGTCGTCGATCGAATCGGTCTCGGCGCTGATGTCGGCAAAGAGCCAGGTCGAGAGGTAGCGTTCGCTGCTCGAGGGGATGATCACGACGATCTGCTTGCCCTTGTTTTCGGGACGCTTCGAGAGCTGGATGCCCGCCCAGATCGCGGCGCCGGAGGAGATGCCGACCGGGATGCCGTCGGTCGTGTTGACCTGTTTCGAGATCGGGCCGGAGTCCACTTCCTTCACGCGGATGACTTCGTCGTAAACCTTCGTGTTGAGGACGGCGGGGATGAAGCCGGCGCCGATGCCCTGGAGTTTGTGCGGGCCGGGCTGGCCGCCGGAGAGGACGGGCGAGGCGTCGGGCTCGACGGCGATGATTTTCACGCCGGGCTTCTTGGCTTTGAGCACTTCGCCCACGCCGGTGATCGTACCGCCGGTGCCGATACCGGAGACGACGAAGTCCACTTTGCCGTCGGTGTCGCGCCAGATTTCTTCGGCGGTGGTGGCGCGGTGGATCGCGGGATTCGCCGGGTTGGCGAATTGCTGGAGGATGATGCCGCCGGGGATCTTGGCGGCGAGTTCCTCGGCCTTGGCGATGGCGCCCTTCATGCCCTTCGGTCCTTCGGTGAGGACGACGCGGGCGCCGAGGATCTTGAGAAGCTTGCGGCGCTCGAGAGACATCGTCTCGGGCATGGTGAGGACGAGCTTGAGGCCTTTCGCGGCGGCGACGAAGGCGAGCGCGATACCGGTGTTGCCGGAGGTGGGCTCGATGATGACGGAGTCTTTGGTGATTTTACCGGACTTGAGAGCGTCCTCGATCATCGCGTAGCCGATGCGGTCCTTGACGCTGGAGAGCGGGTTGAAGAACTCGAGCTTGAGGAGGATCTCCGCCTGAGCGCCGTGCGCGGCTGCGGTACGATTGAGACGAACGAGGGGGGTGTTGCCGATCGTTTCGGTGATGTCGTTGTATATTTTAGCCATGGTGAGGGAGGTTGAGTTGGGTCGAAAGAATCAGATCGCGTAGTCTTGGAAGGCGTGGGTGGGCCGGAGTTTCAAGAGGGCCAGATCGTTTGGCTTTAGGTTCAACTCGGCAAGCCCAGAGCGGGTGATGTCGGCTTCGACCTGTTCGCCGGTGGCGATGACTTCGAACGTGAGCTGGGCCTGCGGGCCGGCGGCATGGATGTAGCGGAGGACAGCGGGAATGCCGCTGGTTTCGCTGCCGTGCGGGTGGACCTCGATGTCGTGCGGGCGGACATACAAGAGGCCGTCGGCGGCGAGGCGGCCGTTGTCGTGGATGGGGCCGGTGTTCCCCCAGGCGGCGGCGTCGCGAAGGATGTTCACGTTGCCGAGGAAACGGTGGACGAAGGGCGTGGCGGGGCGGTCGTACACTTCTTGCGGCGAGCCGACTTGCTCCACCTTCGCCTGGTTCATGATGACGACCTCGTCGGCGATTTCGAGGGCCTCTTCCTGGTCGTGGGTGACGAAGACCGTGGTGATGTGAATCTCGTCGTGAAATTTGCGGAGCCAGCGGCGGAGTTCTTTGCGGACCTTGGCATCGAGCGCGCCGAAGGGTTCGTCGAGCAGGAGGACCTTGGGCTGCACGGCGAGGGCACGGGCGAGGGCGACGCGCTGACGCTGGCCGCCGGAGAGCTGCGTGGGGAAACGTTTTTCCAAGCCATCGAGTTGCACGAGGTGGAGAAGCTCGCGGACGCGTTCGGTGATTTTGTCTTCGGACGGACGTGACGCGCGGCCGCGCACGCGGAGGCCGAAGGCGATGTTCTCAAACACGGTCATGTGGCGGAACAGCGCATAATGCTGAAACATGAAGCCGACGCCGCGTTTGCCGGCGGGCACGGAGGTCACGTCCTCGTTGTCGAATTGCACGCGGCCGCTGCCGGCATCGGCGAATTCCAGTCCGGCGAGGATGCGCAGGAGCGTGGTCTTGCCCGACCCGGAAGGACCGAGGAGCGCGACGAGTTTCCCGCTCGGTGCGGTGAAATCGACGTTCGCGAGCGCGGTGTATTTGCCGAAAGTTTTGGTGATGCCGGAGGCGTGGATGCTCATGACAGAAAATCAGCGATCGAGGGTTTCGGTACGCAGGGACTGGGCGTGACGCCACTCGACGAGGCTTTTGAGGCCGAGCGTGACGAGGGCGAGAAAAGCGAGGAGCGAGGCGACGGCGAAGGCAGCGACGAAGTTGTATTCGTTGTAGAGGATCTCGACGTGGAGCGGCATAGTGTTGGTCTCGCCGCGGATGTGTCCGGAGACGACGGATACCGCGCCAAATTCGCCCATCGCGCGGGCATTGCACAGGATGACGCCGTAGAAGAGGCCCCACTTGATGTTGGGCACGGTGACGCGCCAGAAAGTCTGCCAGCCGCTCGCGCCGAGGGTGATCGCGGCCATTTCCTCGTCCGTGCCTTGCGACTGCATGAGCGGGATGAGCTCACGTGCGACGAAGGGGAACGTGATGAATACGGTGGCGAGGACGATGCCGGGGACGGCGAAGATGATTTTGAAATCCTGCTGGACCAGCCAGGCGTGCAACCAAGGCCATGAAGGGTTGGTGGATTCGAGGTACTGGCCGTACCAGCCCTGCGCGCCGAAAACCAAAACGAAGATCAGGCCGGAGATCACCGGCGAGACGGCGAACGGCAGATCGATGAGCGTGATGAGAAGGCTTTTCCAGCGAAAGTTGAACTTCGCGATGGCCCAGGAAGCGGCGACGCCGAAGACGAGGTTCGCGGGCACGGAGATGGCCGCCGTGATGAGCGTAAGCTTGATCGCGGCGAGCGCATCGGAGTCGGTGAAGGCGGCGAAGTACGCGCCCATGCCCCGGCGGAATGCCTCGGCGAAAACCGCGACGAGCGGGAGCACGAGGAAGAACGCGAGGAAGAGGAGCGCTACGGAAAGAAGCGTCCACTTCACCCAGGCAGGATCTTGGGTGGCGCGGGGGGCGTTGTGCGAAGAAGACGTTTCGCGACGAGCGGAAAGTGCGGCGGTGACGGCGGCCATGGTCGGTCAGAAGGAAAGAGGCCAGATGCCAGATCCCAGAGGAAGGAAGGCTGAAAACAATTCACGACGCACGGATGCCGAGAGCGGAAGAAATAAGCGTGATGACGATGCGCTTAAATGCTTCCGGTCACTGGCCTCTGGCATCTGGCTTCTGGTTTCTGCGTGCTGGTTCATACGCGGTGGTGACGGCGGCTCCACTTCTGGATGAGGTTGATGAGGAGCAGCAGCGTGAAGGAGGCGCAGAGCATCACGACGGCAATGGCCGTCGCGCCTCGGTAGTCGTATTGCTCCAGCTTCGTGATGATGAGCAGCGGCGTGATTTCCGTTTTCATCGGCATGTTGCCCGAGATGAAAACGACTGAGCCGTATTCACCGAGTGCGCGGGCGAACGAAAGCGCGAAGCCGGTGAGCAGCGCAGGGAAAAGTTCGGGAAGGAGAACACGCGTGATCGTCTGCCAGCGGTTCGCGCCGAGCGTGGCGGAGGCTTCTTCGAGCTCGGGCTCCAGTTCTTCGAGAACCGGTTGAACGGTGCGGACGACGAACGGCAGGCCGATGAAGGTGAGCGCGATGAAGATGCCGATCTCGGAGAACGCGAGTTTGATGCCGTGCGGAAGAATCCGATGCGCGCCGTCGGGATCGAGGAACTGGCCGACCCAGCCGTTCTTCGCGTAGATCGCGGTAAGAGCGATGCCGGCGACGGCGGTTGGCAAAGCGAACGGAAGATCGACGAGCGCATCGACGATGCGGCGTCCGGGAAATGAATACCGCACGAGCACCCAGGCGACGAGCAGGCCGAAGACGGAATTAACCAGCGCGGCGGCGAGCGAGGCGAAGAAGGTGATCTTGTACGAGGCGAGCACGCGCGGCGACGTGACGGCGGCGGCGAACTCGTCCCACGTCATCCCGAAAGTTTTCAGGAAGGCGGCGGAGAGCGGCACGAGCACGATGAGGCCGAGATAGAAAAGCGTGAAGCCGAGCGACAGGTTGAGGCCCGGCAGCGCGGAGCGTTCTTTGCAGAAGAGGGACATTAAAGGTCCTGAGCGTAAGCGATGAACTTGCGGTATTCACCGAGAATGGAGTGTAGCGCGGCGACGGTAGCATCGACCTGGTGGTCGAACGGCGAGAGCGCGGGTGTTTCGAAGATAAGGTCGAAGGGTTGTGGAGATTGATCAGGCGGCGCGGCGAGGACTCCGCAGAAGCAGTCATGGAGGATGCTTTCGGTGGCGACGAAGCCGTCGATGTTAGCGCGGGCATCGCGCGGGAGAATGCGGCTGGCGGCATCGAGCGCGGGACGCAGGAGTGCTTCGTTGAGAACGCGACCGTGGGCGTAGCCGTAGCAGCCGCTGCAGGTGTCGTCGGCGTGGAGCGTGACGATGCCGTCGAAGCGATGCGTGCGCAGCTCGCGCTCGAGGATGCGGACCTCGGGCTGCGCGGAGCTGCGCCAGAATTCGCGGTTGAGATCGAAGCCGGCGCGGTTGGCGCGCGTGTTGTCCTCGTATCCAGTTGGATTGCACACCGGGTAGATGACGAGGTCGTAGCCCTTGGCGATTTCGGGATTGTCGGCGAGGTCCGCGAGGAGGTGCGCGAGGGCTTCGCAACCGGCGGGCTCGTCGCCGTGGATGCCGGCGAAGAGGCCGAGGCGGATCGGGTCGTGCGCGGCTTCGGGACCGGTGAAGAGGAAACGCGGGATGCCGTAGCGGCGGCCGTTGAGCGAGAAGGAGCCCGCCATGGTGCCGATCACGTCAACGCATTCCTCCGCCAGTTCCAGGAGCGGGCCGAGCAAGGTGCGAAGATCGCGCGAGTCCGGTGACATGAGCATGACCATGACGGGAAAGGATTCGGTGACGAGTGACGAAGCGAGATTAACGCTTTTCGTAGATCTGGTCGAAGACGCCGCCGTCGGCGAAATGGACCTGCTGGGCTTTCGTCCAGCTGCCGAAAACGTCGGCGACACGGAAGAGCGGGATGTTCGGAAACTGGCTGGAGTATTTCGCGAAGACGGAAGGATCGCCGGGACGGAAGTTTTGCTTCGCGGCGATCTCCTGCGCTTCGGGCGTGTAGAGATATTCGAGGTAAGCTTTGGCGAGCGCTTCGGTCTTTTTCTTCTTCACGACCTTGTCCACCCAGACGACGGGATTCTCGGCAAGGATGCTCGTGGTAGGAACGACCAGTTCGAAGCCTTCGTCGGCGAATTCGCGGATGGTGAGCGAGACCTCGTTTTCGAAGGTGAGTAGCACGTCGCCGATGCCGTTCTTGGCAAACGAGGTGGTGGCTCCGCGCCCGCCGGCGTCGAGGACGGGGACGTTGGCGAAGAGTTTCTTCACGAACTCGCGGGCGCTGGCTTCGTTGCCGCCGGGCTGGCGGAGTGCGTAGCCCCAGCCGGCGAGGTAGCTGTATCGGCCATTACCCGACGTCTTTGGATTCGGGATGATCGACTTCACATCGTCGCGGAGCAGGTCGGACCAGTCTTTGACGTTCTTGGGGTTTCCTTTGCGAACGATGAAGAAGATCGTGGACGTGTACGGGACGCTGTCGTTCGGCAGACGTTTCGCCCAGTCGACCGGGATCAGGCCCGGTTTCACGAGCTGATCGATGTCGAGCGCCTGATTCATGGTGACGACGTCGGCCTGAAGGCCGTCGATCACGCTGCGGACCTGTTTACTGGAGCCGCCGTGTGATTGTTTCACGGAGACATCCTCGCCGGTCTTCGCCTTCCAGTGGGCGATGAAGGCGGGATTGAATTCTTTGTAGAACTCGCGGGTTACGTCGTAGGACGCGTTGAGCAGTTCGGCGGCGGAGGCGGTTAGCGCGACCGAGGTCACGAGGAGACCGGCGATGGCGATGCGATGCAGGGAGCGGGAGATGGAGAGCGCGGTGGGCATGATTTATTTAGAGGTGTTGGCCGTAGGCTTGAAGGGTGCGGTAGCGGAGAATGAAGCGGCGGAGAATCGAGGAGACGGCTTCGCGGTAGAGCTCGGCCGACCAGGCGGCGGGAATGCGGAGCGTGAGCTCGAAGGCACTGAACGGGAGATCGTCGTTCAAGGTGAGCGGGCCGTCGTTGATGAGCGGGCTGGCGGATTCCCAGCGGACAGGGAGCGGGTCGAAATCGTCGGATGAAATGAATTCGACGCCGGGTGCCTGAAGGGCGGCGGGGAACTGGCTGCGCAGGCTGACGGCAATCTCGTCGGTGCCAGTAGCGGTGAGTACGCGGACGAAGCCGTGGTAACCGCGGGAGCGGGCGTCTTTTTGCAGGAGGTTAATCTCGGGCGCAAAGCTATGCGCCCAGTTCTCTTGAGCGAGATCGCGCCCGGTTTCGCCGTGAAAAAGTCCGGCGGCATCGAGCAGCGGGAAGAAAGAAAGATTCAAGCCCTGGCCGATGTCAGGGGCGATCGCGAGGCGCTCGACGAGGTGAAGCAGCGCGAAGGTGCTGCGCAGGTCGTCGTGCTCATGGCCCGCGTAGAAAGCGAGGCGGAGGGATTCGTCGTGCGTGTGCGGTCCGAAATAGACGAAGCGCGGCAGGCTGAGGTGATGCGCCTTGTGATAGAACGGGCCGAGCGGTGAGCCGAAGATGTAATGGGAACGCTGCGACAGGGCGTAGAGGCTGTTGAGGCGCTCCGAAAGCTCCTGAGAGACGGACGGGGCCGGTGCAGGCGCGGCGACGTGCGCGATGGTTTCAAAACGGGTGGAGATCGTGCTCATGGTTTTCGGGGGGAGTTCGCGGTTGGGTTGAACGGGCGTTTTCGCTCTTCGTGCCTCTGCCCGCCAGGGAAGCGGCGGACAGAGGCAAGGGAGGGAAACCGTGAGGGATTATTTAGCGTAGATCTGGTCGAAGGTGCCGCCGTCGGCGAAGTGCTCCTTCTTGGCCTTGGTCCAGCCACCGAAGGCGTCGTCGATGGTGAAGAGCTCGATCTTCGGAAAGCTGGCAGCGTACTTGGCGGCAGCGGCATCGGACGTCGGACGGTAGAAATGTTTACCCGCGAGATCCTGAGCTTCGTCGGAGTAGAGGTACTCGAGGTAGGCTTTCGCGATTTCCTCGGTGCCCTTTTTCTTAACGACTTTGTCCACGACGGTGACGCTCGGCTGGGCGAGGATGCTCAGCGAAGGCACGACGATCTCGAACTTGTCGGCGCCGAATTCTTTGAGCGCGAGGAAGGCTTCGTTTTCCCAGGAGATGAAGACGTCGCCCACGCCGCGCTGCACGAAGGTGGTCGTCGAGCCGCGCGCACCGGAGTCGAGGACGGGGACGTTCTTGTAGATTTTGCGGACGAACTCCTTGGCGGCGTCATCGCTGCCGAGTTTGCGGCGGGCGAATTCCCAAGCGGCGAGGTAGTTCCACTGCGCGCCGCCGGAGGTTTTCGGGTTGGGCGTGATGACGGAGATGCCGGGCTTGGCGAGGTCGTCCCAGTCTTTGACCTTGAAGGGATTTCCAGCGCGGACGAGGAAGACGATCGTGCTGGTGTAGGGCGCGGACTGTTTGGGGAGACGGCCGAGCCAGTCGGCGGGGATGAGTTTGCCGTTGGTGTGAAGCGCGTCGATGTCGCCGGCGAGAGCGAGCGTGGCGACGTCGGCCGACAAGCCGTCGATGATGGAGCGGGCCTGCTTTCCCGAGCCGCCATGCGACTGCTTGATGGTGACGTTGTCGCCGGTCTTCGCCTTCCAGTGGGCGGAGAAGGCTTTGTTGTATTCAGAATAAAATTCGCGCGTGGGATCGTACGAGACATTGAGGAGCTCGATGTCTTTCGCGAAGACCGGTGCGGCGAGCGCCGCGACGGTGAGAAGAGTGGTGAGAAGTTTCATGATAACTTTGAGAGAGGGTTTGAGGTGGATTGATGGCAGGGACGGTTGATCTGGTCCTTAGAACGAAATCTGAAGGCGCGTGATGAACGCGGTCTCATCGTCGGCGATAAGCGCGTTGGCCGCGGGCACGGCGTCGGGGGCGAGATCGAACTTGTTTTGGTAGAGGTTGAAGCCTGCGCGCACGGAGCGGGACAGATACCAATTCAGACCGAGGCCATACGCGGTGAGTTTGGAGGCGCTGACATTGGGCGCTGCGAAACGACCGGCGGCGCCGCCGCTGAAGACGCTGTCATCGACGTCGAGACCTGAGACGCGAGCGACTACTTCGAACGCGCCCCAAGTGCCGGCGGAAGGATTGAAAACAGTTTTCGGGGTGACTCCGCGGTAGGTGGAATCTTCGCCGGTCAGGACATAACCGACCGAGAGGTTATAGCCGAAATTTTCAACCTCACGCACAGGAAGAGCGCCGCGCTGCAGCTCGATAGACGAGGCGACATACTCGGCGAGAATCCCGAGCGGCCCGCGGTAGTAGTAGCCTTGCGGCGACCAGGTAACGCCCTGGCCATTAGCCACGACTGAGGCGTCGTAAGAGAAGAACGTTTGCTGGCCATCCGTGCGATAGCCTCCGGTGCGGCCGCTGGCCGTGGCGTAATCGCCGAGGCTTACGGCGAGGCCGACGCCAAGACCGGTGAAGAGCGAGTCCTTCTGATTCACGAAAGGCGTGGCGAACAGGCGGGCGGCGACGGTCTTGTCGCTGTCGAAGTCGGCGGAGCCCGTCACGTTGTTGCCGCCGTCGGGCACGCCGTTGAGCAGTGCGACGGTGTAGTTGAGCGTTTTGTTGAGCACATCGCCCTGAAGCTGGATGCCCACGTCGCGGTTGGGCGTGAGGTTGGTGGCCACGGAACGCTCGTTGAAGAAAGCGACGGGGTCGGACTGCAGCTGTTCGAGGCCGACGGGAGTCTTGAACTTTCCGATACGCACGTTGAATGCGGGCGAGACGGCGACGTTCACGTTGGCGTCGAGGATCTGGATGGTACCGGCGAACTCGGGCTGAACGACGTAGCTGAAGATGTTATTGAACTTGCCCTCGAAAACCAGGCGGGCGCGGCGAAGAAGAAACGTGTCGGCCGGCTCGTTGGCCGAGTCGAACCAGCGATAGTCGGCCTGCACGAGGCCGCGAAGACGGAGGGACGTGGCACCGTCGCCGGAGGTGATCTCGACACGACCGTCGGAGGCGGCGACTGCGACGGGCTTGGGCGCGGCAGCGGCCGTCTCGTCTTTGATCTCCTGTTTGCGCTCGAGGACGCGGAGCTTTTGGTCGAGCAGACGGATCTGTTCGCGCAGTTGCTGGACATCATCGGAGCCGGACTGCGCCTGGACGCTGCTGGCGGTAGCGACGATAGCCGAAGCGGCGATTCCGCTGCGGAGGATAGTGGTGAATGACTTCATAAGATTGAGAGTTACGGTAGGGTTGATGTGCAGGTGCTTTGCTTGCATTTACACCCAGTTGACTGGTGTGGTTTTTGAATAACAAAAAGCCTCGGTTGTCCGGTGGCCTGGAAATTCAGTAATTCTCCCGGCGGCGCAGGGAATCGGTCGCAGAGCTATCGAGACGCGTCTTTTCAGTACGCTCGATCTGCGTGACTTTTCGGTCGTGGACGACTATCTGAACGACCCCAAAGCTGAGGCCTTCGACTTTGTTGCGAACGATATCGAGCCAGTCAGGGACGGAACCAAGGATGGCGGGTGATTTAGTGGCAGGAGAAGACATGGCCGATAAGTTTGTTGATAAAGTTAGTAGGAATTAAAAGCACACAATGAATACGTGGATTCAAAGCAAGGGCTTTTTTGAGAAATTTCTAGTCCGCCTAGAATGCATCTGCATTTCGCGGCCCCGGTATTTCGCTGATCGCCTCGCTTGACGCGCACGCCAAGCGCACGCCCACCGCTTACCAGGCATCACCACTCGCCTCATCCACACGCGTACGGCCAATCGGAGTTTATCTCCTCTCGCAATCAGCCCCCTGCCCATTCTCGCAGATACCGAACGCGACTGCTGCCGTGCTCCACGTGCAACGCCGAAATCCTCAGAGCTTCAGGCGCAATCCGTCGTACGCAAAGCGTACCGCTGGCGGCAGCTCCGCTTCGCCGGTGGCGTGGTCGGTCAGGTGCGTGAGATGCGTGAGGTAAGTCAGCGGAGCGGCGATTTCCTGCGCGGCGGCTACCGCTTCGGAGATACTCATATGCGACGGATGCTCCTGTGGGCGGAGACCATCCAGCACCACGATATCCGAACCGCGCGCGAGCTCCACGGCCTCGCGCGGGACACGTTTGCAGTCGGTGTAGTAGGTGAATTTCTTCCCGCTGCTCTTCTCGGTGAAGACGAGCCCGAGCGTATTCAAACCGCCATGCGGCAGCAGCGTGGATTCGATGGTACCCTGCGGCAGCTCGACTCGCGTCGGCATCTGCTGGAGCTTGAACGCCGGATACCCGCGCACCACCGGCCGTTCCATGATCGTGTACGGGTAAATCGCCAGCACCCGGCTCATGCCTTCATCGGTCGCGTAAACAGTGAGCGCGTTTCCGCCGAGCAAATCGCAAAACCGCCGCAAGTCATCCATACCCGTGATATGGTCCGCGTGCCCATGCGTGAGGATGAACAGATCGATCCAGTTAATCTTCTCGCGCAGACACTGGAGCCGGAACTCTGGCGACGCATCCACCTGAATGTGCAATCCGTCCATCACGACATGGATCGAAGCGCGGTAGCGTTTGTTGCGTGGATCATCCGATGCGCATACGGCACAATCACAGGCGATCATGGGAACGCCTTGGGAAGTGCCGGTGCCTAGAAAGATAATTTCCACGTTAGGTGATTTGTTTCTCGCGAGTCCGTACGCGCGCGGCACGAACTCTCTGACTGCTGCAAAATCGCGCTCAGCCTTGGTGCTCCTTGAAAACGATGTCGATCGCCAGCGCCGCGGCGAGCACGAGCGCGTTGCTGGAGCCGCTTTCTTTCACTTCGATGACGTACTGGTCGGCGTTGGTGAAAAACTCCTTGCCGAGGCCTGCCCACTTCTTGGTAACGATGCCCATCTCTCTGCCGGTGACATCGACCAGGCGGAAATTCCAGCCCTTCCAATCGCCCTTCACTTCGGCGAATTTCTGGTCGTCGTTGCTGAAAACATGGAAGCCGCCACCGAGTGAGAAAAACTTCGAGCGCAAGTAACCGATCTGCGTGCCCGCTCCATCGAGCACCAGCACCTTCGAGCGGAAAAACGTGAACCCGCGTGTCAATACGAGCACCGGCGGCTGGCCTTCCGCAGCGGCGATTTCCACTCGCGTCGGCAGCATCGCCTTTTTGACGAGCAACCGCAGGAATTTCTGCCAGCCGCTGATTTTCTCCTGCGCGATGCCGATTTTCTCCTGCGTCTGCGGATCGAGTAGATCGTAAGCGCCAGTCAGCTTGAGCAGACCCACATGTTCACGGACGAAAATCGTACGGCGGTCGAGAAGATGCATATAGGGGATATGGGGGCCGACGTTATGCACAGTCCCGCCAAACCGGGTCGAGCGGTTTGTGAACGCTCCTGTCAGCGCTCCCCGCAAAACATCTCCAAAACGCATACCGCCGCCCACCCCACGCGCAGCACCAGTTTCTGTTTGCCCGCCCCTCCCCCGCCCGGCTTTGCTGGCCGTTCACATTCTCCGAAAACTCCTATGAAGAGCAGCCACCACTGTGCCCAACTCACTCCATCCGCCCTTGGCGCGTCCGTCTCGCTCGTCGGCTGGGCTGACTCCATCCGCGATCACGGCGGCATCCTCTTCATCGATTTGCGCGACCGCAAAGGCATCACACAGGTCAAATTCGACCCGCACGTAAACGCCGAGCTCGCCGCCCAAGCCGCGCAGATCAAGCCCGAGTCTGTCATCGGCGTTTCCGGCAAAGTGGTCGCCCGCCCCGAAGGCACGGTGAACAAAAATATCCCCACGGGCGGCATCGAGGTCGATGCGATCGCCCTGGAGATCTTCAACATTTCCGACACCCCGCCTTTCCCTCTCGACGACATCGGCGGCGACAAGGTCAACGAAGACCTCCGCCTCACCTACCGCTACCTCGACCTGCGCCGTCCGAAGATGCGCAAAAATCTCCAGGTCCGCCACAAGGCCACCAAGGCGATCCGCGATTACTTCGACTCGCAGGAATTCATCGAGGTCGAAACACCCGCGCTCTTCAAATCCACGCCCGAAGGCGCCCGCGAATACCTCGTGCCATCGCGCATCCACGCCGGGCAGTTCTACGCGCTCTCGCAGTCGCCGCAGCAGTTTAAGCAGATCCTCATGGTCGCCGGTGTGGAGCGTTACTTCCAAATCGCCCGCTGCTTCCGCGACGAAGATCTCCGCGCCGACCGCCAGATGGAATTTACCCAAGTGGACGTCGAAGCCTCGTTCATCGACCGCGAAGACGTGTATCGAATTTTTGAAGGCATGTTGAAGAAGGTCTGGAAGGAAGTGCTCGATGTGGACATCCCCACGCCGTTCCTCCGCATGCCGTTCGTCGACGCGATGAACCGCTTCGGCGTCGACAAGCCCGACATGCGATTCGGCCTCGAGCTGCAGGATGTCTCCAGCATTTTCACGAACTCCGCCTTCAAGGTTTTCCAATCCACCGTCGCTGGCGGCGGCGTAATCAAGGCCATCAACGCCAAAGGTCTCGCCGACATGACGCAGGGCGAAATCAAAGCCCTCGAGGACATCGCCAAATCTCTCGGCGCAAAAGGCCTCGCCTTCATCAAGTCCGAAAACGGCGAATGGAAATCTCCCATCGTCAAATTTTTCTCCGACGCCGAGAAGGCCGCGCTCACCGAGCAACTAAAAATCGAAGACGGCGACATGGTCTTCTTCGCCGCCGCCGGCTGGGAAAAAGCCTGCGCCATCCTCGGCCGCACGCGCCTCGAAGCCGCGCAGCTCCTCGTCAAACGCGGCAAGATGACCATCCGCCACGATGACTGGAAATTCCTTTGGGTGATCGAATTCCCGCTGATGAGCTTCGACGAAGAGAACAACCGCTACGTCGCCACGCATCACCCGTTCACCGCGCCCGTCGCTGAAGACGCGCAGTATCTCGACAGCGATCCGAAGCGCGTCCGCGGCCAGCACTACGACGCCGTCCTCAACGGCATGGAACTCGGCGGCGGTTCGATCCGCATTCACCAGCCCGCGATCCAAAAGAAAGTCTTCGAAGACGTTCTCAAGATCCCAGCCGACGTCGTCGAAAGCCGCTTCGGTTACATGCTCAAGGCCTTCACCTACGGCGCGCCTCCACACGGCGGCATCGCTTTCGGTCTCGACCGCATGTGCGCGCTCCTCTGTGGCACCACGAGCATCCGCGACGTCATCGCCTTCCCGAAGACGCAAAAAGGACAGGACCTCATGGCTCAAAGCCCTACACCCGTCACCGCAAAGCAGCTCAAAGAACTGCACATCCAGACGGTGATCCCACAGGAGTAAGTTCCTTCGTAGACAGGGCCGGACTTCGCTCCGCGCCTCCAGCACCAGCACCTCCTCAAAGGCGAGCCCCGGCTCGCCTTTTTCATGCGCACTCCGCGCTGCGATCATCCGCTCAATTTGCGCACGCCCTCCCTGTTCGCCACCAACGCTGCGCACACAATCGCGATGCCTCCGCGCCCACTCAGGATTTTGCTTGGTCAACGCAGCCAGTTCTCCCCACTGTGAACGTCGCACATTTCCACGCTGGGCCGGTAGCTTAATGGTTAAAGCGAGGGACTCATAATCCCCAGAGTGTGGGTTCAATTCCCACCCGGCCCACCATCGTCCTCATGTGCGAGCCACTCGTGGTGAGTGACACAAAGAAACGTCGTTTGGCCACGCTTCGCGTCATTTTTTCTCTGGCCAAGTCTAGCGTCACTTTTGGTAAAAAATATTGGGCCTTCCTTCAGAACTATTTGAGGATCATCGATCGGAAATTATTCCACAGGTACACTTTTCTCAAAATTTCCGTGTAAAAATCTGGGCTATTTTAACGGCACGAAATTGTGCCTCACGTTGGATGAAGCTGGTGCGAGTGTAGGCGACGGGGCCCAAGGACAAATTGGCGAAAACGGAGCCGCAAGACACAGAGTCGAACGCGGGGAACGACTTTTCCAAAACGCAGCAATTCCTGCTCATAGGCGGACTTCGGACTTTGATGTCCTCCACTATTTGGTCGCACAGACAAACGCCTCGCGGTGCCATGCCAAGAAAGCCTGATGCTCTGGGGTGATCCAGCGAAGTTTTTGCCGACCCTGTAGGCCTAGTTTTTTTCGAATGTCGTCATCAATGAATGGCGAGAACAGCGCTTCGCCTGCTTCATTGAATGTCATGAGTCGGCGGTCGAAGAGTGCATCAAGCTGAGCACACAACAAAAAGCCGTTGTAAACGTTTAGCCGTTCGGTGTCGGTGACGCAATCGGCCCAAGGCTTGGCGTGGCTAGCGCGTAGCAGTTCCGGGATTGAAATGCCAGTGACGGCACAAGCTCCGCTCCAATAGTCCATTAGGCTCTCACGGTAGATATTTTGCCCGACGCGCTGGCGGACGAGGCGATCGACCTCCGTGGCAGAGGTGGTAACGTTGCTGGCAGAAAGTTGTTCGGCGAGGGCCTTCTCGAAACGATGGCAGGGTTCGTCCGGAAGCGTGCGGGCAAGACGAGCGCCCTGCTCTAAGAGTCGGCCGAGTTCGGCCTCATTGTTGGCTCTGAAATACTCGCCTGTTAGGTAAAAAGAGGGCTCTGCGCGTTCAAGTTCGCGATGGATTGGTCTGGGTGTCACCGTGAGCAACCAACGAGAGCTTGGTAGGGCAGATTGAATACGGGCACGGGCGTGATGTAGGGCCGAAGCCAGCACAACTTGCTCTGGACGATCCTCGACGACGACTTCCCAGCCGTGGTCGTAGCCAGCTTTTTGGACGAGACTGCGTTCAAGCGAGTTCATCAATTATGAAGTCGGCTGCGGCGGTGACGGTATCGTTCGTCTCGCTGCCGCAAAGCGATCTGGGAAACCAATAGGAAACGGTTTGAACAACTCACCAGCCCCCGTCGGAGGAATCGCGTGAGACTGAAATCGGCGTAAATTCATGTAGTCGATTGCACCAATAACGAAGTAGTCATTTAGCCCTCCCTTAACCCTCACCCAATCGCGTTGGTGATGAATCTTCATCGGCGCTCGCAAGCGACTATCGCCGTAGCGGCGATTGTTAGCCTGCACAATATAGGCATGCACATCGAGGGCCGCTGATTCAACGAGCGTCGCGAACGATTCGATATCCTGATTCCATTCGGGGATAAACAACGCATCCACCTTACCCTGAAAACGTCTGCGATTTTGAATGTCCGTTAACTCACTACAAATTAGCACCCCAAAGTGAAACCCGCCATGCTGATAAACTGGATGAAAGAGACTTGTTGCCGATGGCGGTGCGAGTGCCTTTCCGAAATCTGAATCTAAATGCTGGAGCTCGGGCCATGCCGGTTGCCGTTTAGGTTGGAGAAGAAAGAGCCCCGTCTGGTAACCCGGGAAATCTGTTCTAAGCGCCACGAGCGCTTCGTTGTGCAACAGATCCGGTTTCTTCGAGTCGACGCGGTACTCAAGGCCGGCAATGAGTGAGACACCGCGAGCGAGAATTTTACCCGCCATCTGCATCGCCCATTGCCTGGGCAGGCAACACTCCGGAAGAATTACATAATCTGGTTTTGGACGCCCCGCTACGACTGCGTCGAGTATACTATTTAATCTACGGTAGCGTTCCAGAGTGAGGCTAGGCGTGCCCTCGGCGGCAGCCGCCCACTCGTCATCCGAAACCTCAATGCTGGTGATCGCGACGCGCGGTTTCGACTTTACGGAGCCGGCGATTTTAGGAACCACTAGTTTGTGAGGTCCATCGGGTGCCGGCGAAGTAAGCGACAATCCTGTTTGCTCGGGCATCCATGTACCACGGAGTCCGCTCACGACCGCGCTTAGCGATTCACCGTCTTCCAGCAACGAGGGTGCACGGGCCGTAATCTCCCGAAGCGGAATTGGGCGAGTAGGAAACATCAGTGCGGGCCAATACGGCTTCGGAAGCTTGGCCGCATCCTGGAAAATCTGCATGGCGCGAAACGGAGGAAGCTCGCGCACTTGGAAGTCTTTTGGCTTAGCGGGTGGGTCGGCATCCACGGTTTCCTTCAACCAATGAGTGGCATAGGTGAATCGCGCCCAGTCGAGTAGCACCATCTGCTCTCTGGCTTCTGAAATTTGCTTAGTTCCAGTCGGGCCTTTTGCGTCGAGCGAAAGAACCTTTCTAATCTGCTTAAAAAGCTCTCGCACCTTCCGGCTATCATTCCGCGCGGATTGCAACACTGCTTCGATCATCCTTTCTGCTATGGTCGTGCAGGCTTCCCGCAGGCATCGCTTAAATTGGTTGTTTGGACTTTTGCAGGTTTTCCGAAGGCACGCCAGTAGGGCACGAAAGCCTCCGACGAAACGCCTGGCGTGATCCCAATCGCTGCACGCCGTCATGATGCCAACGATACGCGGGAAATACCGTGAATAGTCAAAGAACGCGTTGGGCGTTAGCAGGTGGCGATGTGCGAGATCGTAGAATTGATGCCGTAGTGGAGACCAAGAAGCGGCATCGAGATCGCGCACATGCGCCTCTACGTCTCCCAGCAGCATCGCAAATCCTGAACGTCGCAAGGTTACGGCATCAGCTTTACGAAGTGCGTCCGCATTTAAAGTCGCGTCGGAAGTGACCAACAGAGCCCGATGGGCCATTCGGCTTTCTGTATCCGGCAGATGAGGAAGGTCGCGATGCTCACTAGTCTGCTGCCGAATTTGCTCTTCAATTGGACCAATTAGGTCGAGGCCGTGCGGCCCTTCTAACTGAAATATTTTTTGCTTCTTTCCGACAAAAAGTAGCTCTGATCCGTCTGCATAAGGCAGATTTAGTTTTAAGGCAGGACCATCGGTTTGTGATTCGCCATTTCTTGGAAAAATCGCGGTCGCAACCGGGCTTAGTTGCTCTCCGAGCCAACCGAGAAATGCCGCTCCGTCCGCGAACTCATCAGAGTGGCGCAGCACCAAGAACACGTCATCCACATAGCGCGCGTAGTAACTTGGATTGAGGCGGGAGACGACGTGGCGGTCGAATTGGCTCAGTACTACATTCGCAATAAGACCAGAGGCCGGCAGTCCCACTGGAAGACCACGAGCGGAGCCGCCGATTTGCTCATGCAGAACCCGGTTGAAGGTCGCAAATGACTCAATCAATTGGCGTGTGAACGTTCGTTGTTCTTTAGTAAGGGTTAGTCCGATCTGCGCCAAATAGTCTTCGTGCAAAAGAAAGTTGGCGTCGATTTGATGGTAGAATCGTTTCAGATCCATCGTCACGGCAACTACCCGGTGTCCCTCCTTTAGCTCGGTTCGCATGGCCTTTAGGCCTGCAGAGCGCCAACGACCGTAAGCTACGAAGTAGGGTTGAAAGAGATCTGGCGATAACGTGTTTAGTCGACCAGCCGTGCCAGCTGGAGCCTCAGGTTTTGGCCGCCAGCGACGGAGTCGATTGCCCACTGCGTATCGTGTATCCAATTTCTCATCGTAAAGATGGCCAACCTCAAGAACCCAAAGCGCGGAAATTACCAAGTAATCAACTGACGCGTCTATGACCGGCCGGAAATCAGCAGTTGCTCGATTCCGCGAACTGCATCGCCGCTTCCACTGTTCCTCAGGATCGCTCGATTGGCAATGAATGGTCGCGACGGGCTTGTCGGTGTCTGGCGGAGTGACTGACTTCGGAATGCACGTTAAAGCTCCAATGAAATTGATGTCGGTCGGCCAGTCTGGCTGAGTTTGATTGATCGTCTTGAGCAGTCGCGCAAAATTTGCAGCTAACCGCTGTTCATACTTCGCGAACTTTAGGCCGTGAGCGCAGTTGGTGTCCTGAAATGCCTCTTTCTTGGCTTTGCGGTACGCGGTATAGAGCTGCTCAAGCGAGATTTTCATTGCGGTGAAGCAGGATGGAGAAGGCAAATTTGCGCGTTGAGTTGCTGTTCTGATAGATATCTATGCTCAGAAATCCTCTCTAAGGAGGCGCTGCTCTCGTCGGCGTGAATCAAGAACCGGCTCTAGCAACCAACGTGAACCTTGACGCATGTTCTTCGGAGGAGGCGTTGTCGTGGTGATGATGTATTGGAAGCTTGAATCATCTCGTGAAGCAAAGGCGGCCTCGATGCCGGCAGCGTAAATGAAGAAGCGCTCGTAGATGATTCGCGCCATGTCGCCTTCTCGTGGGCCGTCGTGGATCAGAAAGCGAGGGTGGCTTCCCTGCCCCTCAATACTGGCGACGATTGCCGCAAGGTCGAAGGCGAGAGTTTTGATGGTATCCAGTGCGGCTCCAGAAAGCTCACCCTTTCTCGTCACGTGAGGCACGATTCCTTCGTTCGTGACCGAAACCTTGGGATCAACGGAAGCTCCCATTACCGCTCGGATGATGTCGGCAAACACGTTGGAGAACGCTTGCACCTTCACATCCATGTCGTCGCGAAGCTTCGTGATGTCGGCTTTCTTGGTTTCTATTTCGCCGGCTAAAGTGGTGAGTTTTTCCGTCGCGGTGACCTGTGCGGTCTTCGTCTTTTCTATTTGATTGAAGAGGCGGGAAACCTCTTCCGCACGTTCCGCTTTGCGACTGAGCGCAGCGATGTCGCGGTTGCTGTCACGTTGCACCTTGGTGAGCGCTTCATCGGCGGTGTCCGCGGCGGTGCGCAGACCCGGCAAGATTTTCTCCAGCTGCTTAGAGCGCGCTTCTGCGGTGGCGATCTTCTTGGTGTCCTCCTGCGCCTGGCGCTCCATCTCGGCAACTGACGAAGCAGATTCATCCGACGGCTTTGCGGGAACATAACATTGTCGCTTCACCGCAGTTTGAATCGAGTTGGGACAGAAATTATCGACCACACGCGAAGGGTCTTCGACGTTCCCGCTTCTAAAATTGCGGATGAGCGTCATGTCGCGCTGTTGCCGTTCTTTGAGGCTGGTGATTTGCGGCTCCAAACCCTCCAGCTCTGTCTCCGCTGCACTGACCGCTTTATTGGCGACGTTAAGTCGTTTCTGCGCGTCGAGGACTGCCTGTGGCGTCGGACGTTTTTCCAGACCTTCGACTGCCTCACGCATTACCTCGGCGAGCGACGTTAACCTGGCCTGTAACTGCTCAGTTTCAATTGGCGCATTGTCGCCAAGAAGCTCGACGGTTCGGAGATTCGCCAGCGTGACTTGGCCTGCGAGTTCGGTGTCAGCGGTGGAATGCTTGAGACGCCCAGATTCAAGACGAGCAATGCTAGCGTCCAAGTCCTGCCTCAGCGCGGGCTCGCGCAAATCCAAGAGACCAAGGACCGCTCTCATAACTTGGTGGCGGTCGTTGACCTTATTCTGGGGATTGTCGCCTTGGCTGCTTGCCTCACGCCACGCCGCGAGACTGCTGAACCGAGCCTCTTGATCTCGCGCCAGCCAGAGCAAGAGGTGTCTCCAGCCTTGTTCGGGATATAGTGGTTCGACGCAGTCGCCCACTTTGCGCACCCGTATCAAAAAATCCTCGTAACCGCCGCTCGGTGCCTCGCCCAGCAGGACCTCGTTTATTGTCTCCGCCTGAACTGCGAATTTTTCACCGTCGGCGGCCAACGGTCGCCCAACTATCCAGTTTTCACCCTTCACTCGAATGGATGCGACCACCCACAAGGTGAGGAAGTTTTTGGCGATGCCATCGCGCTGGGTGTTGGTGCCGAAGGGTTCTTCACCAAGCAGGTGGCGGAGGATGCGGCAAAAAAGCGTTTTGCCGCTCGCGTGGCCGGCTAGTCCGTCGCGATAAAGACCCTGCTCGGTGTCGGGATCTTCGGGCGCGGCCCATAGGATATTAAAACCGCGATGAAGAACGATGCGCCGTCTTTCCTGCTCAGGCTTTATGGACAACGAATCCAGCACCCTTAATTCACGGAACCAAATCTCAGGTTCTCCTCGATCCTTGGCCGGTTGGATAGTGCGGCTTAGCTTATCGTAGAAGTTTTCCTGTTGTTCCTTGTTCATGATACAAGTTCGAGTTCGCGCAGGGCTGCTTCTTCGTTCGAGGAAAGCGGCGCAATCGGTTCCGCGGTCGGCCAAAGATCGGCTACAAGAAGAGCGAGGCGGGCGTCGAAGATTGCGTGCTCATCGTCGGCGACATGCTCCGTCCGACGCAGCTCCACCCAGCGTTCGCCCGATACTCGGATAAAATGGAGGTCACGCAGCACGGCACCTTGTAGGTGAGGAATGAACATGTCCTTATCGAGTTGTTCGCGATAGACCTTGGCCCACCCTTTCGCCACAGTTCCGACGGAGCTTTTGGCATAGCGTTGCAAAGTATTGGGTTCGGTTAGAAGCCAGTAAGCACGACGGAATCGGTCGAAGGATATACGTCCGCCGGCCTGATACAGCAGATGCGGCACGACGATGACGCGGTAACGATCCGGCGGGACGATCCCTCGAGGCACAGACGGTAAAACAAGAGGCCGGTCCATCCATTCGGGTGCGGGAACAATGAACCGACGCGGATGGCAGCACCGAATATCTGCAGGAGGCGGATCAAGGCGGGTTTGGTAGGTTTGGCCGCTTCGGATGGATTCTTGGAGGGCGTCGTAGATTTGGAGAATGGTTTCTTTCGTGCGGTAGATGCCGCCGTGCTGGGCTTCGTCTTTGCGCTTCACGATGGGAAACGTGTTCATGACGTAGGCCACGGCTGCGCGTGGCGTAGGAAGATCATGAGTGAGCACATCAGCATGCTGCGTCCAATCGGATTCCGAGCCCAAATAGAGGTGAAAGAACGCTGCGTCCAACTCGCACCTCAGCAGAAAGCGGCGCTCGTCATCCCATCGAAAGGGTGGTTCAGCCCAGCCGCAGTCGCTGGCGAACGCTTCCAAATCCCAAGCCGTGTAAGTCAATTCGAGAACGCGTGGTAATAGCCAGTCGTGAAGCGTTTTGTTCTCGTCGTCCCACGGGCATCGTCGGTCAAAAGCATCTGGTGAAAAGGCCGGGAGTTGCTTGAGAATAAAATAGCTTAAAGAAATGCCGGTAAGCTTTTGACGTGCGCAGTAATCGAAGATGAACGAGTTCAGTGTCGCGACGAAAGTCGACGCTTCCCGGGCCGAGAACTCATTGATGAGAATCAATGGAGCTTTGTGCCCTACGGCGACTCTACCAAGAATTGTTGATACAACCGTTCTAATGTTGGCTACAGCGCCAGTCACATCTCGAAACACTAAAGACCAACGAAGGCCATGAATTCTCTTTTCGACAATTTCTTCCTCAAGCCAATACCGGGGCAAAGCAGCGACCTGTGAACTCGCATGTTCGTCCGAATCAATATCCACCGAGCTCCCTCGTATTCGTTGTCCGACCGTCGGTTGTTCCGAGTGCGCGAAGCGGTGATCAAACTGGTGCATCATCTTGGCTTCATATAGAGGCAGCCAAGAGCAGAGACCGTCCTTTCGAAACACGTTTCCTTGAAGTTGAAACCCTGCTTGCCCGAGTTCTGTTGCCTCCTTGAAGTGGACAGAGTCGTTGGCCATATCGAACATGCGCATAAAATTGATGCGCCACATGTTTATTTCGGGAGGCCCGTCACGGATCAGAATTGGCACCTTTCGATAAATCGCCTTGGTCAACTCAGCATCTAAACTCGAACGGAAACTCGAACATGTTTTCGTATTCGGGTTAAGCAGTAAAATATCGGCCGGCGAGAGGGTAAACCGGCGGTGCTGCTCCCGTAGGTCTTCGGCCCTTATGGCGGCAAAGACAAATGAAGCTGATTCGATGGGCCGACAGGAGGGACTCGCAACCGTGAACAAACAAAACTTCAGGTTTCGGTCGGCCCGTGGAAATAGCGAATTCCGGTTTTCAAAATCGTAAAGGCTCGCCAGAGATTTCCTTTCGACGAGGTCTTGGAAGAAAAACTTGGTTGTATCATCGGTCGCAATTCCGGTGGGAAGCACGCACCCGACACGACCTTCCGAATTAAGCAACAGGCGCATCCGCTCGGCAAAGACGGCGTAAAGGTTGATATCACCGCGACCGCAGAGCGGATAGAGTCCGCTGTTGCGCATCAATTGTGCTTCACCTTCAGACTGGCGCAGCGCCTCTTCAAATTTACCGTAGAGCAATGGTTCGTTTATCCGAACAGATTCAATAATCCGTTTACGAACTGCTGCGTTGGTCGCTTGGGCGATGTCGGGAGAACGTTCGGCGAACCACTCCTTCTCTTGTAGCTTCACTCGTTCCCACGGTGGATTGCCAAGGATGCAGTCGAAACCGCCTCGATCGAAGACACTGGGAAATGCGAGGTGCCAGTGAAAGAAGTGATATTGGCTAGCCAGGGCTTTAATTTTATCTTGGACCTCGCTGGAAAACGGGCGGCCTTGAACGAAGTCCCGGAGGTGCTTCGTTGTGATACCGACCGGAAGTCCCGAGTTCGGTTTTTGAATTTCGGATTGAAGCTTATTCTTCTTTGAAGGTGCGGACGCGGCTGTGGGAAGCAGTTGGCCGAAGAGTTCGTCCTGAGTGTGAAGGAGCTGACCGGCAACGGGCGTAACGATTTGCGGCTCAGAATTCGCGTTTTGAGACGTGCCACCGGCAATTACGTGGTAGTTTTTTTTAATGACGAAGGCAGCGCACCACAGGTCGGCGACGAACTTCGCGCGGCGAAATTCGGGCGCGGCCTCGGTGCTGGCGAAGGCGGCTTCCTTATGTTGAAGTAAATCGGCCTGACTGTCGTCCATCTCCTCAATAGCGGACGCCGCCCGTCGGAGACGATCGCGAATGGATTGCTCCTCTTCTTGGAAGAGCGGGCCGAAGCCTTCGCGCTCGTTCCTGTTCCGCTTCTTTAGTTCAGAGCAAGCCGCTTTGTCGTCGCCCTCGATGGCGCTAAACGCGTCGTCGGGGAGGCCTTGGGCAATGAGTTCCGGTGTGACGCCGAGGAGACTATTGCCAGTGCGGATATGATGGTTGAGAAACCCGAGTGGCTTGCCGGGATCAACGGTCTCAAGCCAGAGGGCGACGCGACATAGTTCAACCGCCATCGGGTTAAGATCGACGCCGAAGAGGCAGCGGCTGGCGACTTCGCGAAGAGCGTGTCGATAGTCGTCGGGGCGGACGGCGCCATCAGGTGCGCGAAGTTCTGCGATTTTTTCCGCAAGGCGGCGCGCGGCTGCTAGGAGGAAGTGGCCGGAGCCGCAGGATGGATCGCAGACGGCGAGAGCGAGCAGGGCCTCGACGGGATTGGCGGGATGGTCGGCAATCTTCTGTGCGATGACGGGATCGAGGGCGGACTTGATGAGTTCCTGAACGAGAGAATCCGGGGTGTAGTAGGAGCCGGACATTTTGCGGGCGTTGCCGGCGGTGGAGCCAGCGTCCGTGAGACCGACGAAACCGAATCGCCGAGCGGCGAGGTCAATGGTGGGGACGAGTTCGAGGAGACTTTCGTAAACTGAGCCGAGTTCCTCGGAATCCATGTTGCGATAGTCAATGGCTGCGAGCTGGCCTGAAACTGCGGACCAGCGCAGATGGCGCATGGCGGTGAGGAGGATGCGATTTTCGAGACTCGCGGCGTCGAGGCTGGGGCATTGAGTGGGAGCGAAGATGCCACCAAGCGCGGGGAGCGCGAGGTGGGCTTCGCCGCGAGCGAGACCGCGAAATACCACGAGGACAGCGATCCATAAGTCGTGGTGACGGTCGAAGCCTGCGCGGCGAAGGGCTCGGTACCGGAGGCGGCGGGACGAGTAACCTTGGGCAAAGGCATCGCGGGCGCGGCGGGCCTCAGGACGATCATCTTCAACATGAAGAAGGCCGCGCTCCTCAACGGTGAAAAGAAAGAGGAAGCGATAGATAAGGCGGAAGAGCTGCTGGAGATAATCGGCGACGGATAGTTCGCCAGTTTGGAGGCGGAGGCGCAGCGCCTCGTTGTCGCGGTGCTCAAGGAATCCTGTGCCAAGAGCTATTAGTGCATCGGTGACACCCCCACGGAGTCCGTCGCGCACCCGTTCGCCCTGCACCTGCCCCTCAAGTTTCCACGTTTCCCAAATGCAAGCGTCGGATGTGTCCGTCGCACCGGCACGGCTGGAATGAAACAGGCGCCAGACCGCAGCGAAGTCAGCATAACGCTGATCGCGCAATATCAGTTCGAGGTCAGCTTCGAGAAACGCGGGCCGTGCGAGAGTCTCGGCATCACGCACTAGGCGGATCTGGCGGCCGTTGGTGAGGAGCGCCCAGGTGCAAGCAGGGCTGGCGTTGAGAAACTGCTGGGCAAGCTGGTAAGCTGAGCGACGACGCAGGCCGGAACCGACAATGGCAAAACGTTCGTCAGGCTCGTCGAGTTCGAGCGTATGCGGCGCGACGATGACGGGCACGCGGCCCTCGTAGGCGAAGGCGGTGACGGGATAGGCGCGGTCGGCGAGTGTGACGGGCTCAGAGCAAAGAGCGAAGTCGGCGTAGCCGAAGGCGTCGCGAATCAGCTCGGTGACGAAGCCGATAGTCGCTTGGGTGGCGTCCACATCCTTACGGGCGCGAGTGGGCTCGAAGGTTTTGTAGAGGGCTGTGGCGATGCGGAAACCGCGGCCTTGCTCATCGACGAGGGCGAGGCCCTTGGGGAGACGGTAGTCTGCTGGTTTTTGGGCGGTGTGCTCGCCGCGCGCCGCCTTTTCGAGCACGGCGGGAACGAAGAGGGCACCCTCCAACCGGAGGGAATCGAAGATAAGCGAGTAGATTTGGCGGCGTGCCATGAGGGAGGGGAAACTGAAATCTTTGGCGATGAATGCTCAGGAGCTAAGAGGGGAAACGAGACCTCCGGTGGTCTTCAATTTGCGGAAGTAATTCATGATTTCGTCTGCCGCTGTTTCATGCAGAGGCCCGGGTGCCGAGAAATGAATTTCCGTCTGATAGGCAGGCCACGCACCGGCCTGACGAATTCTAAAAACAACTTCGGCCTCGATGCATTCGGCGTCGGTATTTGTCCATGGAGCCGCAAGTGTCCCCATGAAGACGTGAAGGAAGGCCTCCGTTTTCTCCCTTTTGAAGCGATAGCCGCCAAATCCGTTAACGCGATTTGTCGGCGTAGCCTTGAACGCACCGGCAACTCGCCCCGCGATACTCTGCGTAGATTTTCCGACGTATAAAGGCCACCTTTCATCCGCGAAAATATAGACCTTCCCCATCTGCTTCGCCGTTACGGGATGCGCAAATCCGTTAGACATAACCCAGTCCTTTTCATTCCAGCGCCACCGCTGGGTTAGGGCGGTCTCCGAGAAGGTCAAAAAGTGGACGGTGTGAATCATTGCTTCAGCTGAATGGTTAGTCGCTCAGAGAATATCCGGCAGCAGAACGTAAACGCCGATCACATCTACGGGCAGAGACGGCGTTACAGCGTAGCGACCTTGATCGTCGGCGGCTTCGCGGATGCGTCGATGATCCTGCAACAGCGCGTCGGCGCGTTGCCGGGCGAGATTTTCGAGACGGCCCGTGCTGGCGCGCAGGAGTGTGAGCGCGTGGGTGATTTCACGGGTGGCGGCCTCGGTGCCTGTGTTGCCGCTCGGTTTCACCTCCAAGAGCTGAAGGACTCCAGTGTCATCGATCCAGCGGGGATCGATGCGACCTTCTAAGGCGATGGCTACCGTCTCCTCGGCCATGAGCGTGCGTGTGACGCCGCGCTTTTGGCTGGAGAGCTGGTAGCGTAAGCGGAGCAGGAAGACGGTGGTGACGACGGAAACATCGACCGTGACTGTAGCGGCACATCGGGCCGCGAGGGACGATTCGTCCTGCAACGCGCCCTCAAGCAGATGGTCGGCAAGTATGGCGACCAACGGATGCGTGCGGTGGATGAAGTGCGAGCGGGGATCGGGCGGGTAATGAAAGTCGATGAGCAGGTCGCGGTCGATGTCCTCCTGGGCGAGGCGTTCGCGCAGTGCAGGGGGAAGATGCTTCGGTAAAAAACGCCAAGCGTTGCGCGTAGGTTCTAATGGGGCGTTGAGCCGGGCGCAGGCGTTTTGGACGAAACGAGCGATGGCAGCTTCGTCACCGATGAGGTCGAGCTGGCGTCGCCATTCAGGGAGAACTTCCTCAGGTTTGATGCGGCGCTGGGCGAAAACGGTGCGGTTGATCTTGGCATTTTCGCGGGCGTCTTCCCATGCGGTAGTCAGGGGTTTGAGTTCTTCGCCGAGAAGTTTTTCGAAACCGAAGTCGAGCTGGTCAGCGTGCCGGGTGGCGCGGTTGCGCTTGAGCAAAGCGGCTTTGATCATCGCGTGGTTCATGCGCTCGGCGTCTTTCGGAAGTGGCACAAGCACGCCGAGGTCTTTGCGGATAGCCTCCGCTTTGCGGAGAATGACGTTGAGGATGAAGCCGTCCACGGGGTTGTCCTGCCCGTAGAGCATGGTGCAGCGGACTTCCTTTGCCTTTTGCCCGAAGCGATCCACGCGCCCCTCGCGTTGTTCGTGACGAGTGGGATTCCACGCAAGGTCGTAGTGGACAACGGCAGTGTAGCCGTGCTGAAGATTCACGCCCTCGGAAAGGCAATCGGTGGCGACGAGAATGGGTTGCTCGGCCTCGGCGAGGTCGGAGACGCGTAGCTCGCGTTCTTCTGGGGTGAGTTCGCCGGTGACGGCGTCCACGGTGGCTTTCTTAAAATGCTCGCGGAGGTGGGCGGCGACGTAATGCGCAGTCGCGAGGTAGCGGCAGAAAACGACGGGGCGAGCGCCGGTGGCGAGTAACTCCTGTATGTGTTCGCAGAGGGCTTTGAGTTTGGGATCGCCCTTCTGGCCGGCGAGGGAACGGGCGTTTGCGATGAGGGCTTTTAGTTGTGCCGTCTCGGCAAGGGCACCGGCGGGTTCGAAATCGTTGGCAGAGAGATCGGTTTCGTCGCCATCTTGGAGGCGGGCTTCGTCGGCGAGCGCTTCCATTTCTTCCAAGGTGCCAGTAAGGCGGGTATTGAGTGCGCGTTCAGCGGCAGCGGGTGAGGAACCAACGCAGCGCAAGAGGGCGAGCGTGGCATACCAAATCATGTGCCGGCCTGCACCGCCGATGGCTTCGGTGCGCTCGGCTAGGCCGATACAATAATCCTGCACGGCATCGAAAAACTCACCCCACGCGCCGGTAAGACGATAGGTAATCTCGGCGGTCAGGCGTTTGGGAAATACACTTACATCCTGCCACTCCTCGATGTCTCTCCGGCGGCGCTGCACAAAGTGATTGGCGAGGTCTTCGCGGAGGCGCTGGTGCGTGGTCGCGTCAGCATCGGCGAGCCGGGCGAAATCTGGACGGAGGAGCGAGAGCAGGTTGTGAAACGCAGTATCGTCGCCGGAGTGTGGCGTAGCGGTGAGGAGGATAAGATGGCGTTCAACGTCGTCGGCGAGTTGTTTGAGCAACTCAAAGCGTAGCTGGCGGCCTTGCCCTCCGGTGGAACAACTATGGGCCTCGTCCACGATAATACACTCAGGGGCGATGGAGAGGAAGTGAGCGCGGTGGCGGTCGCTCTTGATGTAGTCGAGGCTGACGACAACCACCGGATGGTGCTCGAAGAGAGAGACGCCGGGTGGAAGGTTTTTTTCGAGGCGCGTGACGCTGGCGGAAGTAAGCGCGATCGCTTGAAAGTGAAAGTGACGCGCGAGTTCGCTGCACCACTGGTCAACGAGGTGAGGCGGGCAAAGCACAGCGAAGCGGGCGATTTCGCCGCGGTCGTGCAGCTCGCGCGCGATCAGACCGGCTTCGATAGTTTTGCCGATACCGACATCGTCCGCAATCAACAGGCGAACCGTGGGCTGGCGGAGCGCCATGAGCAGCGGCACGAGCTGATAGGCACGAGGTTCAACGGCGATGTTGGCGAAGGAGCGAAACGGGCCGGCCCCGGCGCGAAGCTTAAGCTGGAGAGCATCGCGCAAAAGCACGGCGGCGGTGTGATTGCCGCGCAGGGCTGGATCGGGCTCGGGAAAAGTGGCGGCGGTTGGAGCTTCCGGCTCCAGCCCGGGGAGGAGCGTAGTGATGTCTTCCTCGGAACCGCCGAGAGGACGGAGTTTAAGTAGAGAATCTGAGGAACCGGGCTGAACGACCCACTCACGTCCCCGCGCGCGAACCAAGGCACCAGGGTTAAATAGAATGAGCGCGGCAGAACTCATGAAACTGCGGGCGTGGAAGGGCCGAAGATGGCGGGGTGATCGGCGAAGGTAGCAGCCCAAGTGGAAGAATCGGTAATAAACTCAACGGTGGTGTAGCCTCGGTCGGCAGCGTAGGCCTGCACGGCGGCTGAAGGCGGCGCGAGGAAAACGAGAGCGCGGGAGGCCTTGTAGCGCGCATCAACGGTGCCTAGTCCATCGGCGAGAGCGTAGCGGGTGTCATCGGGAACGCGGTGACCGAGCTGGCCAAGTGCGGTGAGCCAAGTAGTCAGCAGGTCTGTCGTAGAGCTGGCAGCGCTGGTGGAGGGAAACTTGGCCGGGCGCACGGTGGCGTGGGCCAACTGAACCAGCAATTCTTGGACGGCGGGGTCGCCGCGATTGATGTGCTCGTGATCGGGCTGGTTGTAATATGAGAGCAAACATTGGTAGCAGCCCGCTTCGCAGATGCGCTCACCGGTGGGTCTGCGACGCTCGACGGCGGCGAGGTCAGCGGCATCGAAAGACGCCGAAAATTTCTTGAGGTCGAAGTGAATAATTTCGAGTGCTTGGCGGGCGACCACCCCCAGTTGCTCGGAGCTTTGGGCAAGACGACTGAGCACGCCGGCACCTCCTTCGGCGGCCTCATAAAACAGAATGGATTTGCGACAATTCGCGTCGGGCAAGGGCTCGACGACCAACTCGGACTCTTCGATTTGGAAGGTTTGCGTGATGCCGCGTTTCAGGGCGGCTTGCAGCGTCGCCATCGCAGAGTCCGTCAATTCCTTTGTGGGTGTCAGGATCAGGATATTGCGATGATCCTCCACGAAGGGGACAATGCGTTGAGTGGGTTCTTTCTTGTCGAGCTGCTCGGGGGTTTCGTCCGCATCGGTGGCTTCGTCCGGGTTGTCCTGTTTGCTCCAGCGGCCGTTGATCGGGTTGATGATGAACCCGAGCTGTTTCTTGTCCTTACGCCGACGCCATCCTTTGTTGATCCTCCAAATGCGGGCGGAGGGAGAGTAAGCCAGACGGGCAACCGGATCGGCGGCGTCGATTATGACGGCTTCGGAATCGTGGCGCTCCAGCAGGCCGCCGGGGCCGGGCATGAAGCGATAGGTGGTTTGTAATTCGTAGCCCTGACGCTGGCGCTCTTCCTCATTCACGGAGATGCGCTCTTGAGCGGTCGTCTCCACATTTTCGATTCGGTAGAGCGTGTTGACGCGACCATCGTCGCTGAGTGGCGTATGACAGTGCTCGCAGACATCGGCGAGCGGCTCCGGCTTGGCCTCGTCGCCGAGGTGCCCATAGCCGCAAGCGGTGCAAACACGGGCGCTGACAGTGGGTAGCTTGGAATCGGACGAGATAGAGTCGGAACTGCTGATATTGAGCTTAGCGCGATCAACGCGAAACATCCGGCCGTCGTGATAAATTAGACTGCGTGGGCCGAACTCGGCCAAAGCGAGGAAACGCGGGCGGCTGACCATGCTACCCTGATCGTCCTTTCCGTTGCGCTTTCGCCCGGTGGCCGGCACCCAAGCCATGAGCGGTAGGCGGGGGAAATTGTAGCCAGGTAGGAATCCCTGGCTGGCAAGGTAACGGAACGTGTAGAAGTCGGTGTTCTGGCTGTTGCCAGTTTTGAGGAGCAGAGTGAATTGATTCTTGGCGTCCATGTAACGCCGATTGGCGTTTTCGCGGTCTCTGGCGCTGGTGGCGGGGCTGCGGATGATTTTATCTGCCGCTTCCATTTGGCTTTGCACGCCATCGTAGAGCGTGCGCCAACGATCAAAGGCGGCGGCGAATTCCTTCGCGCTCGCGGCGATCACCTGCTCGGCGAAATGCGGACCATACCACGGAGCCCGGTCGGGCGTGAGTTCGCCTTCGATCTGGGCAAGCACGCGGCGGGCTTGGGCGAGCGCGCGGGCCTCAGCGGCGGGGGCGGCGAGACGAGCCTGCAAGGTTGGACGGATCGGTTTCTTCGGCTGCTCAAGGTCGAGTAGCGGAGCGATGCTGGTCTCCAGTTCGTATTCCACTTGGGCGAGCCAGACGGCGTGGAGATGGCTCTCGACGAGGTTGCGGTTGGCGAGTTCCAGCGTGGGCGCTCGGACAATACCATGCACCATATCCGTGGCGTGCGCGAAGAACCACTGATCGTGTGGGCTCATTGCGGCGCAGTAGGTCACTACGAGAGCGGCCTGGCCGGCGCGGCCCGCACGACCGCTGCGTTGCGCATAGTTAGCGGGCGTAGGCGGGATGTTGCGCAGGTAAACCGTGCTGAGTGAAGAAATGTCCACGCCCAGCTCCATCGTGGGCGAGCAGAAGAGAACCGGCAGACGCGGCATCGGGCCTTTGTTGTCGGCGTTTTCTTCCCAGTCTTTCAGGTCGCGCGGGTTTCGACGAAAACGTTGTTCCAGAGTCTTACGTTTATCAGCATCCACTTGGGCGGTGTGCTCGTTCGCGACGAAGTCGAAAAACGGATGCTGCGGCTTTGTGAGCACCTCAGTGATGGTCAGGTAGAGCTGGCGGAAGAACTGATTGGCGGGCGTGGCGTTGGCGGAAACGTCAAGTGTCAGCGTCCAGCGGAGGGCGGAAGACTTGAGTGTCCAGCCGACGAGCTTTTGGTTGTCGAGACTCTGGCTCTGGACGTATCCGTGGATCTCGGCGGCCTTGAGAAAGGCGCGACAGAGATCCACCCATTGTGGGTTTTTAAGATGAGCAACGTGCTCAGCGCAGACGGAGGTTTTCCAGAACGCTGCGTATTTTAGCTGCCGCACGAGGCGCGAGCCGGGGCCGCCGCCGACTAGATCGAAGCGTTTTCGGCCCTTACTGTCGGGACGTTTATCGAGCAGGAGATAACAAGTCGTCGCCAGTCGCTCATCGTCGCCGAAGGACCAGCGTTCGGTGAGATAGTTGTAGATTTTCCCCTTGATGCTTTCGTGCTCTTGGCTGTCGAGGTAGCGCGATTCGATGCAGAGATTTCTAGTTAATTCGCCGAAGACGAGACGGGCGAGTTCGGCGCGCTCTCCGCTTCTTAGCCGAGCGAGGACGGGATGATCTCTAAACGACTCCTCATGGGCACAAAATTCCTCCAGACCATCGTAGCCAACATCGAGAAGTTTAAGTTGATCGAGGTTCGGGTTGTTGTAGCGCCAACCCTTGCGGAGGTCGCGGATCAATCGGTAGCCGATGACGAAACGTAGGGCTTTTTGTGCCTCCTTTTGCGCGAGACCTAGCAATGCAGGATCGCGCAGGTATTCGGCGAGCACACCGGGATCGCTGCCCCCGAAACCGAGGGAATTGAATACAGCCTCAGCTAAGTTTTCGTCGGTGAGGCTGCCGCCTTTTTGTTTCAGCCCACCCAACAGGCCGGCGCGGAGGAGTAGCAAGAAGATGAAATCATTGAAGTGGCCGGCCTGAAGGGCAGCGTCTTGGCGATTGTCCGTGAAGCCGAGGAGCTTTCGATAGTCCGGCAAAGCCGGATTGCCGACCTGATCAGCGAAGAGCTGGCGTAGGATCGACAACGTCAGAATCGTGGTCGCAGACGAACGGCCTTCGCCCGACAAACTCGAAAGGCGGTTGATGTCGCGACCATAGGCATCGTGAACTGTGCTGCACTGGAGGCAAAATCGGAATTTTCCGGGGATGAACCAGTACTCTTGGCCGTTGCCTTTGACGCCTTGTGGATCGACGCGAACCGCGAACGGTGCGGACGATTTGTAGGTGGGCTTGAGAACTGGTTCTTCTTTCGACGTGTCCAGCCACGTATCAGGATATTGAGTAATCTCGCCCTGAAACTCCTGCTTCGCAGAGCGAGGAGCGAGGAAGCCGGGACGAAGCTCTTTGCTCTCATCGCTTCCGGTATCGTCGATTTCGCGGGGCGCGAAGTGGGGCGAGCTATTGGCGTCGTGCCAAACCGGGTGGTATTCCTGCCCGCAATCGCGGCAAAAATGTGTGCCAAACAGAAACACTTTTTGCTCTTGGCGATTGGGGGCGAAGCGCTGTGAGTCGAGCGTGATAACACGCTTCGTTGTCGGCTCCAAGGTGCAGAGAACCTTGCCTGCGCCGCTGATGAATTGGTGAAGCTTGAAGGCGAAGAGGGAACGACCGTCGGAGGCTTTAACGTCCTGAGCCGCTATCAAGAAACGGGCCAGCGCATCCTGGGCGATCTTTGGCGCAATACCCGCATCGAGGGCGAGTAATTGGGCTGCTTCGCTCAGAGAAATGGGCTTGGCCCGCTCTGGCCGGCCGTTTTCGGACAGGGTGAGACCAAGGGTCAGTTCCGCCCAAACAGCGAGAGGGTCATTAGCAAAATCGTCTTGGCTCGGCCAAACAAAGGTCGTGCGCGAGATGCTCGCGGATAGTTTTGGGCGGACGACCTGTAAACTCAGGTGGGGATTGGTCGCGCGTTCGAGCGTTTCACCGATGACGTTTTCCTGCGGAATAAGTTGGCCGAACAGTTTCGTAGCCACTTCGGCGACGACCTTTTTCTTGTCAGCGTTCGTTCCGGTGCTGGACATGGTTGCGGAGGTGCCAATGCAGATAAGGCTCTCGGCTTTGAATCGCTCCCGCAGGCGGCGCACCAGCAGAGCTACGTCGGCACCCTGCCGTCCGCGATAGGTGTGGAGTTCGTCTAAGACGAGAAAGCGCAGGCCTTCGCAGTGCTCCACCACCTGGCGATCCACGGCTTCGTAGCGCGTCAGGATCAACTCCAGCATCATGAAATTGGTGAGAAGGATGTCCGGCGGGTTGGCGGCGATGCGTTCGCGGGTAGATGTTTCTTCTTGGCCGGTGTAACGCTCAACCGTGAGTTGCCCTGGCGTCGCGCCGAGATTGTCGAGAAATTTGCGCACCTCCTCCAGCTGGCTGTTCGCGAGGGCGTTCATCGGGTAGATGATGATGGCCCGAGTGCGCGGCGTAGGGCTGGTGGCCTTTTCTCGAAGGATGTGGTCGAAAATGGGGACGAAAAACGCCAGCGACTTACCTGAACCCGTGCCGGTAGTGACTACGTAGCTTTCGGCGGCGTTCGCTTTCGAGAGCGCCTCTTGCTGATGTTGGAAAAGGCGTAGCGACTGAGATGCTCCCTTTGTATCGCGGAAGCGGAATATTTTCGCGCAGGTCGAATGAAGGCTGCCCTCCGCGACAAGCTCTTCGACACTCTGCGCGCGAAGATAGTTTGGGTTGATCTGAATCAGCGGCTCTGGCCAATAGCGGGATTTCGCATATTCTGCGTCAACATAGCTGGCGATGTCTGGCGCCAATATTTTAGTGAAGCTACGAGAGAAACTAGAGTATTCTCTTATTAAGTTCTCCCGGAACTGGAATACGTTTTGCATCGCTGAAATTGGGTCAAAGGACTCCATCGGGCATTCCGCACCAAGCCAAGAACAAGCTGACCCCGTCATTCCCAAGGGACCTATTATCCTTGTTTGCCCCTCTGCGCATTCTCGCTGCCTTGCCTTGATCGCATCAATGCACGCTGAACTGCTAGATCGACGCAGCTACGCCTTCCGGACACGGGCGAAAATGGACTTACATCTTGGAAAATTTCGGCAGCCCCAAAATGGCGTCGCGGATCGGCGTAGTACCATTTTCAAATCACACGAAGGACACGTCGGAGTTTCAAAATCATCCCTGAACGCATGCCGCACCGCCGATTCGTGCTGATCAGCCGCAAGCGACGCAAAGCTCCGAAGCAGCTCCTCGCCCGAGATCAGGTGCAATGGCTTCCCTTGCGCGAAGCGAACCGCCTCATCCGAGAAGGTATTTGTCGTCACGAAATACCCTTCGGTTAGGCCCTCAGAAACCATCACGCCGTAGAATTCCCGGATGTACTTCACACCAATGATTTCGTTCGAACGCTGCTTGCACTGAACGCAGGCCACGCGTTTTTCGGGCCCATTTTTCTCGAGAAAAATGTCGATGCCGCCGTCCGCTCCGACGGCACTCCGTCTCGCGCTCCAGCCAGTTTTCTCAAAGTACCCTTGAGTCAGCTCCTCGAAACGCCGCCACTCCAGGCGATCTAACGCTTCACGTGTAAGTCTGGTTATCGGCGGCTGCGGAACCAACGAAACTGGGTTTGTTTTCTGCGGAGCCGAACGGCGATCAGGGTACACGCCGGTGAAGTCAGGCTCTAGTCGGCGGAGACGGCTTTTCAGAATCTGCCCCACGACACCCACAACAACCGCAATTACGGGAACCCATAGCAGTGGTTGCATCGCTCGAAGGAGTGACGGTGGCGGCTGCTGTTGCGGCACTGGCTGCGGCGGTACAACCGACGACGGCCCCAGCGAAGGTACAATCTGCGCCTTCGGCGTGTGAGGCACCGCCACCGGCTTCACGGCGGGAGCGGGCTGCGGCGCAGGGACACGACGAAGACTGCGTGGCTCGCCCTTCGTGAACCGTATTTCAGCAACCCGTCCCTGCTCCAGCACTACGCTGCCCTCCGGGTAGTTGAAGATTTCTCGGGCATCAAGTTGGGCCAGCGATTTGGGATACCCGTACGTTTCGATGACGGTCTGGCGTGAATCGCCGAGCTGAATCACGAACGCCGAAAGCGACGTCGGCACGAACGCGAGCAGGCAAACAACAGCTGCTGCCAATTTCAGAAATGGGGAGTGAGCCACGACCGCCGGTAACATGGGGAGACCAGATGACGGACACTTCCTCCGCCGAATGCAACCGGCTGATTGCTAATTTGATATGATTTAACCCATCGGCTCTTTCGACAACGCATAACAAAACGAATCAACGGTAGCCCTGCGCGCTGGGAAAAGTGATCTGCCGGGACCATGCCTTCGGCCACTCGTGAAGAAGCTCGGCGAGTGCGCGTCTCGCCGTCGGCCTTGAAAACAATCCCGGCCGTTCCAACGCGACGGCAATGTTCGCCTGGGTCAGAGCCATGCCGCCTCTCTGCATTTTCTCGCACACGGCTCGGATCCGGTCCTTCAACAAACGCGACCGCTTCGCGAGTTCCTGTGATTTCCGTCGAAGTGCCCTTTTGGCGATCACTCGACAGAGCCGAGCTTCGCGTTGTCGAAGCGCGCGAACGTGGATACCCAGCTCCCGTCCGACCGCAGCCAGCGTTTTAGCGTGGGCTACCGGCCGTTTGCTTTCCGCCACCAGCGACTTTCTGAGAGTTTCCCAATCGCGCCGACGCGGTACAGTCTTGTAGTTCAAGTGAAGCTCCATCTGCGCCTCTGCGGGCAACGCGCGACAGTCCTTTCGTTCGCACTCCCCTCTCCGAAACTCTGTCACGAAATCAAGGCCAAGATTGAAACAGATCCGCAGAGCCATCGGCAAACAAGGAGTAGCCTGACCACGCCACCATGACCACGCGGTCACTTTACTGACACCGGCGCGATGCATCAAAGCCCCTGCCGTATCAACACCGACTCTTTTGCATGCACACCTGAGGCGAAGTCCGGAAAAGCATACGAATTGGCCAGCCGGCTCCGCAGCTAGCGCGACCAGCTCCCCCAGCTGATTCGCTGCCCAGAAATCAAAACCCTCCCGCGGTGCGTCAATCAATGCATTCGCCGGGACAACCAGTGAACTCGCGCAAAAATGGCAATGTCCCACGGACGAGCGCGGATGAAGTACCGCGAGCCGACGATCACACTGGGGGCACCGATCAACCAATGCGCAGCCGTGAACCGGGCAGACCCTCACTGTATCGATACACCACGCGAGACGACGATAGGGTTTTGAATCTGACTCCAGGCAACGAGGACACCACCGCTGATTGTCGGAAAGAACATGCCGACGAGGCAAAAGGTGATCCCAGCGCGTAGTCGTCGTGGAAACCAAATCATCTCTGCCGGTAACACTCTCCAAGGTCGCAGACCAAAGGCTGGCGCGACCGAAGCTGTTGATGTTCGCCGGCAGATTTAAGTATCCAGGATGCCGCCGCCACCTTCCTAGGTATCGATGGTCATCCATTTCGAGATGCCCGAGAAAGCGATGCAACAGCTGCCCCGGCACGGTTCGATGGTACGCCGCCAGACGCTGAACATAGCTGCTGAGCGCCTCGACTTGAGACGTGCCTACTCCCAGAGGTGGAGGCGCTCGCAGCAGCATCGGATCACGCGGCCTTAGGAACCAAATCGTGCGATGGCGCCCGCTCACCTGGCTTATGCGGCTTCCCGTTCGGCTTCTTGGTTTCCGCCGAGCTATCCACGTCAGGAGGCAAAGGCGCCCATGTAAATCGCGCGCACTCGTTAAAGCCCGTCCAGACCGCGTGTGTTCGCGCCGATTCCCTCACCTGCATAAGGTTTGGGGCCGTCTTTTCCATGTGCGAGAGTGCCAATTTTTGGTCTCCGCGTTTTTCCGCCTCATTGAACGCCCGAAGGAGCCAAGCGGCAACTCGACGGTGGTCACCGTTCACGCGAGAAATAATTGCCGGGAGTTGTTCAGTGATCTGAAAATCGCAGCAATCAGCCAGATGCTTTTCGTATGCGAGAAGATGTGACGCAAAAACCAGCTGCCCGGCCTTATCCATCGTGCAGAGCGACTGCATAACAAACTGTATGTGTGAGACGAGGGCCGAGTGCTTCGCGGAATTCCAGATCTCGGCAATCGTACCGAACACGACGTGCGTCTTGCTCGAGCCTGCGGCTATATCATGGAGCTGTCGAATCGTCGCATCGACATCGCCTTCCGACTTCCCGTGAGCGCAGATATTCTGGCCATCGGTAATTCCAACCAGCCCGATGTCGTACTCGGAAATCGAATTCACCATCGCCTGCATGGGCGAAACTGCCGCAATCATTCGCTCGGAAATAAAAAGCGGATGATGCCGATAGCTCATCTGCGGAGATCGCATCGCCTGCAGATAGCGATCCTGGAGCAACTTCATCTGGCCTCGAAATCCCGTTACATACGGCGGAAAGGCAAAGCAGATGGCGGTCGAGCTCTCCAGGTTTTCGAGGACGCACTGGAGTACCTGAGCCTGTTCGATCGCCGGTGAGCAGCCAACCATCACAAGGCCGCCGGGACCGGCATTGCGGATAGCCGTACAGATCTCAGCGACGAAATCTGACTTCTTGGAGAGCGTGAGTCTGCCCTGAATTAAGGTACGAGCGTTTTCAAAGGACGTATTCATAGTTGTAGGATAGTCGAAGACATGGAGTTCGTTTCGTATTCACATATAGGTTACTCGTTATCGGCTGGCTTTACCGACTCTATCTGCGACCGATCAATAAATGGCGTGGAGTCAGCCGCGGGCGTGATTTCAGCAGGTGCGGGACGACGAGAAGCAGCGGCCTTCTCAGCAATCTGCTCCTCCTCAGCGGCCACCATTTTGGCGGCAAAACTACTCATCCTAGCCTCCGCTTTCTGACGGCGCCCATAGCTGCCCTCCATCCGACTCTTTACGATTGCCGCGGCTTCCTCAGCAGACGCGGCATGCTTCAGGTCCGCGGTGTAAGCGCGGCATGGGATCTGCAATTTCCGTACAGGATCATCTACGTAAACGGTGCGAACGTCAGCGCGAATAAACACCTTCACCTCTTGTCCGACTAGAGCCTTCAGCTCGTCTGCACCGTAGTCGGCCGAGTTGACGTGGATAGTACCCTTATCCGAAACGATTCTAGTATTTCCCTTCACCGGGTTCTGACGAAGACGCTCTAGAACTTCCGGGCGAATCCACCTTGCGTAATGGTATCCAAATTCAGCAAGAAACGCCGCGCAAACTTCGTTCGGAGCCTCTTCATGCACGCGAGGCATGTCTCCATGGAGCGCGACGTATTCGTCTAGCATGGGCTTAAGCTTTCCCAGCTTCCAAACGGCGGTGTTCTTGGGGTTATGGCTGCTCGATACATTACGAGGGTTTTTCATGGCCTTGGTATTTCCTTCTGCGTTATGGACGAATTTCTTATTAAAACTGTTGAACGCGGTCTCAATCGGAGCGCCGCTGCGAGGAGTCCCCTTGGGGCGATAGCGAAGCGATATTCCGGCACGGGCCAGCGCAGTCTGGATTGCAGTGCTCCGAAAATCGGCCCCCCAGTCACACACGATTCGCATGGGAAGGGTGCCATGACGGGCGACACAGTCTTCAATCAGATCGAACACGATTTCCGTGTTGCATGATCCAAACCAGACGATGAACGCGAGGATGCGCCCGTCGTAGGCGTCGACCATTCCCGAGACCCAGGGGCGTTCGAACATCCCGGTGGAGGGATTTTCCACCTCCAGATCGAGCAAGGTATGATCGATATGCGCGACCGCCCAAGGACCGCACCCATTGGGATTACCCAAAAGGCTGAGAAAAACGCGAGGAGGCGAAAACCGTATCGCTGCGCGCCGGCCGTAACGCAGATACGCCTTCTTGAATTCCGTGATCTTCGCAACGCGCCGATGAAAGGCACGCGAACTCATGATATCGTGCGCAGGTAGTGATTCCTTCCTGCACTGATCCCAATACAAGCGATAAACATGAATGGCGGAGGACGCGCTCTCTTTCAGATAGTGCTTTCTCAGGAAGCTATCCGCAATCGCGATAGAGCGCTCCGTGAATTTCGGTGCCCGATCCGGGCGCAACGAGGGAATTAGCGCGCGTTCACCATAGCCGGTTCTTTCCTCTTCAGCACGGTACTCTTTAAGCAGTCGGCGGGTACTACGATGCGTGCAGGTCACGCTACTCAGCGCGCCTCCACGCAGGTAGGGGCAGATCAATCGATAGTTTTTCAAAAACGCCGTCATTCGATCTTCGCTCAGAGAACCAATGAGGTCAAAGATCGGAAGCAGCTCGTCTTTCAGCGCTGAGATGCTGGGTGCCGCCTCCGAGAGCGTTCGGTAGGAAATCCGCTGTTCTAGGCGCGTTTTGAGGTTACGCACTTCCACAGAGTCTCCCAGATGGCGGAGGACTTCGAATGTGGTCCTACCAATCTTAAATTCCGATCCAATCGGCAACATGTATCCAATTGGCAATGATCCGGCAATTATGGGTTTCGACCGATTCGCGAAAATCGAAAAAGCTGTCTCTTGCAATGGCGTGAGAAAAAGCCGGACGGAGGACTGACTCTTAAGATCGACAGTCTCCAAGTGAGCGAAAAGGGAACGGTCGGCGATAAGGTGGTAGACAACATCCGAGCGACGGCTGGTCGGCTCGATCGGTATTTCGGTCATGGGGACCCCCGGGTTCTCGGATACCGCTTCCTTAATAATCGCCCGTTCAACAGCTGAAACCGCAGGCGCTATCGGGGAGCTGAAATACGGGGTCAGCAGGACGAAATTCTGGAGCAAGGTGCTGCAAAAATCACGCTCGGTGAGAACGCGAAAGAGAAAGCCCAACGCCTTGGCACCTGCCTCAGCAGGAGGGCAGCGAAAAGTGCCGTCATCGAGCTGCTGAAAATAATTCGACCGCTTGATAGCGATGGAAGCAGCCTCTTTGAGCGATTTCGCTTCGATAAGCTCAATGCCGTGACGCCAGAAGATTAGAAAATCCGGGGTGATCGGGCGGTTCTGTTTCTCCTGTCCAGGGGGAAAGATGGCCTGGATCTGAGATGGCTGTGCCACATAAAAAAGAACGTCCTCGCTTCGCTCGCACATGATCGCAACAGGCAGTTCGACCAAGTCGCTCTCGGTAGTTCTGGTTTCCAAGGTCTTCCTGCTGGCATAGCGTGTGGTATTGGAAATCCGTCCGGTAGGATTGCGGGAGGGCGCCGCAAGAGAGGCCTCAATGTAGGCGCGCGCCTCTTTGGAGACGGGGTGATAAGTCAGATAGGTCTCAAGATCCCATTTCTGGAGAAGCGCAGCGGCTACGCTTGCGGGCATCGAGGAAGAGGAGGCGGCGGAGGACGATTTCTTTTTCATCGTCGTAAAGCTAGTACCTCTAGCTGGGGACTCTGGAGATAGAGCGTTCAGTGATTTGGACTGAACGGATAGATGACGGCTGAACGTTCTGTGTGGTTAGTTGAACGGACACTGAGGAGTGTCTTCGAGGCGAGCGGGGTAATGTCAGGTAGGCCATCAATCTGGTCTTGATAGGCACCGAGGCAGTTGGGGGCGGAAACGCCATACGATGCATTGCATCGTGTCAAGATTAGGATGCCTTACCTGCGGTTAGGCTGGCGCTCATTCCAGGGTCACCCAGCTAAAGAGTCCGAGATTTGACCGATATAAATCCGATGGAAGAGCCAGACCCCTTAACGGTTCAAGCGGCGGTCAAGATCGCAGAAGCATACGAGGCCCTCGTTAAAGCCACGTTCTTTTTGAACTTCCGTAAGGAGTCCAAACAGCTTCAAGCCATTGCGTCCTATTTGGAAAAAGTGGCGGATCAGCTCAAAGCCGGTAACCGAAATGCCGGTCTGGCCCTGGAGCTCGTCGATCGCAAATGGGCCGCCCGGATATTGGGAACCAACGGCAGCGCGGAGAAAAAACGGTCTTTGATCAAGGCACGCGAGGCGCTCGCCCGAAAAAGACATTTCCAAAGAACCGGTCAGGTTGCCGGAACGGAAACATTGGACGTGCCATATTCCACTCAAACCGGCCAGCCAAGCGCTACTCCCCTTCTTACCACCTAAGCGGCTATTTAGAGTTCATCAGATTCTCAATGCTGCATCCCAACGCCACGTGAAGACGATGCAGTGTGGTAACCAAAATGTTCAATTTGCCTGCCTCAATGCTCTGCAAAACACGCGGTGCCAAATTTGCACGTTCAGCCAGTTGAACCTGAGTTAGTCCTGCCGCCTGCCGACAGCTTTTCAGATTCTTTCCCAGCACGGAAAGAACCGCAGATTCAGCCGGCTTCAATTGAGGTCCAGATGGCACGTCGGAGGAATTCCAATTAGATCGGTCGGAAGAATTCAACCCCGTGAGATGAATTCCTCCAATCTAATTAAGATCCCAACGAATTCCCCGCTGAATTCCTCCAATAGCCGCAATTGGGAATTCACTAGAACTCGAGTCATCGGCCACAAAAGCCGGTTCGACGCCAATAGCCGGGATGGCTTTCGCGCCAGAGCCTTACGCGAAGTGTGTTCACCGAGCCACTGAAGTGATCGAGGTTTTCAGCTTTAAGTCGCCATTTTCGCTGAGCGGTGAGGTAGCTCGCTTTGACGCACTCTGGTTTGCTGCAAAATCGGTGACGTATTCCCAGACGGGGATTCACCTTAAAGCGACAGTCACAATGAGCGCAGGCTCGGAATTCGGGGTTTTTTAGATGAGAGCTCATCCCCTCTCTTAGACCTTCGATTCGCGGCAATCGCTCCGATAGCGGATCAAACAACGGAGCAAGTTGACACGATGCAATGCATCGTTATTCAAGAGGGTATCCGATAGAGAGCAGATGACTTCACTCACGGCGTTTTAGCCCATGCCCACTCCATATGCGCACTAAAAATATAGTGATCAACGGCATCAAGTACTATGGACCTCCCGCTCAAGCAATCTGCGCTCTCGAGCGAGAATCGGCCAAATGCATCGAGATCGCGGAGCTGGTTTGCTGGCTGTTCGATGTGACCCTTGGTTCGCGGCCCGATCCCATCCTTTGCAATAGAACTTTTCGTCTGGGCGACGTGACGAGGCTACCCAGACGGTTGCAAAACCATGCGAAGAATTACGTCAGATGGATCATACGAGATTCCCTGCTTATCGGCGAAGTGATCACCGCAAAGTACAAGGTCATCGCTCACATCGTGAGATTGAGGAAGAAGTCCGAATTCGGAAAACGAAGGCGTCGCATTGTGAAGACATTGCAACGGGAACGCGTACCCCAGCAGGACGAAGCCGAATCATCGGAAGAACTCACTTCCGTTGATATTCTTACCGATGAAATCGCCTGCCCACTAAGTCCGCGAACACTCCGAAAGATTCGCGCTTTCAATCCACGCCAGATCCAGATTCTGGATGCTGGGGCTCGATATCGCATGGTAACTTTGAAAGGCACAGTCACCATTCGGCTGATGCGCGATGGATACTCGATATCGAGCGTGACCATCGCGCTACCCGTAGAAGAGCCTCCTCCTCCAGCGCAAGTAATTCACGGTAAACTCCTGGACTTCTTCGAAACGGGTACCGAAGGCGTTATCTGGGCAATCGTAGACGACGATGGTGAAGGGTATAGCGGGCTCCACTGTATCGACGACGGCGACCACCTTACAATCATCGCGCTTAATGGAGACGTTCTATGGAATGGGGGGATATCATGCGATCGGAAATCGGGGTTTCAAAATTATCCTCAGAATCCTGAATATGGGCAACCTCAGGCCCTTGGAAGATGGATACATTGGACTCAGAGAGGCTTCAACCCTGACGTCTGGGCTCGATTTTTTATACGCGAAGAAGGTCAACAGCTAAGAGGTATCTTGCGAAAGCGCCGCGATATTCCCCGGAAGGCAAAAGCATGACCTCAGCGGACCTGGGACCGGGCACAAAGCGTCAGGCATCCCGAATTCTCGCGGTGGGTGATATTCATCAGGCTCTGAATTTAGGCCAGATTGAATCAGCCATCAATTGTATCAGGCCCGACATTACTATTTTTTTAGGGGATTATTTCGATTCCTTCGTCTACGATCACCATGATCATGTCAGGCGCACAGCTATTTGGCTGAAGCGAGGAATTCGCCACCCGGACAGGGTGTACCTGCTGGGGAATCACGATCTGCCATATGCGTATCCGCACTTAGTTACCTGCCCAGGGTGGACCCCCGAAAAACACCGGGTGGTAAGGACTGTACTGGAGGAGGTCGACTGGGCAAAATTCCATTTATCGTACGCCATAAATTCGTCCTGGTTGTTTACCCATGCTGGTGTTTCGCGATCACTGGTCCCCGCCGGATTAAAAGACATCCCTGCCTGGCTGTCGGAGCAAGAACACCAAGGACTGTGCTGTTTGAAGCAACGACAGCCTCACTGGATTTTCAAAGGAGGCACGCGCCGTGGAGAGAAAGAGGCTGGCGGTCCACTCTGGTGTGATCTTGCCGACTTTGAGCCGATAGATGGATTAAATCAGGTTTTCGGGCATACCCCCGCCAAGAAAGATGAACATCCGATTCGCCGATCAACTGGCATTGATTCGATAAACTTTTGTATTGATGCAATGAATTCAGATCGGGTTATCGACCTGCTTTTAATCGATAACGGAATACCGAAGGAGATTCCGTTATCCAACTATGTCTGACCTGATAAAAGCGCATGACGACTGTCACCACTTCCGAAAAATCATGCTTCCAACAGAAAAATTCGATTTAGACCAGATACTGACGGAGGCACAAACCTCCACTGGCAAGGCGCGAGCACTTAGAGAAATTTCCAAATCAGGAGTTCCTGTTTACGGATCGGATCCGAATGATCCCAGTGTTCTGATCGAGACCAGCCCGAACGGAGATCGTCGCCGAGGAACGTTCATCAATGGCCACTTCGTAGCTCTTCAGTGATTCAAATTCTCACCAGCAGCCGCATTGGGAGGGCCACGATAAGTCATCCCAAGACGTTGCCCGGCGATGAGCATTAAAACAGACGGAGAAATTTGCCCTCAACTACTTGGAATCAATTTCCAATGAACACAGCCACACAATGAGCCTCCTCCCTCCAACGGGCTACGCTTCATGGCTTGAATACGCGATCGCGACCATGGACGACAGATCTCTGTCCAACAACCTCGTCAATGAACTCGAGCCGCAATGGCCAGAAAATGCGACCGGCGCTGACATGCGCGATGCCGCGATGTCAGAACTAGAGAACCCACGTCAACGAGCCGGCGACAAACCGGATGTTGTGACAACAGCCGCCGCCATTATAGCTCCACCTGTAACTGTTCCGGAAAGCTTGGTGCTGCATTACCAAGGACGGCTATGGATCGATCCAATTCGCGGTGCAGTTTATCTGGCGGATTTAGCCGACAGTCCGTCTCTCGACGAAGTGCTCCGGGCTGACCTCTACGAAGTTGAGTCCGAGTCATCCGGCGGGTCCCCGGAGCCATGTGAACGTACCAGTAACCTACGTTACGCTACTAAATGGGCGCTGGCATGATTCGAGAGTGCCGTCCGGCTATCGACAAAATTGCTCTTTGGAGGTCTTGGCACCGCGTGAGCACGACGGCCTGCATCCAAGAATCACAGCCACTCCATTTGAGTTTCGGAGAATGTTGGAGGTCAATTCTGGCGGTATCGTTGAATGGACATAGAGAGCCGGAAGGATGAGAATCGACCATGACTTGGGATATTTTCATTGGCTGCTTGTTTATCTTTGTGGGGCGCATTGCTGACGTAACCCTTGGATCGTTGCGGACGGTGGCGGTGGTCAGCGGCCAGCGCGGCTTGGCGTGGATCTTCGGATTCGTCGAAGTCATGATCTGGGTTTTCGTAGTTTCCTCGGTCGTCGCGCACGTCCGAACAGAGCCCGCCTACGCCATAGCCTTCGCGCTCGGTGCCGCGTCAGGTAACTATATCGGAGTGACCGTGCTGCGCTGGCTTCCTTTCGGCGATCAGGTTGTCCGAATCTTTACCCGAGAAAGCGCGGCACTCCTAGGCGAACTGCGACGCAAGAATCTCGGTGTCACCGAGTTTCCAGGAACTGGCAGGGATGGCCCGGTATCGATGCTGTTCGTGCATGTGCGTCGCGATCGTGCGCCGATGGTTGTGCGTGTTGCGCGCAAAATAGACCCGCAGTGTTTCTACACGATTGACGACATCCGGACTGCGAATGCCCACCTGACAAACGCGATGCCGACCGGCACCCGGTTGTGATTTTTTAGCCGGTACACGGTCTTCCTGTAGCCTCGGTGTCGGATCTGTATCCAATAAATAATACGTGGTTAATATTAACGGCCAAAATGCCCTCAAGCACTTGACAAGTCTTTTTTCGTGAGGCATGACTTGCCACATCGTGAACCCCGTCATGCCACAGAATTCAAATTTCTGCACCTCCCCCTACAAGGCGGCGGTATTGGCTCTGTATATCTACCTTGGGTAACCCGGGGCCGATGGCTCTAGGTCGGCGCGATAATTCGCGCATGCGACTTAAGAGCGCGGTCACCGGGATAAAACGCTAAGATTTAGCCACAGCTGCGCTTTTTCAGCGCGCTCTTCACCCACCTCCGCGCCCTCGCGGAATTCACTCACCAAAAGCCTGCCCGAAAGTGTGTCCACACACATCGGCGCGGCCACTGCCTGGACTTTTCCCATGACCATTTTGCACGTTACCGATTTTCACTTCAACAAGCGCTGGTTCGACTGGCTTCCCGACAATGCCCCTGCTCACGACCTCCTCGTGATGTCCGGGGATATGCTTAACCTGTCGGACGCAACATCTCATAGAAAACAAATCTACTGGGTCGCCGACTGGATCAAAGACTACCCGTTTCCTATCAGTATCTGCAGCGGCAACCACGACCTCGAGTGGGATGCGGAAGCAGAGCTCTGGACACCCGCCTACTGGCTCCGTGAAGTCGCGGGCCCGAAGGTATGGACTGACGGCCAGCGCGTCATCCTCGATGGCCTCTCTCTCATAAACATCAGCTGCACGACTCGTCCCAAGGGCGGAGAGGCGGACATATGGGTCGCCCATGCCCCACCTGCGGGAACATCCGTGGGAACTCGCTTAAACGGACGGGATGCCGGTGATCCCGACTTGGTCGGACCTGCCAGGCGTTATGCTCCGCGAGCAATCCTTTCCGGGCATATACATGATCCGGTCAGTTGGTTCGAAAAGAGAAACTCAACGCTTTTCCTGAATCCAGGACGCACCGCGGACGCGCGTATTCCAAATCACATTATTTTGGATACCGAGAGTTTCAGCTGCGAGCTCATCACCGAGAACAGGCGCGAGACCTCTGCCGTTTCAGCAACGCCCGAGTCCGGCGCGGCTCCCCATGACGACAGCCTCGTCCCAGCAGTAGCCTGATCACCACGAGTGATCGTCCGAGCCCTGCCCCTCTCCGGTCAGGCACAAATCATCCATCCCTAGAACATCATTATGAATTACAATCCCATCTACATTACCCGTGAAGATAACTCCAAACTTCGTCTGTTGATTGCGGCGGCGCTGCATTCAAACGCGACGGCCTCTCTGCAGAATTTGCGCCGGGAGCTCGACCGCGCCGCCATCATCGATCGTGAATCAATCCCGCTTGACGTCGTCACGATGGAGTCGCGAGTCGAATTCGAAGACCTCGGAACAGGCGAAATCGAAACCTTTTCGATCACCTTCCCGGATCGCGCCGACGTAGAGGCGCAGCGTATTTCCATCCTGGCACCTATCGGCATCGCGCTGATCGGCTGCCGTGAGGGACAAATCGTCAGCTGGAGTACCCCGGGTGGAATCCGCCAGCTAAAAATCAGACGAGTGACCCCGGCGCCGACTGAGGTCCCCCATGCGCAGCTGGCGTTCACGACAACGCGATAACCCGCGATCAACCGCCCGAAAGGGCTAATCCTTACACTTATGTCATCATGGATTTTACCGACCACATCTTTTCATTTGTTCAGCGCTTTGAAACGGGGCCGCTCGCTCTGCTTGCGGCAGCAATGTTCGCCACCTTTTTGATCGCCCGAGAACGTCGTCCCAAAGGCAATCTAAGCCTTCGCGCGTCACGTACACGGCCCCTCCTGACCAAAATGGTCAAATGGTCCGTCGTCTCTATCGCGATCATAGGGGCTCTCCTATCCCTCGGCATCGACTTGCGTGGTCTCTGGTCGGTGCTCGCCGCGATGCTGAGCTTGGTAGCGATAGGCTTTGTCGCGATGTGGAGCATTCTGAGCCACATGCTCGCATCAGTACTTCTAGTGACTTTCAGGCCATTTCAAATCGGTGATAAAGTCGAAATCGTCGGCGATGATTTAGTCGTCGGTAAGGTCATCGGTATGAGCCTGGTCTACACGACCCTTCGAACCTCCGACGGAAGCGTGCTACGCATACCTAACAACCTTTTCTTTCAGAAGGTTCTCAAGCGCTTTCAACCCGGGTCTCTCGACGCCAGCCCCGCCGTTGCAATCCAGGAACCAGACCTGACCGGGGCAAATACGCAGTGACCCACTACGCCGTGGGATACCCACGTTCCTAAAAGGTGCGCCTACGCTCACTGCCAGCGGAGCAGCGCACCCACCGTCTCAATCCAACCACTTCATCTTCTCAGAGAACAACTCATCATGAAAAATCGCCGGCTAGGCCGCACCAATCTTCATCTTTCCGAAATCGGTTTAAGTACCATCAATTTTCCGTGGATCGGCGAATCTACGTCCCACGATCTACTCGATACTTATCACCGCGGTGGAGGAAATTTCATCCAAAGCTTCGGAGCTTACCCGTATCCCGTCAAAGATGCGCCGTCATCCACGCGTGCAGAAGAAATTGTCGGCCGTTGGCTAAAGAACCGGGCCTTCAAACGCGGGAGTGTCGCATTGGCGACGCGAGTTAAGCTCATCCGTCCGGAGCACGGAGGAAGTATCCATTTCGCAAATCTCATCCGTGAGAGTTGTGAGAGTTCGCTTCGCCGGCTTCAGACCGATCACCTTGATTTGGTGACCTGTGAGTGGGACGACGCTTTGGGCCGCGTTGACGACGTCATGGAAGCGTACGACCAACTCATTCGCGCCGGCATGGTGCGGTACGTCGCGGCTGGCGGATTTCCTCCTTGGCGTGTCGTTGATTCGCTTCATCGGTCCAGCCTCCGCGAGCGTTGCCGCTTTGAAGCACTGGAAGCCGAGTATTCCCTCTCCACCGCAGGCGCATCGGAATCTGAGTCGCTGAGGATGAGCCGTGAGCACCGAATCGGTTTCCTCGCTCGATCTCCTCTCGCCTCCGGATTTTTGGCCAAGCGCCCGATCTCCATCCGGGAGCTGATGTATTCCGAACGTAATCTGGTGAATGCATCCCAAAGCGTGGGTAACGCGATTCTCACGACTCTCGCCCGTATCGCAGACAATCGTGGTGTCTCTTCTGCCCATATCGCTCTCGCGTGGGTTCTTCACAATCCGCAGGTGAGCGCCGCGTTTGCGGACCCGGACTCGGTACACGCTATGGAGGAATTCATGCAGGCCTCAGCCTTCGAATTAAATGAGGCGGAGATTGCTGCGCTGTCCAGAGTCTCACCAAGAAAGCAGGTGGACCTGATAATGCATGCGCCCTCGTCAGCCGCTCCCTCCTCAGAATTTCAGCCCGCACCTTAAATCCATGCGCGTGCTTTGTATGATCTTCCATGAGGTAACCGGTCTCGCCCACTTGGCGTCCATCTACGCTGGTTCCCAGCTTTGATTGGCGAAAGAAAGCGACGGCCGGGTAGCAACGCATTCCGCCCACGGGATTCCCGATGCGGCACAACTACCAGCGCGTACCGAGCAATCGCTACGACCTGCTGGGCACGTCCTCAAACCGAGGCGCTAAAATCGACCACACATTATGCATCAAGAATCCAAATCCGTTTTAAGTAATAACAGTCTCCGTCGAATGCAGGGCTGGGCCCGCTCGATCTATCCAGCCGACTGGCAGGACCGCTGTTCAGTCGTCACAGAGTATTTGTCGCAGTTGGACGAAGAGACGCTCGGCACACTTTTGAAGAAGCCTTGGGGCGACATCTTTGCCGTCGCGGAAAAGGAGTGGCCCGAGGCGTTCGCCGGGTGGCAATCGGCGGCCTACGATAACCAGTAGCCTCTATGCACGGAGCCCATTCACCTCTGTGGATGGGCTCTGTTTACCTTACGTAACGTAGCTAGCCACGTGCGGCCGGCCCAACTCCGTTCCCTCCCTGACATTTTTATCCGGGTTCATTTCGCCTAAGACAATTCAATCCATAACCGAACAACGCTCGGTTCTTTATCGCCGTCCATGCGCCGCACGCATGGTTACCTGGCGATCAACGCAGGGGCCTCGAGACGAGGCAGGTGATATTCTACGAATATGAAATCCACCAAGATCACAGAATCTCGCACGAGAACCACTTCTCCCTTCCACCCGATCGCCGCCGGCGTTTCGATCGGACACATCCATCTAAAAGTGGCCAACCTGGAGGCGGCAGTCGGTTTTTACTCCGGAGTCCTGGGGTTTCAAGTGACCGAACGTTTTGCGAACACGGTCGCGTTCCTATCGGCAGGTGGATACCATCACCACATCGCTCTGAATACGTGGGAGAGCCGGGGCGGAAAACCTCCTCCTCCGGGAACCACAGGTCTTTACCACGCGGCAATTCTCTATCCGACGCGTGCGGATCTCGCCGACGCTCTTCGCCGTTTGCTGGCACATGGCGTTCGGATCGACGGTGCGTCTGACCACGGCGTTAGCGAAGCAATCTACCTTCGTGATCCCGATGGGAATGGCCTCGAACTTTATTGGGACCGGCCGCGCGAGCTTTGGCCGCGGAACGGGGACGGTTCACTTGCCATGTTCACGAAGAACCTGGATTTGGAGTCATTGATGGCTGCACGCTGAAGATGGCGACTCCGACTCAGCCAAGGAACTCGGCGCGACGTGCTTGCGATCAACCCTACCGCGCTCAGAATCCGCCTTCTGAACCTCGATTTACTCCGCTCTTTTTTCGCGATCTGCGAGTTTGGCAGCTTGAGCAAAGCCGCGGAGCAACTTCACGTCTCTCAATCGACGCTCACCCGGCAGGTACAAACGCTTGAAAATGAGATTGGTGGCCAACTGCTGGAGCGGGGCCACAGTGGCGTAGCGCTGACGGCGGCAGGCCATGCACTGCTCGAAGGGATGCGTCCGGTCGTCGCCAATGCGGACATTGTGGTTTCCGAAGTCCGGAAACTGGCGCGTGGGCAGAAAGCGTCTCTTCGTATTGGCTATCTGATGTCTGCGGCAGGCGAGTATCTCAATCCTGCACTCGCGGCCCTTCGCAGATCTCACCCGGACACGAAGGTCCACCTCATGGATCTCTCCCCGGGCGACTTGGTGGGTGCCCTCCGCAAAGGGGAACTAGACGTTATCGTACTGGGAAATATAAACGCCGCCATAGCTCGCGAATTTTTCGTGCGGCGTATCGCGACGTTGCCGGTCGTGGTAGCGATGCCGGAAACCCACGCGCTTGCGGACCGCGAGGAGATAGCACTCGCAGAGCTACGACCGGATGTGTTCGTGGGCGCAAACTCCGACGACATCCCGGGATTTAATAACTGGCTCATCCAACTTTGCCGACGCGCTGGATTTCGCCCCAAGATCGTCGAAAATGCGAAAGGTCTCACCCACACGCTTTCCCTCTTGGTCGCCGAGAACGCGGTTACTCTGCTGCCCGGATTGGTATCGGCGTTCAAAGTCCCCGGGGTAACTTTTCGGCCCCTCTTTCGGCCGCCAGCAACATGGGATCTCCAAGTCGCGTGGCAGCGTGGCAAGATCGCCGAACCTGTACGCGAGCTTGTAAATTTGCTTACGAAGAAGCTGCAGGTCGTCGCGAAACCCACCCGGCGATCCTGAAGGACGGAGTCGCACACATGCGCAACGCGCATAGGTTCGATCCGTTCAACGCAATGGCACGGCCTCGCCGTACGCAGTATTATGTCGGGATGAATTCACGCTATTACGTTTCAAGCACTTCCCATTCGACCACGCTCAAATCGCCGGACGCACATCTCGATACACTTTCGACGAAGTTAAAAGCGATCGAGCGCTGGGAAAACGAAGGCGGGAAATTGCTGAGGTCTGATGACTCTGACCAAAAGCACGAACGAGGACTGTAGCGGGACATAGCGCCCGTATGCCGCCTGGGAAGTTGAGGGTGCGTTGCCACGTCAGGCGGGCCGGCCCATGCGGGACATGCATGGCCACGCTGCGCGGACCGCAGTATGCGCCAAAGGCTTCAGCTGCTACCCTGAACCCATGAACTTATATCTCTATCGAAATACTTCCTCACAAAAAGATGTGCGACGATCTGGCCAACTTCACCCCCGATCGGGCGGTCTGCTAAAAAACTCGGAGACGCAGGGGACACGTAACAAAGCCCCTCACCCTTATCCATCCACAAGTGATGACTTCGAACATACCTTTCAGCGCAGGGAGCCAAACTCCCGTTCGCGAACCCCGTACATTCGCATTTTCGCGCTTGTTGCCATCGCACTGATTCTTGTGGCGTTGGCTATCTAGACACCGATTGGATCTGTATCGCCCACTTCACGACACCGCGGATCGCTCATCCGTAAACAGACACCAAAAGCGCGGCAGTCCTGATGCAGGCTAAACTTCACAGGTAGTTTCCCGGGGTTGCAGTCGTCGCCTGCGAACTCCTTCCTACCTACGTCACACATGCTTACCCTGTACCTAATTCTCCCGGCCTTGCTCGTTGCCGTCGTGATTGCCTCTGTCTGGTTGGAGCGTTGGAGCGTGCCGGTGATTCTTGTCGCTCTGGGCACGGGCATCGTCTGCGGCAGCGATGTGCTCAAGCTCTGGCATTTCGATGACATGGTGCTGACGAACCAATGCGCCAACCTCGCGTTAGTTTTCATCCTATTCCACGGCGGATTCATGACAAAGCGGGCGGATTTCAGAGCCGTAGCGCTTCCCGCCAGCGGACTCGCCACATGGGGGGTCCTGCTCACAGCGGGGGCCACCTTCGCCGTCTTGAGGTGGATATTAGGCTGGTCGATGGAATTGTCGCTGCTGCTGTCCGTCATCATTTCGTCGACTGACGCCGCGGCGATTTTTTCGATCCTGCGCCGCCAGTCGCTGCCCCAAAAACTCTCGTCCACAGTCGAGATTGAGAGCGCGGCGAACGATCCCATGGCCATTTTGCTCACGACTGTCGCGGTCGCCGGCCTCGCGTCCGGCGAGTCACTCCAGATGTCGACCGTTCTGCTCTTCTTCTGGAAGTTCGGAGCGGGGCCCGTAATTGGATACATCGCGGGCCGCGTGATCATCCGCTTGTTCAACTGGCTGACTCCGCAGGACCGCGGTTACTACTACGTTTTGTTCATCGGAGTGGTGATGCTGACCTATGGGCTCACTGAGCTGGCACAGGCTAGCGGGATGCTGGCGGTGTTTACGGCGGGCTTCGTGTTGGGTAACGGCTCTTTCGTCCACAAACAAGGGGTGCAAAATTTCTCCGAAGCACTCTCCACCATCGTGAACATCGGCATGTTCGTGTTGATGGGCCTGCTCGTATTCCCCCGGCAGTTTGCCGATGTCTGGTTCGAAGGCCTAGTGCTGTTTCTCGTACTTACTTTCGTCGGCCGCCCGCTCGCGGTATTCATTGGAACGATCGGGATGCGATTGGGCTTTCGCAACAAAGTGTTCGCGGCGTGGGCCGGCCTGCGCGGTGCCGTCCCGATCGTACTCGCTACCTATCCCGCAGCGGCGGGTCTTCCGATCGGCAACGAGGTCTTCAATCTCGTGTTCTTCGCAGTCATTCTATCGATCATCATCCAGGGCTCGACGCTCGGACTTGTCGCCAAGTGGCTGGGACTATCAGCGCCCGCCCGGCCGAAAGCGTTGTTCAATCTTGAGATGATCACCATGGCGAAGAGTGACTACGACATGGTCATCGTGGATCTCCCCGGGCCCAAAGGCACCCCCGGGCCGCGCCTACGCGATCTACGGCTTCCGGAAGGCGCCATCATCACGTTGATCACGCGCGGCGATACTGTCGTCCTGCCAAAAGGGGAAACACGGCTGGAGGGCTGGGATCAGATCACCGTTCTTGCCCATGCACCGGACGAGGACAAAATTCGCGAAAAGCTGGTTGAATCGTTCGCACCGGCCTCGACCGCATAGCGGCGATGGCTCGTGCTGGACGCATATTCGGGAGAGGCTCCAGATACGTACGCTGGATCAACACTCCACCGGGTCCTCAAGTGGCTTTCGTTTCCGCGTGACCAGCGCCGGCACGACTTCAAAGCCAGCGCTTGTACCTGAAGATAAGATACGGAACGACCGCTGAAACCACCATAAGCGCCAAGGAAAACGGATAACCGAATTTCCATTTCAGCTCCGGTATGACCTGGAAATTCATCCCATAGATGCTCGCGATGAGCGTTGGCGGCAGCAGTACGACCGCCAGCACCGAGAACAACTTAATGATTTTGTTCTGCTGGCTGTTGATCGTGTTTTGTTCGCTGTTCACGCGACCCAAGGTGGCATCCAGGAAAAAGCTCACCTTGCCAGAGATGAAAGTCGCATGGTCTGCGAGAGCGGCGACGTCTTTTCCGGCAATTCGCCAGCTCTCTTCGAGTTCCTCGCCTTGCTGACTGCTGCACATCTCGATGAAGAACCCATGCAAACGCTGCAGACTGACAAGGCTCTCCCGCGCATTTGCGGTCCTGGCTCCATTCCGCCCGATCCGACTGAGCAGGCTGGTGTAGTTCACGGTACCGATCTCTGCCGGTTCCTCCATGAAGATCGTCGCCGACAGGTCATTTAGATCGGTCGCGACGAATTCCAGTATATCAGCAATGCGATCCACGATTTCGTCGAACAAACCTAGCAGAAGTTTTTGAGCAGTCGGGTATGCATCTCGGCTGCGCTCAAGCCTCTGCGCGAAGGTCCTAAAAGGCATCGGTGAATCAAAACGCAACGTGATGAGCTGCTGCTTTCGGTAAATGAACGTGACCGCCGCAGTCGTCAGATCGGGTTTATCCGCACGCACCATGATGGTCGCCGTCATGAACAGCGTCCGGTTTTCGGTATAAAGGCGGCTCGAAACCTCAATCTCCTGCGCTTCCTTTCGCGTCGGCAGCTCAACGCCTAATGCGCTTTCAATCATCTTGGTCTCATCCGGTGTGGGATCGTGTAGATCGATCCAGAGAACGTCGGACCAATCATACGTTTTCGCCTCCAGGGTTTGAACCTCTACCCTGTTACCAGATTTGCTGAGAACGGTGATCATCCGCTGGGCAGGGTGAGGCAGAAATCTGGGCATGCAAGTTCAGCCCTGCCATCACCCAAAGAGGCCAATCGACCGCATTGGACAAGGAGTGCGGTGGAGTCCAGACCAGGCGCCCAGACTTCATCGGCCAAGGCGTCGGACTCAGCCCGCATGCAGTCTATGTTCACCGGGAAGAATCGGTATGTGGATACATTCGAAGCCGCTCGTTGACTGACCGGAAAATCGGCGGGGTGATAAAGGCGTCGGAGGTTTGTGAGGTTTAACCGTAGCGAATCAATAGCATGCGCCAATCGATGATCTGTCACTTGGCCATTTTAGCCGTCACTGAAAATGCAGCGGCCAAAATAGCTGTCATTTCAAAGATAGAAGCTAAAAATTAGCCGGAAATTCTGGCCAAGATAAGCGCCAGCCCTGAATTGCTAGGTGTCGCTCACCAACTCGTGATGATTGTTCCGGACTATTTGATTCAGTGAATCCACCGCTCACCGGAACCGCCCCGGCACTTTGCTTGACGGTTCCCGGCGTTATGTCCCGCATCGCCTTCACCACTATGAATCTCGTCATCACCGCCCGCGCCTTCGCTTGCGCGCGAGCATTCTGCCTGCTCCTGACCATAAGCCTTGCGGTCGCCATCCCCGCCTTCGCAGCCGACACGCCAACATCCGCTCCCGCCAGCGAGCCATCCGCCGCGAGCCCCACCGCGCCCGCCGACGCGAATACGATCGTCGCAGCCGCCCCCATGACCTTCGAGACCGAGGGAACCGGCGCATCCGGCGAGCTCGCCGTCGCCTCGCAGATCCTCAGCGCCGATACGCGCACCGACCTCATCTACACCATCATCGCGCCACCGCAGTCCGGCCGCGTAGGACTCGCCGGCGGCGACGATGAAGACTTCTTCAAAAACAAAACCGCCCGCCTCGGCTACTTCGCTTATCAACCGCCCGAGGGCTTCGTCGGCGAAGACTCCTTCACCTACACCGTGCGCAACGAAACCTCCGGCCTCGTCTTCAGAGGCACCGTCGTGATCAACGTGAAACCCACCGCCCCCGTCATCCTCGACAAATTCGAGGTCAGCGCCGACCGCGAGCGCTCCATGACCGTCCGCGAAGTTTCCCTCATGACCCGCCCCAACACCCCGGTCGCGAAAAAACTCCCCAGCCATGAAGACTTCATGACCGATGCCGACCGCACCAGCATCACCGACGCGAAAATCGCCTACGTCCTCGACGACAAAGCCAAGGCGCAAAACGGCACCGCCAAGCTCGACCGCACCACCGGCCAGCTCAGCTATGCGCCCAACCCCGGCTTCATCGGCGACGAGCGTTTCAAGTACTACACCTTCGACGAAAATAACTCCCACCTCGGCGTGGAAAATAGCGTCTCAGTCAAAGTCGAGCCCATCCGCAACGTGAAGCACCTCACCGCCGACCGCTCCCGCAGCCGCGAGGTCGATCTCGTCTTCGTCATCAACAACTCCCCCTCGATGGCGGAGCACCAGAGCCGCATCGCCGCCAACCTCACCCGCTTCCGCCAGCTCTTCCGCGAGCGCGACCTCGATTACCGTATCGGCGTTCTCACGACCGATTTCGTCAACGCCGATTCCAGCCGCAGTGCCGACAACCAGCGTTACTACAAAGAAGTCCGCTCCGTGGAGCTCGATCCCGCCGGCAACCCCGTCCTCGACCGCCGCGACAAGCCCAAGCAGATCACCAAGCGCGTCGCCAGCAACGGCACCCTCGTCACACTCCCCACGCTCACGCAGCCCTGGGTCACACCCAAGACCCCCGATCCCGTCTTCGCCGAACTCGTGAAAGTCGGCACCAACGGTGACAGCAACCGCACCGCCTTCACCTCCGTCTACAACTTCGTCTCCGGCTTCTATAATAAGCAGCACACCTTCCTCCGCCCCGACGCCACCACCATCGTCGTCTTCTTCATGGACGAGGAAGAAACCCGCCTCGCCGTCTGGAAGGAACAGCCCACCGGCACCGGAACCCGTCAGGCCGAGTGGATCGAGGACGGCAAACTCCCCGACCTCCTCAACGAATATAACGAGCGCAACCCTCAGAAACGCCAGACGCTCGACAGCTACATCAACTACTGGGTGCTCCGCCCCTTCATCATCGTTAAAGGCAACAAGCGCGGGAAACTCGAGATGCACGCCGTCGTCTCGCCCGGCAACGTCTCCCACCGCCGCGCAGCCGAGCTCACCGGCGGCACTGTGCTGAATATCGAAAGCGATTTCTCCGCCCCGCTCGCCGCCCTCGGCGACCGCATCGCCGACACCGTCGCCGTCGCCCTCGAGCCCGTCGCGCCCACCGCCAGCTTCTACAAAAAGAGCCTCCGCGTCCTCGTCGATGGCCAGGAAGTCTCCGCCGATCCTGAGAACGGATACGTTTACGACGAACTCACTCACAGCATCCGCTTCCAAGGTGCCTCCAAGAAAAAGGCCTTCGCCGCCAAGATCGACATCACCTACGAAGAGCACCTGTGAGCGGAGAACTCCTCCTCCGCACCCCCGATGAAAAAGCCCCGCAGTCTCCAGAAAACGCTATCGCCCGCGCAGCATGAAAACCTGCTCGGCATCCTGAGCGCCCGCTTCGAGGAAAACCCCGCCCGCCACCCAGGCCTCAAATGGCCCGCCGTGCTGGCTCGCCTCGAAGCGCATCCTGAAAAACTCTGGTCGCTCCACGAAATGGAATCCACCGGCGGCCAACCCGACGTGATCGGCCACGATAAAAAGACCTGCGAGTTCCTCTTCGTCGATTGCTCTCCGGAAAGCCCCTCAGGCCGTACCAGCGTTTGCTACGACCGCGAGGGCCTCGACTCACGCAAAGAACATAAGCCCAAAAACAACGCCCTCGATCTGGCCGCCGCCATGGGCATCGAGCTCCTCGACGCCGACCAATACCGCCACCTCCAGACCCTCGGCACCTTCGACACCAAATCCTCCAGCTGGATCAAAGCCCCCGCCGACATCCGTAAACTCGGCGGCGCCCTCTTCGGCGACCGCCGCTACGGCCACGTCTTCATCTACCACAACGGCGCCCAATCCTACTACGCCGGTCGCGGCTTTCGCGGCTCGCTCAGGGTTTGACGACTAACCTTTCACGCGCGGCCTCTCTTCTGCGAACGCGTACTTGCGCAACAACTCAGGATCGAGCTGCGCAGGCTGCGTGGTCGCGATGATCACCGTTCCCGGACAGTTCTCGATCTGCTCCAGGAAGTACGAGGTCTCCAGATTCGCGTAGCGATCATGCGCATCTTTGACCTCGGAGCGCTTGCCGAAAAGCGCGTCCGCTTCATCGAAAAACAAAACGGCGCCGCTTTCCTTGGCCGTATCGAACAGTGCGAGCAGGTTCTTCTCGGTCTCGCGAAGATACTTCGACTCCACCTTCTGGAGATCTATGCGCTGAAGCTCGCGCGAGAACTTCACGGCGATCTGCCGGGCTTGCGCGAGCGCGTCTTCACGTGACTTCGCGGCCACGAGAATCCGGGCAGGACGGGTTGAAGAAACCGACGCAGTCGTGAGCGACTGGCTTGCTGCCGCATTTTTAAGCGCGCCTGAAACGAGCGGCGTTGTAGAGATAGCTTCCGAGGCCGCGCGCACCACAGGTCGCACAACATCGGCGTTCGCTTTGAGAGAAGGACGAAGAGGTTTTTCCATGAATAAAGTAAGCCGTGAAGACAGACCTCAATCAACGCGCTTGGTGACGGCGGGAAAGACGGTTCGAATATCAGGAGACTCTACGGATAGAGGCCCATCGCCTTTGCGCCACCACGGTCTCTCCTCCACCCCCCCCCCGCATTTCACCAACTCCCTAGCAGCGTCCTCGCGCGCCCGGTTGCCTAAACCACGCCGCCGTGAACATTCCCCGCCGTGTCCCGCCGCTACTCATCGTCTCCGCTCCTTCCCGATCCGCCCAAAACCAAAATTGATCGCGCCGCTCTCCGCGAAACCGTCGAGATCCTCCGCTACCTCAAGCCCTATCGCCGCCGCTTCGTGTTCGGACTCCTCTGCCTCCTCGTCGGCAGCGTCGCCGGACTTTGCTTCCCGCTCCTCGCCGGTGGCTTGATCGACGCCGCGCTGCACAGCACCGGCGTTACCTTGCCCGTCCTCGGCTCGCTCACGCTCAACGGCATCGCCGCCATCCTCGCAGGCACCATCGCCGTGCAAGCCCTCGGCTCCGCCGGCGCCGCGATGTCGTTCGGCCGCGTCGGCCAGACCGCCCTCGCCGATCTTCGTCGCGACACCTACGGCCGCATGATCGGACTCCCGATGGAGTTCTTCGCGCGCCGCCGCGTCGGTGAACTCACCAGCCGCCTCTCCGGCGACATCGCGCAACTCGAGTCCGGCCTCATCTCCGCCGTGCCCCAACTCTGCCGCCAGACCGTGCTCCTCATCGGCGGACTCGTCCTCATCGCGCTCACCTCGGGCAAACTCACGCTCGCGATGCTCTGCACGGTGCCCTTGCTCATCGCCGCCGCCGTGACGTTTGGCCGCAAACTCCGCCGTCTCTCCCGCGAGGCGCAGGACCGACTCGCGGAGACCGGCACCATCGTCGAGGAAACGCTGCAAGGCATCGCCAGCGTGAAGGCCTTCGCAAACGAGACCTTCGAGCTCGCCCGCTACCAACGCACCAACGAAGCCGCGCTCGCCACTTCGCTCACCGCCGTCCGCTGGCGCGCGGCGTTCTTCGCTGTATTCACCGTTTCGATGTTCGGCGGCATGGTGATCGTCCTCTGGTTCGGCGCGGGTCTGCTGCAATCCGGCCAGATCACCGCCGGCGAGCTCACGCGCTTCGTGCTCTACAGCACCTTCGTCGCCGGCGCGATGGGCCAGGCCGCGGAACTCTACAGCCAGATTCAGAAAACCGTCGGCGCCAGCCAGCGCGTGCGCGAACTCCTCCGCGAGCAACCCGAAGTCACCGTCGCGTTGCCCGCTGCGACAACGCCGAAAACCGCAGCGACCATCACCGTAAATCGCCCGATCCATCCTTCGTCTCCGCCTTCCGATCTCTCAACCCTCAGCCCTCAACTCTCAACTCCTCCGTCCGCCTCAGCCTCACCCACCCGTCTCCGTGGCGAAGTAGAACTCCAAAACGTCACCTTCCGTTACCCCTCGCGCCCCGAAATCGCCGTGCTCGCCGACATCTCGCTGCACGCGCGTCCCGGCGAAGTCACCGCCCTCGTCGGCCCGAGCGGTGCGGGCAAATCCACGCTCACCGCCCTGCTCTATCGCTTCTACGCGCCTGAGCACGGACGCGTTTTATTCGATGGCCGCGACGCGCACGACTTCGACCTCACTGCGTTGCGCGAGCAGATGGCGCTCGTGCCACAAGACGTGCTCCTCTTCGGCGGCTCGATCGCGGAAAACATCCGCTACGGCAAACCCGGCGCCACGCTCGACGAAATCAAAGCCGCCGCGCAGCAGGCCAACGCCGCGGAATTCATCGACCGCTTTCCCGAAGGCTACGACACGATCGTCGGCGACCGCGGCATCAAGCTCTCCGGCGGACAGCGCCAGCGCGTCGCCATCGCCCGCGCGATTCTGAAAGACCCCGCCATCCTCGTGCTCGACGAAGCCACCAGCTCGCTCGACAGCGAAAGCGAACGCCTTGTGCAAAGCGCGCTCGAGCACCTCATGCGCGGCCGCACCACCTTCGTGATCGCCCACCGCCTCGCCACGGTCCGCCGCGCCGACCAGATCGTCGTCCTCGACCAGGGCCGCATGGTCGAACGCGGCACGCACGAAGAACTTTCGCAAAACCCCGACGGCCTCTACCGCCGCCTCAGCACCCTGCAGTTCCAGCACGCATTGGCCGAGTAGCTCACTCACGTCCACACCTTCAAGGTTGAGTCGGCACGCTCACCGATGCCCGCACCGGAGAAGTTACGTCGCGCCGCCGCTTGCCGAACGCTCCAACCGCCACACGTTGCGCCTCGTATGAAGATCCTTCGTGCCCCTCTTTTCGCGGCCTCCCTCGCAATCGCGCTACTCAGCGGCTGCTCCAGTGCCTACTACGGCGCCATGGAAAAAATCGGCGTGGCCAAACGCGACATCCTCGTCGACCGCGTCGGCAACGCCCGTGAATCACAGCAGGAAGCCAAGGAACAATTCGCCAGCGCCTTGGAGAAATTCATCGCCGTCACGAAAGTCGAAGGCGGCAGCCTGAAAGCCAAATACGATCAGCTGAACGACGACTTCAAACGCAGCGAAGCCCGCGCCACCGAAGTCCGCGAACGCATCGCCGCCGTCTCCGATGTCTCCGACGCCCTTTTCTCCGAGTGGAAAAAAGAACTCAGCGCCTACTCCGACCGCAGCCTCCGAGACCAGAGCCAGCGTCAACTCGACGAAACCAAACGCCGCTACAACGACCTCATGCGCACCATGCGCGCCGCCGCCGACCGCATGGACCCCATCCTCGGCAAATTCCGCGACCAAGTCCTCTTCCTCAAACACAACTTGAACGCCCAAGCCATCGCCGGTCTGACCTCCACCGCGAGCAATCTTCAGGGCGACGTCTCCCGCCTGATCGAAGACATGGAAAAATCCATCCGCGAAGCCGACGAGTTCATCAAGTCGATGAAGACGAGTTGATGCTCAATGTGCCAAGGCGCGCGGAGGGAAGTCGGAATGGACGATACCCACGTAGCGGAGCGTGAAACATCAGCAAGCTGTGGCATTTCCTGACCCGAGATTGATCTGTGAACCTCTTATCAACATGTCTGGAGGAAACCTATGCGTGACTCAGCAAGAATTCCGGCAGTGCTTGCGGCTATTCACAACGTTTGGAAACGAAACCCCGACTTGCGGTTGGCTCAGCTCATCGTGACCGCCGCTTCTCAGAGCGGACGTTCGGTCGAATGTCCGGAGCTTTTTTCCCTCGGGGATGAAGATCTGATCAGAGGCTTGAGTAACTACGATCACCGCCCCCTACCGCCAAGCAGGCCAAAAGAAGAGCACCCGAATGACCGGTTCTGGTCCGGAGATCATATCGATGGCATCACGCTGACACTTAACCAGCACGTCCGGTTCATCCAAGGTGAGCACGCCGGGCGCGAAGGATTTGTTATTTCGCTCGAAGCTTTGACGCCAGAACCAACATTCCGTGTAGAAAGAATGGATGACGGATTCGATGTCGTGATCCCGCAGAGTTGGTTGCAAGCGGTTGAATAGTACAACCAGCGTCTTTCACCCACCCATGCCCACCAAAGACCCACGTGTTGATGCGTACATCGCAGAGGCGGAGCCCTTCGCCCGGCCGGTTTTGAAGCACCTGCGGAAGTTGATTCACCAAGGCTGTCCGGACGCGGTGGAAACCATCAAGTGGAGCTGCCCCTTCTTCGACTACCACGGGCTGCTCTGCGGATTCGCGGCGTTCAAGGCGCACGCCTCGCTGTTCTTCTGGCGCGACATCGACGTCAGCCAGTGGCTCGAGAAAACGAATACGGCAGGCGCAGGCATGGGCCAGTTCGGGAAGATCACGTCGCTGGCCGACCTGCCCAAAGACTCGGTCCTGCTCACCTGCGTCCGTGCAGCCGTGGAGCAACGCGATGCGCCCGCCTCTGCGAAAAAGCGCGCCCCAAAACCCGGCAAGGAATTGCCCGTGCCCGCGGATTTGAAGAAAGCGCTCGCCGCCAACGCGAAAGCCGCGGCGACGTTCAAAGCCTTCGCACCGAGTCACCGCCGCGCATATCTCGACTGGATCGCCGACGCCAAACAGCCCGCGACCCGCGAGAAACGCATCGCCACAACGATCGAGTGGCTCGCCGAAGGAAAGCCGCACAACTGGAAATACCGCGAGCAGACTGCGAAAAAGTAAGCGATCGCGTCAGTCGCGCGAATTTTCCGCGTGTTCGTCCGTGGCGTCTCGTGAGCCGGACAATTTGAACACGCGCAGCAGGAAAAACAGACTCGGGAAGATAAACACGCTGCCGACCAGCAACGCGATGACGAGCTGGCGCAGCGTCGCCAGTGGCGCGGCCTCGGTGTAGAAACTGAGCGGGCCACGCGTGGTGAGCACGGCGTTGGGCGCGTAGAGCAGGCACCAGCCGATCAGAATCAGCGCGACTTGTCCGGAGGCGACAACCCGCGTGAGCATCACGCGATGCTTGGTGACGAAGAACCACAGCGCGACGAATAGCCCGGTGGCCAGCGCCACGACCGCGAGATTGAGCGGACTGCGGAGAAACGCCGTGGCGAGACTTTCGTGTTCACCGAGCGATGCGGCGAAAACGACTCCACCCATCAGAATGACGAGACCGTTAAAATATGCGCCGAAGCGGTGAAAGCGGCGTTTCAACTCCACGTCGTCCGTTTCGCCGATGAGATAGATGCTCGCGAGAAACGCGTAGATGCAGGCGACAAACGCGCCAACGCTCAGCGGATAGGCACCCCACCACGGAGCGATGTAGGCGCGCCAGAATTCAGTGGCATCCGGATCGATCGTTCCGCGATTGAGGCTGGCCGCGATGATCCCCAACCAGAAAGCCGTCCAGAGACTCGAGAGTCCAAACAGCCACGTGTAGGTGCGCTGGGATTTCTTCTCCTGGATCGCATCGTAGTGACGAAAGGTGAACGCGGTGCCACGCACCACAATGCCGACCAGCAGCGCGAGCATCGGCAAATGCAGCGCGACCATCAGTGTCGTGAAGATCACGGGAAATCCCATGAAGAGGATCACGACGATCAGAATGAGCCACATGTGATTGGCCTCCCACACCGGGCCCATCGCGTGATTGATGACGTCCTTTTGTTTTCCGCGCAGTCGCCCGGCCGGTAACAGTTCGAGGATGCCCGCGCCGAAGTCGGAACCGCCCAACACCACGTAGAGCAGAAGCGAAGCGCCGATGAAAAAGACGAGGATGTCGATCATCTCAGCCTCCGAATTTTTTCTGCACCGTGTGAATCTGACGGCTCAACAACCAGACCGTCGCCGCGGCCAGTCCGAGATAGAGCACGAGGAAGAGATAAAAGTGATAGACCATTCCCGGCACCGGAGTGACCGCGTCTTTCGTTCGCATGATGCCATAAATAATCCACGGCTGGCGCCCGACCTCCGTGACGATCCAGCCCGCTTCGATGGCAATCATGCCGAGTGGCGCGCAGAGCACGAGCAACCACAACAACCAGCGCGGAAACGCGGCACGACGGAGAAACCAAAAGTAGAGCAGACTGAGCAACGCGAGCAGCGAGCCGATCCCGACCATCACTTGAAACGCGATGTGCGTGATCACGAGCGGCGGCCACTCGTCGCGCGGAAATTTATCGAGCCCGATGACCTCGGCGTTGATGTCGCGATGTGCGAGCAGGCTGAGCGCTCCGGGAATTTGCAGGCCCCATTTCATCGTCTGCGTGTCGGCATCGGGAATTCCGCCAAGGGTCAGCGGCGCGCGTGGACCGGTTTTGAAATGTCCCTCGATTGCGGCTAGCTTGGCAGGCTGGAACTCGGCAACGCGTTCACCGGCGAAGTGTCCGACGAATGGCTGCAGCAACGAAGCCGTCGCACCGAAGATCATCGCGATCTTGAGCGCCTTCATGTTCAGGTCCGGCGCACGACCGCGCAGAAAAAGCCACGCATGGATTCCCGCGACGGCTAGACCCACGGCCTGAAGCGCGCCGATCTGCATGTGCAGACTTTGATGCAGCCACGCGCGATTAAACATGGCGGCGACCGGATCGACATTCTGCGCCGCACCATCGACCCAGTCGAAGCCGTGGGAGAATTCATCCAAGAATTGGCGGCGACGACAAAGATGCCGGAAGCAAAACCCGAGATGCCGACCACAAGACCCGTTGCCCAATGCACCCACGGATGCATGCGTTTCCATCCGTAGAGAAACAGGCCGATCGCAATCGCCTCGATGAAGAACGCCGTGCCCTCCCAGGAAAACGGCATGCCGATGATTGCGCCCGCGTGCCGCATAAAACCAGGCCAGAGCAGCCCGAGCTCGAAAGAAAGCACCGTGCCCGAGACCGCGCCGACCGCGAAGAGGATCGCGACTCCCTTCATCCACATCTTCGTCAGCTCGAGGTAAACGGGATCTTTCTTCTTCAGATACCGGTAATGTGCCGCCGACATCAGAAACGGCATCGTCATGCCGATCGCCGCAAAAACGATATGGAATCCCAATGAGAAACCCATGGTGGCGCGCGCAGCGACGAGGTCATCCATGATGACGTAGGCTAAGGTGAGTAATCGCCCGCGCAAGTGGCCAGCCGCTCTATTCGGAAAGGATAACGCACGCTAACAATCGTCATTCAAACGCCCACGCGCAGTCGGCGAAGGCATTCACGAATTTAGCATGACCGTTTGCCACAGGCAGGATGCTGCGACGGCTAGATCTTCGTCACGTCGAGCGTCGCCCGCGTTTTCTTCGGCAGCTTAGCCACAACCAGATCGTAACTCCGTCGGATGCGACGTTCCAACTCCGCCGCAGACAACGCCGCGAGATCACCGACCCGCACCCAGTGCCGCTTCGCGCAATAAGGCGCCTGCGTGATGCCATCGATGTCCGTGAGATCGTCGAATTCCTCCGGCGTGCACTTGAAGACGACCCCGTCGATCGTTTCGCCATCGAGCGCGATGATCAGAAACATTTTGCCCGCGACTTTATAAACGAGGCACTCGCCCCACTGCTTGACCCAGGTGGTCTGAGGAAGGGAAAGCGCGAACTGGCGAAGTGCAGGCAGGCGCATGATGGGCAAAAGGTGGTCCGTTCTCGCGTGCGAGCGCAAGGCCCTGACTCCACGCGCCCATCATGCTCTCAGCGCGAACATTTCTTCTCCTAGGCTCTGCCCGTTCATCCCCTTAAACGTCGCGCACTTCAAAATGTTGGCCGCCAGCCAGCGCCACTCGCCCGATGAGCCGTGTTGCACTCGGAGCAGTCCGCGCTACGTTGGCCGCACTTAAAACCCCAGTCCCTTTCCCCATGAAACACCTCCTCCCTCTTTTCGCCGCCGCCACTTTGCTAACCAGTTCCGCCTTCGCCGACATTCGCAGCTACCACGGCGGATTCACTATCGGAGTCGGCGGTCACCACGGCCATCATCGTGATCACGGCCACCATCATCACAGCTTCGGTCACCACCGAGGATTTGGTCACAGCAATTACTACAACCACGGTTACCTCGGGCTTGGCTACAGCTCCATTTTCCACCCCGCCTATTTTGCGTCAGACTATTCGTCTCCCGCCTACTCGGTCGAAGAACGTACTGTCGTCGTTCAGGAACGCGCTCCGAAAGCTCCCCGCACTTCCACCTATGCGCCAAGCTGGACTCCCGGCGGCGGTTGGAAAACTCATCCATGGTACCGTTCCCGTCCGTCGGTCATCACCGTACCCGACACGTTGAACGACGCGCGCTCGTCCGCGCAGCTTCAGCAGATTTACGGCGAACAAGCCTCTTCACTCACACGCTGACATCAGTAAGGCGTGGCCCGCCTTCCAGCCCGCAGTCCTCTGCCTCCAAACGCCGCGCCCTTGTGAGCGCGGCGTTTGCTTTTTTTTGCCGGCTCCACGCGGGAAAATCACGCTTCTCATTTTTCCTTATCAAGCCGCCCCTTGACTCCGCCCGCGCTCGTGCCGTTACCTACTGCAGTTACATGCGACACATCGCCCAGGCGCTTCGACTTACCTAGACGCACGATCCGAGAAGGCCGTGAAAGGCTGATCTGTGCGTCCATCCGTTGCCTGAGTTCGCCCGCCGCCCCTCTGCGGCCAGAGGCGTTTTTATCGTTGGTCAGTCCATTCCCGCATCGTTAATTCTTTTCTCGTTTCGTCATGCAACCTTCCCCCGTTTCCAAATACCGGCCCTTCCCGCCCGTCGATTTGCCTAATCGCCAGTGGCCCAGCCGCACGCTCACGCGCGCTCCGATCTGGTGCAGCGTCGATCTCCGCGATGGCAACCAAGCCCTCGCCCAGCCCATGAGCGTCGAAGAAAAATTGGAGTACTTCGACCTGTTGGTAAAAATCGGCTTCAAGGAAATCGAGGTCGGCTTCCCCTCTGCGTCGCAGATCGAATTCGATTTCTGCCGCCGCCTCATCGAGGAAAACCGCATCCCGGCCGGCGTCTCCATCCAGATCCTCTGCCAGTGCCGCGAGGACTTGATCACACGCTCCCTCGAAGCCTTGCGCGGCGCGAAGAGCATCATCTTCCATCTCTACAACTCCACGTCGCCAAAGCAGCGCGAGTATGTGTTCAACGCTTCGCGCGACGACATCATCCGCATCGCCACGCACGGTGTTTCCTTCCTCAAGGAAAAGATGCAGCCACTCGTCGCCGAGGGCACACGCGTGCGTCTGGAATATTCGCCCGAGAGTTTCACGAGCACCGAGTTGGATTTCGCCTTGGAGATCTGCGAGCGCGTCACCGACGTGTGGCAACCGACGCCGGAAAACAAAATCATCCTCAACCTCCCCGCCACGGTCGAGTACGGCACGCCCAACGTGCACGCCGACCAGATCGAGTGGATGTGCACGCATCTCACGCGCCGCAGCAGCACGACCATTTCGCTCCACACGCACAACGACCGCGGCACCGGTATCGCCGCGACCGAACTGGCGTTGCTAGCCGGAGCCGACCGCGTCGAAGGCACGCTCTTCGGCGTCGGTGAGCGTACCGGCAATCTGGATATCGTCACCACCGCGCTGAACATCTACACCTACGGCATCGAAACCGGCCTGGATTTCGGCGACTTGAATCACATCCGCGATGTCTACGAACGCTGCACGCGCATGGAAGTGCCCGCTCGCCAGCCCTACGCCGGCGAACTCGCCTTCACCGCCTTCAGCGGCTCGCACCAGGACGCCATCAAGAAATCCTGGGCGCACCAGAAACCCGGCCGCCCATGGGATGTGCTCTACATTCCCGTCGATCCCGCCGACGTCGGTCGCAGCTACAAGGCGATCATCCGCATCAACTCGCAGTCCGGCAAAGGCGGCGTCGCGTACATCCTTGAGAACGACTACGGCTTCCAGTTGCCCAAGCTCATGCACAAGGAGATCGGCCGCATCGTGAACGATCTTGCCGACGCCAAAGGCACCGAGCTCACCACGGAAGACATCCACGCCGCGTTTCTCCGCGAGTACATCGAGCGCCGCGAGCCTGTGACCTTGGAGCACTTCAAGACCACCGAGCGCGACAGCGCCGTGACGTGCGAAGCCTCGATAACCCTCAACGGCAAACGCCACGCACTCACCGCCTCCGGCAACGGCCCGATCGATGCCTTCGTACGCGCGCTCGGCACGACTGTGCTGCCGAAATTCGAAGTCCTCAGTTACTCCGAACACTCGCTCGGCAAAGGCGCGGAGGCACGTGCCGTGTCCTACATCCAGATCAAGACCGACCGCGGCCAGACGCTCTTCGGCGCCGGCATCGACACCAACATCGAGTTGGCGTCGATCAAAGCCATCGTGAGCGCGCTGAACCGCGCACTCGCGAAGTAAGCGATCTCCGTTCTCTCTCCAAAGGCGGGCCTTCACCGGCCCGCCTTTTTTGTACTGTCCGCCAGCCACCCGTTTGCCGTTTGCTCACACCACTCTGCGCTTCTCCCAAACCATGCGATTCCCCTTCGCCTTTATCCTGCTCACGCTCATCTGCGCTCTGCCCTTCACCCGCGCCGCCGAGAAAATCGACCGCCACGCGCTCGTCACGCGCCACAACCCGCACATCACGAAAGTCGATCCCGACGCCACGCTCACGGTCGGCAACAGCGGCTTCGCCTTCGGCTGCGACATCACCGGCATGCAGACCTTCGCCGAGTTTCACCACCGCAACGGCATCCCCACCGAAATCCTCTCCCGCTGGTGCTGGGTCACCGATCCCAATCCCAACAACTACACCCTCGCCGACGCCTCCAAGCCTTACAAACACCCCGACGGCACTGAGCAACCTTACGCCACCCTCGCCTCGACGCCCGCAGGTCAATACCTGCGCACCAACCCACGCAACCACCCGCTCGGCCAGCTCGCCCTCGAATACGACAAAGCTGACGGCACCCCGCTCGCGCCCGAAGACATTCAAGAACCCAACCAAACGCTCGACCTCTGGACCGGCATCGTCACGAGCCAGTTCAAACTCGACGGCGTGCCCGTGAATATAGAGACGGCATGCAATCAGGGCACGGACACCGTCGCGATAATCATCACCTCGAAGCTCGTCGCAGACGGGAAACTCCGCCTCCGCCTCGCGTTTCCCCGTGGCCACAAACTAGACGTGAAAAATACTCCAGGCCTGGATTGGTCGCATCCTGCGACACATTCATCGGAGCTTCTGATGCCTGATCTTATCGAGCGGCAAATTTCGGGGACAAAATACCATGTAAGATTAGATCGCCCCGGGCTTCTCACGAAGACCTCGCCTCATGTTTTCAAAATTCAGGATGCTCCAGGAAAATCACTTCTCGAAGTGACTCTTCGCTTCTCATCTCAGCAGGAAAAAAATGAGCTAAGCACCGCTTCCGTTTTCGCGGGGGCCACTCTGCACTGGCAAAAATTCTGGGAATCCGGCGGCGCGATCGACTTCACCGGCAGCACCAACCCGCTCGCGAAGAAAGTCGAGGAGCGCATCGTCCTCTCGCAATACCTCATGGCCGTGCAGATGGCCGGTGATGTGCCTCCACAGGAAAGCGGACTCACCTGCAGCACGTGGTACGGCAAGCATCACACCGAGATGATCTGGTGGCACGCCGCGCACTTCCCGCTCTTCGGTCGCGACGCGTTGCTCGAAAAAAATCTCGAATGGTACCAGGCCCAGCTTCCCGCCGCGCGCGAACTCGCGAAATTCCGCGGCTGGAAAGGTGCGCGCTGGGCCAAGATGACCGGCCCCGACATGCGCGAAAGCCCCGGCGGCCCGCCGCTCATCGTCTGGAACCAGCCGCACATGGTTTATCTCTGCGAGCTGCTGTATCGAAATAATCCCACGCCCGCCACACTCGCCAAATACCGCGACCTCGTCCTCGAAACCGCCGACTGCCTCGCCTCAATGGTCTGGTTCGATCCCGCGCGCAAACAATACGTGCTCGGCCCGCCACTCTGGATCGCCCAAGAAATCGGCGATCAAGCCACGAGCCAGAATCCCGGCTTTGAACTTTCCTACTGGCGCTGGGCGCTCGACATGGCCCAGCAGTGGCGCACTCGCCTCGGCCTGCCGCGCGACGAAAAATGGGACCACGTCATCGCGCACCTCGCGCCGATCCCTCAACGCCACGGCATGTACGTCGCGCTCGAATCGCAGCCCGACACCTGGGACAACATCGAGAGCCGCCACGATCATCCACAAATGCTGATGCCGCTCGGCTTCCTCCCCGGCGGCCCCGACGTCGATCGCGCCACCATGGACCGCACCCTCACCGGCGTTCTCAAACAATGGGACTGGGAAACCAAAATCTGGGGCTGGGATTATCCGCTGGTCGCCATGACCGCCACCCGCCTCGGCCGTCCCGCCGAAGCCATCGAAGTCCTCATGCGCGAAGGCCCCAACAATAAGTATCTGCCGACCGGACACGCTCCAGTCCGCAGCGACGAAGCGTTGCCAAAAGACGCCCCTCCCGGCGCCCGTAAACGCGAAATCGCCGTCTACCTCCCCGCGAACGGCTCCTTCCTCGCCACCATCGCGCTCATGGTCGCCGGCTGGGACGGCTGCACCGAAGAATTCCCCGGCTTCCCCAAAGACGGCAGCTGGCAAATCCGCGCCGAAGGCCTCCACCGCTCTCTTTGATCCAACCCCTACCGCCCGTCGTC